>SXID01000205.1 GCA_005772955.1 Planctomycetia bacterium
GTCGGCCCCGGCGGGGCCGTGCATTCTGTTCTCTGAATGACGACGGCCCCGCCGGGGCCGACGCTAAACCGGATCGCCCTGCGCTCACGACACCAGCGAGAAGAACAGCTCTTCCAGGTCGTCTTGCTTGTACATCTCGCGCAGTTCGTTGAGCGTGCCGCAGACGACCACCTCGCCCTTCGCCATCACCGCGACGCGGTCGCACAGTTTCTCCACCTCGCGCATGATGTGCGTCGAGAAGATGATCGTTTTCCCGCGACCGCGAAGCCGCTTGATGTTGTCTAACACCGCGCGCTGTACCAACACGTCTAACCCCGCGGTTGGCTCGTCGAAGATCAGCACGGGCGGGTCGTTCACCATCGCGCGCGCGATCGACACCTTCTGCTTCATGCCGGTGCTGAGCTTGCCGCCACGCACGTCGCGGAACTCCTTCATTTGAAGCGTGGCGAACAGGTCTTCCATGCGGGCGCGGAGCTCGTCCGGCGGAACCTGATGGAGGCGCCCGTAGTATTCGACCAGTTCCCACGCGGTCATGCGGTCGTAGACGCCGGTGTTCGCGGAGAGGAACCCGACGTGCTTCCGCACCTCGCCGGGTTGGGTGACCACGTCGTACCCCGCGACGGTGGCGGTGCCGTCGGAGGGCGCGAGCACAGTGCAGAGCATCCGCAACGTAGTCGTCTTGCCCGCCCCGTTGGGGCCGAGAAGCCCAAATACCTCGCCGGGATGAACGCTGAACCGCACCGCGTCCACGGCCGTGACTCGCACGCCGCCGGCCCCGCGGAACCACTTCGACAGGTCGCGTACTTCGATCATGTGTTGCGGTCTTATTGTAGCCGGCCTCTGTGAGGCCGGTGCTTCGCGGCTGGTAACGCTCCGGGGTCACAGACCCCGGCTACAGAAGGCCTTCACATCGCCGGGCGCGGAGCAGCTTGTTCCGCCATCCAGCGCGCGTAGTTCGACCAGCTTGCGTCGTCGAGGATGAACTCCGGGTAGGCTTCGCCGTGAATGCGCAACATCGCCTTGCGGGCCCCGGAGCCGCGATCGTGTTTCTCACGCTGGAGGCTGAAATCGTCTGGCCCCGCGACCCACACCGCGTTCCCGTTGTTCGCCACAAAGAACACCGTGCTGCCGAGCAGTTTCGCGCGCCAGTGCGGGGTGGTCGGCAGGTCGATCGCGAGCTGGTCCACGTGTGGGTCGGATGTCTGGATGTCGCGCACGAGGTCGTCGAACCAGGCGATGTGTTCCGACGATGGCCGCTCCGCGAAGAGCCGGCGCAGGGTCGCGTAAGCCTTGAACCGGCCGAGCGCGAAGTACAGCATCAGCCCACTGAAGAAGATTCCGACGGTGGTGGGCTGGAGGTTCGCCTGGAAGCGGAGGAACTCGCGGCCGAAGTTCATCGCGGCGAACACCAGAAGCACCATACCGTCGAGAACCAGCCCCTCGGCCGACGGCACCGCCCACTTGAATAGACCGACGAGCAACTCACCGGTGGCGAGAGCCGCGTACAGGAGGACGACGAAGGTCTGCTGGTTGAGGGTGTACATGAAGTACGCGATGCCGAGCATGATGAGCGCGAACGCGACGTTCTCGCGTCCGCTCTTCTGCACGTTGCAGCGCAGTTCGCGGTACGCGGCCACGTTCTGGAGCCGCAGCCGCATGTTGGCTTCGTCGGACATTCACGTCTCAGCAAGGCGCGTCGGGACCGCACCGCGACCGGATGGGTGCGGCGGAACACACCGGCTCATTGTGCCGACTCAGTTCGATACCGGCAATGACGTGGGCGAAAGTGGCTTCCCGCTCTCTTCCGGTCGCGGCTCACTTGGGGTGATGGGCTTCTCGTCGATGAGTTGGTAGAAGACGTTCCGCTGGCGCGGCTCCCAGCCGGCTTCGCGGATGCTGTGCTTGATCTCTTCAAGCGTCAGGTAGTGCACCGTCCCGGCCGACGCGACCACGTTTTCCTCGATCATCAGCGAACCCATGTCGTTCGCACCGAAGAACAGCGCGACCTGCCCGATCTTCCCGCCCTGCGTGACCCACGACGACTGAATGTTCGGGATGTTGTCGAGGAACAGCCGCGCGATGGCCTGCGTTCGGAGATACTCGAACGCGCCCGATTCGGGGAAGTCGGCCATTTTGTGACCCGGTTGCATCGTCCAGCAGATGAACGCCGTGAACCCGCCGGTTTCATCCTGCAGGTCGCGGAGGCGAGTCAAGTGTTCGACGCGTTCGGCGTCCGTTTCGATGTGGCCGAACATCATCGTGCAGGTGCCCTTGCCGCCTAACTTGTGCCACACGCGACACACCTCAAGCCACTCGTCGGAGAGCGCCTTCCCCTTCGTCAGTTCCTTGCGCACGCGATCCACGAGAATCTCGCCGCCGCCGCCGGGGAGCGAACCGAGTCCCGCATCCTTGAGCCGCTTCAGGACTGTCTCAAGCGGGAGCTTGTTGAGCTTGTGGAAGTGCCAGATTTCCGGCGGGCTGAACGCATGGAGATTCACTTGCGGGAATCGTGCCTTCAGATCGCGGAGCAGTTCCTCGTACCATTCGAGCTTCAAGGAGGGGTGCATTCCACCTTGCATGAGAATCTGGTCGCCGCCCAGCGCGATCGTCTCTTCGATCTTCCGGTACAACTCTTCGCGGGGCAGAACGTAGGCGTCTAAATCGGCCGACTTGCGGTAGAACGCGCAGAAGTCGCACACCGCGGCGCACACGTTGGTGTAGTTCACGTTCCGGTCGATGTTGAACGTGCGGTACCGTTCTGGGTGCAATCGTATAGTCACCGCGTGCGCGGCGCGCCCGAGTTTGTGCAGGTCGCGACACCCGAAGAGAGCCAAGCCTTCGTCGGGCGTGATGCGCGTGCCGCTCGCGGCTTTCGCGAGGATGGTGTCGATGGTGTTCATGGGTTCCTTTCTGGCCCTCTCCCCTTGCGGGAGAGGGTGGTCGGCGCTTCGCCGACCGGGTGAGGGGCGGCCCTTCTGTGGGTTCGCGTCTCACCCCTCACCCGGCTCGCAACGCCTCGCCACACTCTCCCGCAAGGGGAGAGGGCAAAACAAATGTCTCCGGTCGCTGACGCCCCCCGCTCGCCAAAACACCCACTTCTTCGGCCAACTCGCGATACCGCTTCATCCCCGCGAGTTCCGCGGGGCCGAGGTCGTAGCGAATCACGTTGCTAACGTACCGGCGGCAGAAGCCCGGATCGAGGCCGAGCGCCCCCGCTTCGCGCTGCGCGATCGCGCCCGCGTTTGCCAAACCATATTCCTTCGCGCGGTGGAACGCGGCTTCCGCTTCCCCAAGATCGACGCCGCTTCGCACCGCCCACAATGCGAAAACCATGGGGAGGCCGGTCCACGCGGTCCACTCTTCGCCGAGGTCGTACGCGAACCGGTAGCCCGGGAGGCACGCCCGCATCGCGCGATCGCCGATGAGCAGCACCGCGTCGGTAGTCAGGTCGTCGGCCTGGCTGGCGATCGGCAGTTGCTGGACATGCGGTTTCACGCCATACCGCTTTTCGAGGATGATTCGCGTGAGTGCGGCGCTGGTGCGCGAACCTTCGTCGAGCGCAACCGTGCGAATCTGCTCCCAAGGTACTTTGCTGAACAGCGTGACGCTCAGCACCGGGCCGCGGGAGCCGATCGCGATGTTCGGGACGAACGTGTAGTTGTCCCCGCGAAAGAACTCGACCACCGGAATGAGGCCAACGTCGAGTTCGCCGCGGCTGAGTTGGTCGGCCAGTCGGCTGGGGAGGTCGAGGGAGAGGTCGAGGGTGGGCGCGAAGTCGGTTAACCGCTCGACGAGTGGTTTGGTGTTCAGGTAGTTGACCGCGCCGACCCGGAGTGTGGTTGCCATAAATCGCGGCCTTTCCGACGGCGTTCGTAGCCGTCGTTATAAGAACCGCGAAATGGGTGGCACGGGTAACAGCCCAAGGCGAGGCGTTCCAACCTCTGGCCAGGGGCTGCGTAACTCCGACCCGTAACTCGAAAAGGTAACAAGTAAAAGCGATGGCCAAGCCACCACGCTCGTCTTCGCTTTTACTTGTTACCTGTTACATTTCCGACGCTCCAGCCTTCACTCCCCATGATCAACATCGTTCTCACGGATCGTGCGTCCGCACAATTCGCGCGGCGTGGGCATCAGAGTTGAGCGGCGTATCATGATCGCCTTCGACGGAAGTCACTTGTGCCGTGGCCGCGACGTTGGCCGCGTAACCGTAGAACGTGCGTACTGGCGAGCAGCAGGAACATTCCGAAATGTCGGCCCGACCGAATCGTGTTCTATCCTGTAATATCCCCCGCCGCTTTCGTGGCACCCATGACCCGGCCGCAGACTGTACAAGATGTGTTCGACGCGCTCCGCCGCGACCGACTTGTGGAGCCGGCCCGGTTGTTGGCGTTCGCGGACCGGCACACGCCAGCCGACGCGTCGGCGGCACTGGCGAGACTGGTTGCCGATGGTCTGCTGACCGCGTTCCAGGTCGGGGAGGTCGCCGCCGGGAACGGGTCCGCGCTGTGGCTGGGTAACTACCGCGTTCTGGACCGGCTCGGGCAAGGCGGTATGGGGCACGTGTTTCTGGCCGAACACGCGGTCCTCGGCAAACGGTTTGCCGTCAAGGTGCTCTCGGACTCGCTTCGCGCGGACCCCGGCGCGCGGGATCGGTTCGTCCGCGAAGCCCGCGCCGCCGCGACCCTCGACCACCCGAATATCGTGACTGTGTTCGACGCGGACATGGCGCACGACCCGCCCTACCTCGTGATGGAACACGTGGACGGGGTGAGTTTGCAAGAGGCTGTGGCACGTGGGGGCACGTTCACGGCGGGTGAAGCGGCGGCCGTCGCGGTGCAGGTGGCCGACGGGCTGGACCGCGCTGCCAGCGTCGGTTTGGTTCACCGGGACATCAAACCGGCGAACCTGTTAATCGACCGGCGTGGGGCCGTAAAGATTCTCGACCTTGGCATCGTCCGGTTCACCCACGACGACACGCAATCGGGGATCGACGGAACCGAACTGATCCTCGGCACGCTTGACTACCTCGCCCCCGAACAGGCGGTGGACAGTTCGGAAGTGGACATCCGCGCCGACATCTACGCGCTGGGCGCGACGCTGTACTTCCTGTTGACCGGCCATCCCCCGTACCCCGGCAACGACGTGCAGTGGAAGATGCGAGCCAAGCAGACCAGCGACCCGCACCCGCTCCAGCAGTTGCGCCCGGATATGCCGCCGGAGTTTGCCGCGGTCGTTCACCGGCTCATGGCACGCGACCCGGCGGACCGGCACCCGACTCCGGCTGTGGCGGTGACCGCGTTGCGCCCGTGGGCGGTGCCCGGCCCGGATTTCCCCGGCCGGCTGTTCCGCCCGTCTTCCGACAGCACGGCTCACGACAGGTCCGCGACCGACCACGAACTGACCCACGACCCGCTTCCCGACACGCTGCGGATCATCAAGACGAGTATCCGGTTGGTGCCGGTGACGAACCCGCCGCTCCCGGTTTCGGTGGCTTGCGACACGCCGAGCATGCCTCTCGGTGAACTCCCGGCGCGAACTCCCGCGTGCCCGGCACCGGGTGCTATTTCGTCGGACGATGGCCCGGCACCGTGGCTCACTTCGCCACTGGCTCCCGCGCCCGTTGTGTCCCACGGTTCACGTTTGCCGGTCGTCGCGCCGTCGCGCGCGCCGCACGCCAGGCGACCCTTGGCGCACGTCGTCGGGTTGGTGGTCGCCCTCGCTGCCGTGGTGACCGGTATTGTGGCGCTGACCGCCCTCGCGGGGCGGTGACCGGCACGGGCGGTTCGTCGGCGGCGCTTCGTAAGGATCGTGAGGGCGACAGTAGCCTGTCCGACTCGGCGGAACTCGCGGTGCCCGCGCCCGACTCGAAGGAGCGTCCCTCGCGGTACGACGAGCCGACCGCGTCCGCGAACGACGACGATCCCCACCCCCGATACCGACCGGACCCCGTGCCAGCGCCGCGGCAACCGGCTGGCCCAACCACGCTCCTTGTCGCGCTCTCGGTCGCTCGTGTCCTTGCGCTTCTGGGGATCGTGATTCTCTTGCTTCGCAAGTGATGGAATGGCGGGACCAGGATGGTCGCTAACCCATTTCCGAGCGAACTATTCGCGCACTAGCAACCCCATCGCCTGACGCAACTTCACTTCGGTGACGTGCCACTCGATTACGCTGGAAAGCAGATCACCCTTCGCTTTGAACAGGTCAAGTTTCGCGGCCACGAGATCGGTTGTCACATTGACGCCGGCCGCCTGCCGCTTCTGGAGGTCCGCGAGCCGGGTTTCCACCGCGCGCACATCCAGCGCGCGAGCGGCGACCGCGGCGCGGTGCCCGCGAAGCGTGACCGCCGCGGCGCGAATCTCGGCTTCTGCCAGTCGCTCGCGCGAAGTGAGCACGCCAGCGGCGCGGGCGGTCGCAGCGGCCTGCTGGCGTTCCGGTTCCTTCGTGAATGGGAAGAGCAGTGACGCGAGCAGGTTGTCCGCTTTTATCTTTCCGAGCAGCGGGTTGAGACCGGTCAGCACCGTGTTCGTCATCTCGCCCGCGCCGCCCTCGGCGAAGACGCGGAGCATGTTCAGGTCCGGTCGGTAGTGCAGTCCGGTCGCGACCGCTTGCTCCACCGCGATCTCGTCCGGTTTCACCTTGAGCGGGTTGGCGGGCCATAGTGGGAGCGGGTCGTTCGCGGCGAGGGCGAGCCGGGCGCGGAGGCTCGCGTTCAGCGCACCGATCGCCGCTTCGAGTTTCGCCTGCTGCGCCTCGATGTCGAGCAACTTGCGACGGAGTGCGGGCATGTCCGCGCGGTCTTTGAAGCCGGCTTTCTCGGCCTTCTCCGCGTCTGTGAGTTGCGTGCGGAGTTCCGTGTCGGCCGCAGTCAGCAGGTCGGACTGTCCTTCGGCTTCGGCGAGTTTGAAGAACTCTTCGAGCGCCTCGCCCGCGGCGCGGTTGCGGAGTTCGTCGGCCGCGTGCCCGCGAACCAGGCGGCTCGTCTCGGCGAACTTCGCGGCCTTCTTCATCAGTTTCGTGTGCGACGGCTGTTCGTTCTCCGAATGGCGGTCGAGATCTTCAGCGAACGGCGCGCTCGCGATGGCGTAATGCCGGCAGTCGGTGGCGGTGAGTCGGCGGTACTCGCCGGGGCGCTTGAGTGGCGAAGCGGAGTCGGTCGGCACCGCTGACACGTCGGGTTCGATCGCGGTGCGTGCGGTGACGGGTAGTTGAGGTGCGGCAGGCGCAGTTCGGATTGGTGGTGCGATGGGCGCGTGGCACCCCGCGAGCGCAATGAGCGCGCAACAGGCAACGCGGGTCGCGGTGCGGTTTACCACAAGGGAATAATCGGCACCATCGCTACAGCTTCTTCAGGCTAAGCACCCGATGCGGTATCATCGCGGTCATCTCCCGGAGGTTTGCTATGCGATTCTGCTTCCCCATCTTCGCGCTGCTCTTCGTCTCGCTCGCCTCCGGCTCGCGGCTCACGGCCGCGCCGCCCAACGTTGTCGTGATCCTTGCCGACGATCTCGGCTACGGCGACGTGCGGTGCCTCAACCCGAACGGCAAGATCCCGACGCCGAACCTCGACAAGTTGGCCGCGTCCGGCATGACGTTCACCGACGCGCATTCGCCCAGCGGCGTTTGCTCCCCGACACGCTACGGGCTTATGACCGGGCGCTACGCGTGGCGCTCGAAGCTCAAGAACGGCGTCCTCGGTGGGCTTTCGCCGCGACTCATCGAAACGGGCCGGCTTACGGTCGCGCAACTTCTGAAGGACAACGGCTATCACACCGCGTGTATCGGGAAGTGGCACCTCGGCATGGACTGGCAACTGAAACCCGACAAGAAGGTGAGCGAGTTGAGCATCGAACCGCGCGAGCAGGTGTTCAACGTGGAGTACGACAAGCCAATCAAGAATGGTCCGAACGCGGTCGGGTTCGATTACTACTTCGGCATCTCCGCGTCGCTCGACATGGTGCCGTACACGTTCATCGAGAACGACAAGGTCGTGGCGAACCCGACGGAAGATCGCGATCTCGCGATGTTCGCGGGTAAGCCGGGGCGCACGCGAAAAGGTCCGGCCGCGCCCGGCTTCGAGGCCGAAGACGTGCTGCCCAAGTTGCGCGATAAAGCGGTGAGTTACATCGGTGCGCGCGCCGAGGAGAAGAAGCCGTTCTTCCTGTATCTACCGCTGACGACGCCGCACACGCCGGTCACGCCCTCGAAAGAGTGGGCGGGTAAGAGCAAACTGAACGCGTACGCCGACTTCGTGATGCAGACCGATGCGATCGTGGGCGACGTGCTCGCCGCGCTCAAGAAGCACGGTGCGGAAGACAACACGCTCGTCATCTTCACCAGCGACAATGGCTGTTCGCCGCAAGCCGACTTTCCCGCACTTCTGAAACTCGGCCACAACCCCAGCGGCGAGTTTCGCGGACACAAGGCGGACGTCTACGAAGGCGGTCACCGCGTGCCGTTCTTCGTGCGCTGGCCCGGCAAGGTGAAGCCGAAGAGCGAATCGAAGGCGCTCGCGTGCCTCACGGACATCCTCGCGACGTGTGCCGACGCGATCGGCGTGAAACTTCCCGACGAGGCGGGCGAAGACAGCTTCAGCTTGTTGCCCGCGCTCGGTGTGCGTGAGGGGAAGCCGCGCGATGGCTTGGTGGTTCACTCGATCAACGGCTCGTTCGGTGTGCGTGAGGGGAAGTTGAAACTGTGCCTCTGTCCCGGTTCCGGCGGTTGGAGCGCGCCGCGACCCGGCAAGGACGAAGCCGGGTTGCCTCTCGTGCAACTCTTCGACCTGGAGAAAGACAGCGGCGAGAAGACGAACCTTCAGGACAGGAACGCGGACGCGGTCGAACGCATGACGAAGCTGTTGGAGAAGTGGGTGAGCGACGGGCGCAGCACACTGGGCAAGCCGCAGAAGAACTCCACGCCGGTGGTGATTCGGAAGAAGTGAAGCAGTCGAACCGCCGGGGTCGGCCGGCTGGGTACTCTGACTGCAACCCAGCCGGCTGACGCCGGCGGTTCGACGACAAGCCCGCGAACTTTCGCTCGCGGGCTTCGCTGACGAACCGAGGTGGTCTACTTCTCCTCCTGTGGCGTGGAAGGCTCACGGCACCGCCGGCCGGAAGTGCTCCTGGAGCACCGCGGAACGACGATCCGCGGGGTTGTTCCAGACCGCGGTGCTCCAGGAGCACTTCCGGCCGATAGCGGTGCTGGAACAGCCTTCCTCGCGTGGTACGGCAAGGCACTTGCTCGGCTGACGCAACATCAGCCTGTGGGAAACCCACGAGCTAAACCGAACCGATTCGTCGTGGGTGTTGTACGGATTCACGAGCCGGAAGCGTGAGCGACGGACAGCGCTATCCGTCGCTTACGCTTCCGGCTCGTAAAAAGGGCTGTAAGGCTCCGCCCACTCACCGGTATCGCGTTTACCCGCCCGTATCCCTTTCGCGCGAGAACACACATGAGCGCATCCCCAGAAGTCGTTGTCATCGGCGGTGGTCCGGCCGGTTGTACCGCCGCGACACTCATCGCACAAAAGGGTCATTCAGTTCGCCTGTTTGAGCGCGAGAAGTTCCCCCGCTTTCACATCGGCGAATCGTTCATGCCGGACACGTACTTCGCGCTCCGCCGGCTCGGGATGCTCGACAAGATGAAGTCGTCGCACTTCGTCAAGAAGTACTCGGTGCAGTTCGCCAACGACCAGGGGAAGGAATCGCAGCCGTTTTACTTCTTCGAGAACAATCCGCACGAATGCACGCAGACGTGGCAGGTGCTTCGCAGCGAGTTCGACCACATGATGCTCAAGAACGCACGCGAACACGGCGTGGACGCGCGGGAAGAGGCTCGCGTCCTCGACGTGCTGTTCGACGGCGACAAGCAGACCGGGATTCGCGTGCAGTATGCCGATGGCGGCGAGGAAGTGTTGCACCCGAAGGTGATCGTGGACGCGAGCGGCCAAAGTTCGCTCATCAGCAACAAACAGAAGCTCCGCGTACCGGACGCGAAGCTAAAGAAGGCGACGGTATGGTCGTACTTCAAGGGCGCGAAACGCGAACCGGACAAATTGGATGAGGGCGCGACGCTCGTGCTTCAACTGAAGGAAAAGAAGGGGTGGTTCTGGTACATCCCGCAGCACAACGACACCATCAGCGTGGGCGTGGTCGGCGGTCTCGATTACATCTTCGCGGACAAGAACGCGTCGCTCGAAGAGATCTTCTGGCGCGAAGTGGACAACTGCGCCGCGGTGAAGCGGCGGATCGAAGGGTCCGAGCGTGTGGACGTCTGGCGCACTACGAAGGACTTCTCGTATCGCAGTACGCGGTTCGCGGGCGACGGGTGGGTGCTGGTGGGCGATGCCTTCGGGTTCCTCGATCCAATCTACTCGTCGGGGCTGCAACTCGCGTTCTCGTCGGGCACGTTCGCGGCCGACGCGGTGTGCGACGGCTTGGCGAATGGCGACCTGTCCGAGAAGCAACTGGGCGGGTGGGGGCCGGTGTTCCTCAAGGGCATGGAGCGGCTGAAGAAGTTCGTTTACATCTACTACGACGGGTTCAACTTTGGGCTGTTCATCCGCCGGTATCCGCACATGAAGCGGCACGTCACCGACCTGCTCATCGGCAACGTGTTCAAGGACTCGCTCGACGAAGTTTGGGAACCGCTGTATGAGGTGCAACGCGAGATCAATGGACAAAAGCCAGACGCGGTGCTGTTGGGGTAGGCGTTGGAGTAGGCCCGCCGAGGCGGGCTGCGTTCGACTTTCGTGAAGCAATACGACGCGTGAAACTGTGCCGCTCGGCTCGCGGTACCTACTGTGCTCTGCGCGGTCAGGAATGAGTCAGGCGATTCCAACGAGCCGCGACCGCAAGGGAGCGGTTAGCTTTCCCCCTCCCTTGCGGTCGCGGCTCGTTGATACGAACGGTTGTCTCATTCCTGGCCGCGCGGAGTATAAATCCGCTTACTCGACGGTCCACAGAATCACGGAGTCGGCGTCTTTCACGAAGATGCGGTTCCCGGTCGCGATTGGGTACGCGTAGGTCTTGCCGGCGCCGACCTTGTAACTCGTGACCTTCTTGAACTCCTTGTCGTTCGGCTCGAACACGGTCAACGTCCCCGTCGGCGGCAGCGCGAGCAGAACTGCGCCCGCGTCCACGATGTTCCCGTAGCCGCGTCCGCCGGTCAGCGGTTCCGTCCACGCGGTCTTGCCGGTCTCCGCGTTCACACAGAACAGGCTGTCGGCCGATGTCAGGCCGAACACGCGGCCATTCTTCAGCACGGGCGTGTTGTACATCGTCGATTGGTCCTTGTTGTTCCACACTTCCTTCGCGGTGAACTCGTCGCCCTTCTTTTCGATCTTCAGCGCCCGTGTGCCGCGAGCCGAACCGGAGAAGATCACCGTCTGCCCGTCCACCATCGGCGTCGAGGCGTTGTAGCCGCGTCCAGTGACCGTGAACGCAGTTTTCCACAGCAACTTGCCGGTCTTCATGTCTAACCCGACGACGCTTGCGGATGTCTCTGCGACGAGCATTTTCGTCTCGCCCACAGTCATCAACACGGGCGAGGCGTAGGCCGTGCCCTCGTCGGTCCACTTCCACTTCTCCTTGCCACCGTCGAGTTCGTAGACCGCGATACCGCCGGTACCCTCGCCGCCGAACTGCGCGACGACAAGTTTGTCCGCAATCAGCGGCGAACTGGAGGTGTGGAACTTGGGCATCCCCTTGGTTTCGATGCGCCAGACCTTCTTGCCACTCTCGGCATCGAGACAGGAGAGCGTGCCATTCACACCCATTTTGACGACCTTGCCATCGGCCACGGCGGGCGAACATCGCGGACCGGGGAACCCGCCATCAGCGAATCCCTTGAACGCGGTGTCGTACTTCTCGACCCACACTTCCTTGCCAGTCGCGGCGTTGAGGCAACGCGTGACTTCGGCTCCGCCCTCGCGGGTGAACACGAACAGTTTCTCGCCGACGAGTGCGGGCGTCGCGACCCCGTCGCCGACGGTAACCTTCCACTTCTGCGTGAGTTCCTTGGGCCACTCTTTGGGTGCCTTGAAGTCGGTAGCGTGGCCGTCGCGGTTGGCGCCGCGCCACTGCGGCCAGTCGGCTGCGTGGGCCGGAACGGTGGCGGCGAAGCCGACAAGCGCGACCCCGACCGCGAACGCGGTGGCGAGTACGGACCGCCGAGACAGTGACCGCGCAAGAGTGTGCGCCATGATTGGGACTCCGAAGCGAGATGGGAGGGGGGAAGGGCGATTCCCACGCACATCGTACCGCGGAGGGTGGCGAATGGTTCTGAGAACGCCGTGAGTGTGGAGATGTGCGTTCTTCACCCCGGTGAACTGGCATTCGGCGGGGTGTCGCCCTCTAACACGGCGCGGACGATCTGGTCCTGGCGGAACGGCTTGAACAACACGTGCCGCATCCCGTCGGCGCGGGCCTTCACGATCGAGTGAGCCACGTCGTAGCCGAAGCCCGTCGTCAGCGCGATCACCGCGGTCGGACACGCGGAACGCAGACGCCGGTAGCAGTCGTAGCCACCCATGTCCGGCGGCTTCACCTCCTGGAAGATCGCGTCGTAGCCGGCGTTGGCCATTGCGACACCGTCGGTGCCGTTCGCGGCCGTTTCGATCGTCGCGCCCAGCCGCCCGAGCATCAGGTGCGCTGCCCGCCTCACACGCTCGTCGGTCTCGACCACGAGTACCCGCTTACCCAGGAGGGGCTGCGAACCGGCCACGGGCGGGGGCGAGTCGGTCATGTCGCGCCCGACCTGCGCGATGCTGTCCTTCACCTGTCGCGCCGCGCCGAGAACACGCCTGAGCCGCACCGCCGCATCCGGGTCGGTCGTCGCGAGTCGTTCGAGCAACACGCTTGCGCCGGCCAGCACTTCATCGAGCGGCAGCGCGATCTCCTTGTTCACCGATTCGATCGACTGGCCCGCAGTGCACAACTGCTGCGCGCTCAACAGGTCGAGTGTGTGGAGCGCCGCTGCCACCTCGCGGCTGAAGAGTTCCGTGAACTGCAGGTCGTCTGGACCGAACCCGTTCACACGAGGACTTTCGACGTTAAGCGTGCCGATCACCTCGTCCTGGAACTTGAGCGGCACGGTCATCGAACTGCGTGCCCCGGCGGCCCCAGCGATGTAGTGCGGGTCGTCAACCGTGTCGCGGCACAGGTAACTCGCACCGGTGGCCGCGACGAATCCGGTAACTCCGTTGCCGGTGGGTTTCGCGTACAAGACCCGGCGCGAGGCCTCCGGTAACATGCCGTCTTCCAGCAAGGGCTTGAGTTCGTGCGTCACGCGGTCGAGTAAGCGGACCTCAATCGTGTCGTAGTGGAGCAAGTCGTGGATTGTGCGTCGCAGGTTGGATTTGAGTAACTCGACGCGGGCCTCGACGTTCATGTCGGTGAGCTGGTCCGCGTCCAGACCAGCGAGTTCACGCCCGGCGGCGTGGAGCGCGTCGAGCTTCTGCTGCTGGATCACCTGTGCGGTCACGTTCCGCACGAGCGCGGTCAGCCCGGACACGGTGCCGTCGTCCGCGAACACCGGCCTGACGTCGATCTCCAGATACGGTTGCTCGGTGTTGACCGGGCTATAAACCCGCAGCGCGGTCGCGGCGCCGCGCCGCGCCGGGCTGAGCGGGTCCGCCGGGTCGTCGGCGACTGCGGCCGGGGCGCGGGCGGTCACGCTCTCGATGTGTTCGATCGACACGCGGTCGCTGCCGAGTGCTTCGAGTAGCGGCTTCCCCACAGGCTCAACGGCAGATGTATCGCGGAACACCGGGTTGGCCCACAGCACGACCCCGGATGGGTTCAGGACGGCCAAGCCCTTCTCGATGTGACTGATGATGAGTTCGTCGCGGCGGAACCGGTCGAGCAGTTCGGCGACCACGTCGGGCGCGGCGATGACGGCTGCGAATCCGCCATCGTGGAGTCGGCGCGCGACCTCAGCGAGGTCCGGCGAAACCGGTTCCACGTCGGCGACTAGCGAGATCGCACCGTCGAGCAACCCGACGGACGGGCCGATCAGCAATAATCGGGATCGATCCGGCACGGTGTCTCCGAACGGCGAGTCAGGATATCCCGAGTATAGCCGGGAACCTTGCGCTCCCACAAGCGCCCGTGATGGGCTAGACTTGGAGAAAAGGGGTTCCCATGATGGTCACGTCAGCCACGTTGTTGGGGCGTCTCCGCGACCCGCGCGACTCGGATGCGTGGGCGCGGCTCGTGGAATTATACGCACCGCTCATTCGTGGGTGGGCGGAGCGCCTGAACGTGCGCGGCGCCGACGCCGACGATCTCATTCAGGAAGTCATGGCGGTGGTGGTGCGCCGGTTCCCGGAGTTCGTTCACCCTGAGAAGCCGGGCGCGTTCCGCGGCTGGCTGCGCGCGATTGCGGCCAACTGCGCGCGGACCGTGTGGAAGAGCCGTAAGGTGAACCCCGTCGCCCCCGGTGGAAGCGACTTCGGGAGCTACCTCGCGCGCCTCGAAGACCCAACCGATGACTTCGCGCAGGCGTGGGAACGCGAACACGACCTGCACGTCACCCGCAAGTTGCTCGACCGTATCAAGCCGGATTTCGAGGCTCGCACCTGGGAGTTGTTCGGTCGGTTCGTGATCGACGGCTTGTCGGCCGAGGAGGTCGCGACCGAAGTCGGCGTCAGTACGAACGCGGTGTACATCGCGAAGTCGCGCGTCCTCGCCCGGTTGCGCGAAGAGGCCGGCGGGCTGTTGGGGTAGCCCGCCGGCCTCTTCGCGCGACTCGCTGTGAAGTCGCTCCGTGATTCGGGTGAAGTCGAGTCGGGCCCTTTCACGCTCCGGTATCGCGTCGAGGTCGCCTTTCTGGTGCGCCGCAACGGCGCGATGGAAGAGTTCGTCCGAGGTGGCCACGGTTCCCTCCGTGGGCAAGAGGTAAGGTAAACGAGGAAGAGAAGACGGAACACCATCCGGTCTTCTCTTCCTCGTTTACTTTTTACCTTTTACCTTCCCGCTTCGGGCTATTCGCCTACGTAGGGCAGCAAGCCCATGAATCGCGCGCGCTTGACGGCGGTGCCGACTTCGCGCTGGAACGTGGCGCATAGCCCGCTTCGCTTGCGGCTGAACAGTTTGCCCTGGCTCGTGATCATCTTCTTGAGATTGCTCACGTCCTTGAAATCGACGAACGCAGGCCGCGGGCACCCGTCCTTGGTGCAGAACCGGCACCGGCCTTTGCGCGACTTCCCGAGCTTCTTGCGATTCATGTCAACTTCACCTGACCCGTGTGAAACTGCGACAACAGTTCCGGTATTTCGGAAAGAGCTAAGGTAGATGGCCAGGGGGTGAGCGTCAAGCCGCTAGCGGCTTAACGCTGCCCACTCCTACACGCCCAAATCTTTCTTCATGGCCGTGTACCAGTCGCTGAACCAACCGGTTTTCACCTTGTTGTTGCCGCTGTTTTCCATCACCTGCACCATCATTTTCTTCACCTCGCGGTCGGTCTTCTTGCCGTTGATCGCCCGCTTGACGTTGCCGAAGATGAGGTCGAACTCGCGCTGGTCGATCTTTCCGTCGTTGGCCGCGGCGGTCGCGACCTGGTCCTCGATCTGCTTGAGGACACGCGACTCCAGCACGTAACTGAACTCGTCGCACACCTGCCCAAGGGCGGCCAGCGCACTCTCGACGGTGACGCCGAGTTCGATGGCGATGCGGACGATCTCCCGTTCCTCGGTCCGGTCGATGTACTTGTCGTCGTAGGCGCGGGCCTTGATCTCGTTAACGATCCGTTTTTTGATGTCGTCGGGGGACATGGTAGGCTCCTGCGTCGGCCGGGCTAGCGCCTCGGATTGTAGTGCGAACGAACCGCTCCCCGCTACTGCCGCGCGTTTTGGGTGTGAGGCAAACCCTGGCGGCTCTTCGTCACTCGCCGCCGAGCGATTCGAGCGTGCGAACGGTTTCGTGCAGGTCGAGATGTGGGTTGATCTCGAGGGCCTGTCGGAAGGCGCGAAGGGCCGCCCGCGGGCGGTTTAGTTTCAACAGGCACTGTCCCATCCCGGCCGCGGCGCCGAAGTGGTGTGGGTTGAGTCGCAGGACGGTTTCACAATCTTCGACCGCGCGGGTGAATTCGCCGCGCTTGAAGAACCAGATCGCACGCTGATTGTGCACCTCCGCGTAATCGGGTGCTTCTCGCAGCAGGTTTTCGAGTTCGGTGCGGGCCTTCGCTGCGTCCGGTTCGCCTGCCGCTTCTTGCAGACGCCGGTTCTGCTCGTCGGTCCCCGCGCGGAACCACAGTTCCCAGATCGCATCGGTGGCGAAGTGGCGCACAAGTGGGTCGTCGTCATGGAGTGCCGTGGCGGTTGCGGGGACGGACGCGGGCGTGCCAGTCAGCCCGACCGCGAGCGCCGCGGCCCGACGCGCCTTCGCCGCACCAGTGGTGAGGAGGCGTTGCAGCGTGCCCTCGGTGTAGTGTTCTCGCACGGCGTCGTGGAATGTGCGTGTGGCATCGCGTGCGCCTGCGGTCCAGAGGTCTTCGTCGTCGCCTGGCCGGAACTCCGGCAACCGGTCGAACAGTTCCACTAGCCGGGAAGCAGACACGGCGCGATCCTCCCAACACACGCGGGAAACACAGGGCGGAAGCCCTGTGGGTGAGTGAAACTTATTTCAGCGTCTTGACGAACTCCAGCACTTCCGCCGGGTGGCTCTTCGGAGTCACCTTGTCGTAGATCTTGGCGATCTTCCCTTCCTTGTCGATCACGAACGTCACGCGCTTCGGGGTCTTGCCGTTGGCCGCACCCAGGATACCGAGCTTCTTGATCAGCGCCAGATCGGTGTCGCACAGCAGCGCCATCGGCAGTTCGTTCTTGTCAATGAACTGCTGCTGCAACTTCATGTCGTCGCCACTGGCGCCGATGACCACCACGTCTTTCGGGAAGTCCTTCTCCTTCATCAGGTCGCGGAACCCGCACGACTCGACGGTGCAGCCGCCGGTGAGCGCCTTCGGGTAGAAGAAGATCACGACCGTCTTGCCATTCAGATCCGCGATGGAGATGGTCTTCGCGTCCTTCTTGACCTTGTCGATCTGCGCTGCGGCCAGCGGTACATCGGGGAACTTGTCGCCGACCTTCACGTTGAGAATGTTGTCGGCGGCGAGCGACGACGTGGCGAGTACGCAGGCGACCGCGACGGCGGCGGCTTTGGCAGCGAAACGGAACATTGGTGCCTCCAGGAGTGGGAACGAGAGAAGAGACGTTCGGCGGGACTACGCGCCATTCTCGATAGGAGGGAGGTGCACGGCAAGGAGGCGTTTCACGTTTTGGCGAGCCGGGAGCGTCAGCGACCGTAGGCGAGACCAAACACGAAACACGAAAAACCAAACACTATTCCCCGTTGACGACGCTAAGACGACGAGTTAAGAGTTATGTGCTAAGGGTTGTGCGGAACGGGTCGCGAGTGCGGCTCTCGCGGAACCTCCCCCCTCAGGTCACAGGAGTCACGGCAATCCCACCATTCGATCGCAGTAATGCCCCCCGCGGCCCCGCTGGCCCGCGCATGAACGAACAAATCCGCATTACCCCCATTCGCCTCATCGGTGCCGAGGGCGAACCGCTCGGGATCGTCGCCACCGTACAAGCGATGGAGATGGCTCGCGAAGCCGGTATGGACCTCGTCGAGGTGGCCGACAAGGAACGGCCGCCGGTGTGCAAGATCATGGACTATGGCAAGTTCAAGTATGCCCAGTCCAAGAAGAGCCACCAGAAGACACACCAGCAGAAGCTCAAGGAGATTCGCGTTCGCCCGAAGACCGGCGACCACGACATTCAGACCAAGATCAACCAGGCCCGCCAGTTCCTTGAACACAACGACAAGGTGCAGGTGAACGTGCTGTTCCGCGGACGCGAGATGCAGCACATCGAGGAAGGCCAGCGCGTGATGAACCAGTTGCTCGAAGCACTGGTAAACGACTGCAAACTCGAAATGCCGGCGAAGATGGAAGGCAAGCGCATGGTCGCGCTGCTCGCGCCGAAGTCCAGCGGCCCGGAGAAGGGTGGCGGGAACCAGGGTGCCCCCAAACCGAAGCCCAAACCCAAGCCACCTGTGACCGACGGCACCGCGCCGGCCGCGGCGCCGAAGCCACCGGCCCCCGCGACCGCGGCCACAACGCCGCCGCCCGCCGCGAAGCCGCCGGCGCCGCCGAAGGCGTGAGGCGCAAAAACCTACCCCGCAGCCCCCTCCCTGAAGGGAAGGGGAGCAAGAGTCGCTTGCGGTTTCGCGAGTGTTCTGGCGCCGCGACTCGCGAAGCCGCAGCGGCACAGACCAGCAAGGTCTTTCTCCCCTTCCCTTCAGGGAGGGGGTTGGGGGGCAGGTTCTTCTACCCCGCGGCAATCATCACCTCGGGCCACGGCCACACCGCGATCGTCGAACCGTGCTCCTGGTGCCCGGTGCTGTACGACACCGCCACTGCTCGCCCGTCGGGCGAGAACTCGATCTGACCGCCGCGCCACGCCTGGTTTTCCAACACCGCGCGCACGAACCCTTGCGGATTCCCGTTCGACACGTCCCAAAACCCGACCCACCCGCTCTCGGTCTCGGCCGTGACCGCGTGCCGTCCGTCCGGGCTGTATGCCAGCGCCGCCGGTTGGTGCCAGTCAGGAACCCGCAGATCGACCGTCGCGCCGCCAGCGAGCGGAACGTGACGGATCACGACGCGGTACGGGCCGTACGAATGGCGCCGGACCAGCGCCGCCGAACCGTCGGGCGACAGCACGAACTCGCTGGGCTGCGAGTACCCGCTCGGCAGGTCCGCGAACGCGTTGCTCCGAACCGTTTCCGAGGTACCGCGTTCCACATCCACGGTCTTGATCTCACCGTTGAACGTCGTCCCCAGCAAGCGCGAGCCGTCTGGGGTGTACAGGAGTGCGTTGAACCCTTCGATCGCGGGGTACCGTGCGTACTGCGGCCGGTCGGCGGTGAGGTCCGCGCTGAACACCTGCTGGTACGAGAGCAGCGTGAGCCGCGACGCGTTCGGGGCGAGGGCTACACGCCCCCAAACGCGCTGACTGTGAAGTATCGGCGTGATGTCGCCGGCTCCGTCGCGCCACCGGTACACGCCGCCATCGTGCAGCGCGATCACGGTGCCGTCCGCGTCCGTTGCCAGCGCGGAGACCTGGTTCGCGATCCGCCGCTTCCCGGTCGTGGCGGTCCCGTCGGTGCGGTCCACCGTGCGGAACGCACCGGCAAGGCTCGGACCGATCAACCGGCCATCCGGCGTGAAGCCGAACTGGGTCAGGTGCGGGGACCACCCGCCGAACTGCCCGAACCCGCCAGCCACGGCGCCGCCGTCGGCTTTCCGGTCGAAGCACGGGCCGCACGTGTCGCCCATCCAGCCGAGCGATTCCGGCGTGCCGACGGCCCCGCACCGACACACCGCAATGTACCGCTCGTCGGCCTTCGTGCCGCGCACGCCGAGTACTGCTTCCGGGTACACGTGCCACCACGGTGGGAGGCCTCGCAATTCCACCTCGCCGCGCATCTGCGAGTACCGGCGGCGGGTGCGGCCCATGACGCGAACGTGCTTGCGCCCGGCCGGGTCGGTCCACCATCCGGCAATGACTTCGGGCACTGCGCGCCCGCCTTTGCACGACCGGCGCCGGCCCTCGGGCACGCTGCGCAACACGTCTCGTGCGAACCGCCCCCAGAACGCCGCGTCGCGCGACATCAGGTTCTGCTGGTCGCGGTGCCCTCGGTTCGCGACCTTCATCGCCTTCCCGAGTGCGCTCGCGAGTGTACCCTCGTCGGGGTCGATCAGTCGCCCGTCGAAACTCGCCATCGAAACTCTCCTACCGTCGTTTGCGGTTTGCGCAATGATATCCGATGACGGCGTGAACTGCCTCGCTCGGTTGTGGGACGAGCGTTCGTGATCGTAGTCCTCACGCTCCGCGTGAGGAACCGGGCGCGAAAGCGGGGAGCCAATCGCTCTGGTTCCTCACGCGGAGCGTGAGGACTACGATCAAAACCAGACCCAGGAAGACGGCGCGGAACTAAAGGTGCCCGACCGCACTCTCACCAGTAACTTCATTTCATCGGGCGGGGTCCGATTCGGTCGGAGAAATCATGTCGGAACACATTGCGCTGTTCGCGGTCGGGTTGCTGCTGCTCGCGGCGGGTGCGGGGTGCCTGGTCTTTGGCGCGGCGCGCCTCGACCGGGCCACGGGGCGGAGCGCGTTCGCGGTCGGGGTTGTCGCGGTCGGGGTCGGGCCGTGCGTCGCGGGCCTCGCGTTTGACCTCGCCGTGGTACTCCGCGCGCCACCCGCCCCGCCTGCGGAGGCGCAGACCGTGGAAGTTGTGCGGGTCCGCACCGCCACGCGACTGCTCACGGGCAACGCCCTCGGCAACGTCGTTGGAAGCAACATCGCGAGCATTGGCCTTGTCCTTGGTCTCGCAGCGCTGGCGCGCCCGGTCGCGGCGAGCGCGAAGCTGTTCGCCACGGTGGTCCCGCTCGCGGGCGTCGCCACGCTCCTGTTCTGGTTTCTCGCGGCCGACAAGTCGATTTCGCGCGTGGACGGCGGCATCCTGCTCGCAGCGCTCGCGGGGGCGATCGTGCTGTTGGTCCGCGCAGTGCGGCAGGAGCCGGACGTAGGGAAGGAAGCATTCGCGGCGTGGGTACCGGAGCGGTTCCCGCTGTGGCTTGCAGTCGTTCTCGCGCTCCTGGGCGCCGCGGGATTGGTCGGCGGGGCGATGCTCGCGGGCGCGAAGATGATCGAGGCGACACGCGCTCTGCGCACGGGCACCTTCGTGACGGGCGCGACCTTCGCCGCCGTCGGCGTATCGCTGCCCGCGGCAGTCGCGGCCGTCCTCGCGGCGCGCCGCGGTCGGTCGGACCTCGTCCTCGGCCTCGTCGTTGGGCCGATGCTGTTCAACCTGTTACTGGTCGTCGGAGCGGTCGCGCTGGTGGAACCGATCACGATCACAGAACACGCGATCCTGAACGAAATCCCCGCGATGGCGGTGTTCTCCCTATTGCTTGTGCCGCCGCTGGTGAATGGCTACCGGGTGCCGCGATGGGAGGGCGCGCTGCTGCTCGTGGTCTACGCCGGGTTCATTCTGTGGCAGGCGCGGAAGGCGTAGCTGGGGCTTCCGCTATCGCGGTGTCTTTTTCGAGGTGCTTTGCGCCCAGGAACCAGAGTACGGCTCCGGCGGCGATCATTGTCGTGGTGAGCGTGAATGCGAATTGGAGACTGGTCCGGCCCGCGACCGCGCCGATTAGCGGGGGCGAAATCACGTCACCCAGTGCGTGGATGATGAACACGTTGATCGCGAACGCGGTGCCCCGGATGTCGGACTTCACGACGTTCGCCAGAATGGTGTTCCCCGGTCCCGTGTAGAGGAACAGCCCGAAGATCGCGAGGAACGCGAACACCCACGAGAACGGCAGCGGCGTGTAGAGGATGCCGAGAAAGCACGGGATGGCGAACGCCGCGCCGCCGGCGCTGACCCAAAAATACGCCCCGCGGACCTTCCGCTTCCGGAGCCATTCACCGAGCCACGCCCCGGTGACGGTTGCGGCTATTCCACCGATCACCAGGATGCCGCCGAAAATGATGCTCAGCCCGCCCGAACTCGGCGATGCGGCCGTTGTCGAGGCGACAAACACCTTGTCCGAGTAGTGCTCGGCGCTCGCGCCCAGCGCGTTAGTTACCGCCTGCTTCATCTCCGGGTAGGTGCGTTCGGTGCCATCGGCGAGTGGGCGGAGTTTGCTCACCGCGTCGGCCGGTAGTTTCTCTTCGAGTTTGGTCAGCGCCGCGGGCGTTACCTCGAATCGCGCTTCCCGCTGGAAGAAGTACGCGGGCACCCACGCGGCCACGCCACCGAGCACGAACGTGATCGCGGTCATCCCGGCGCAACACAGCGCGAACGACCGGTTGCGGGCGAGCGCCTTCAGCACCGCCCCGTACGAGGGATGCGCTTCGCCCGTCATACCGGTCGGCCGAGGAAGCTCTTTTCGCGTGAAGCACAGCGCGCCGAGAATCAGACCCGAGAAGGTGAACCAGAACGCGGGCCGCCAGTCGTTGGTGAGCATCGAGATCAACCCGCCGATGCCAAACCCCAACGCGCTGCCGACCGGGATCGCGAGGTTGAACGCGGCGAGCACAGGCCCGCGCTGCCGGGCCGGGTACGCGTCCGACAGCATGGCCGACGCAACCGGGGCGTAGGCCGCTTCGCCGATTCCGACCAAACACCGGGTCGCGAACAGCACCCAGTATCCGGTGGCGAGACCAGAAGCCCCGCTCGCGAGGCTCCACACGGTCACGCCAACACCGAGGATCACCCACCGCCGCGCGCCGCGCCCGTCGAGCCACCCGAACACGGGCGAGAACAGCATGTACGTGACCATGAACGCGCTGGTTAGCAGGCCCAGTTTGAACTTCCCGGCCGGGTCTTCGGGGTGAATGATCGTGCCGTCGAGTTCAAGTTGCGCGAGGACGGCCGAGAGCACCTGGCGGTCGATGTAGTTGAACAGGTTGATCGCGAGGAGCACCATGAGCGCCGCCCGTGCGCCGGTCACCGGTTGGTCGGCGCCGCCCGAATCGGTCGCGGGTCCGGTGTGCATGACGGCTCCATTCAAGGCAAACTCCCACACGCCATTCGGCCGTGGGGAGCGGGGAGTTCAACATAGGGCTTTGTTGAAGAGAAAGGGAGACAAGGCAAAGGGAGACAAGGAGAAGGGGCGGGATTGGTTTTAATCCCCTGCGGGTAACGTGCCGTGGAGAACCGTCATTCAACAGGACAGGGCAGCAGGTATCGTCACCGACCGAACAAGATCTGTTTCAGAGAATGGAGAATTGTTGCGGGATTGGGCTGCTGCGATCGATTGGCACAGTTGTGACCCAGTTGAGTGTGCCAAACCGAGAGTCCTTCTCGAAACGCCGAACGCTCACCGGGTTACGGCGAGCGTTCGAAAGCGAGCGGAGAGGGAGGGATTCGA
>SXID01000206.1 GCA_005772955.1 Planctomycetia bacterium
CTAGAACCAAGACCCCGAAAACTACTCCAGATCCATCCGCCACCACGCGATCATCGTGAACACCGCGCCGAAGGCACATAGCGCGCCGCACGCGGTCAGGACGGCGTTGACATCTGGGGTCGGGGTCGCGAGCAGTTGGTTGTATGCATCGAGCGCCCACGCGTGCGGAGTCACGAGGCTGACCGTCTTCATCTGCTCCGGCATCAGGTCGCGCGGCATCAAGGAACCGCTCACGCCTCCGAGAACGAGAACCAACAGCGTGCCGTACACCGCGACCTGCGTTTCCGTTCGCGCGACGCTCGCTACCAGAATCGCGAGGCCAACCGCGGCGAAGGACGTGGACGCGACGAGCGGGAGCAACAACTCCGGGCGTGAACCCCATGTCATCCCGAAGAGGAGCCGCCCGGCCGAGAGCAGGAACACGCCCTGAAGTAGCGACACGACGAGACACGGCAGCAACTTGCCCATCAGGATTTGCCCTCGCGTGAGTGGGGCCGCGCGGAGTCGCACCAGTGTCCCGTGCTTCCGCTCCGCGACGAACAGCCAGCCCACACTCAGCACCAAGAAGAACGCGAACATCACCGTGTACGACGGCACCAGAATCTGGTAACGCAGTGCGCCGCGGTTGAGGACGCCGCTGCCGGCCGTGTCCTTGTACTCCACGCGGTTCGCGGCGTTGCCCTCGCGTGAGTCGGTCTTCACGAGGTCGGTCCAGCGGGTCGCCTCGAAGTTGTAATTCGAGAACAGATCTCCGACGCCCTCCTTTACGGTCGGCCCGACCTTCTTCTGAACCGATGGCGTGAGCACCTCGCCGAACGCGACATCCTTTCCGACGCGTTCCATGATCTCGCGGTTCTGGAACGCTTTGTGAACCGCACGCTGGAACTCCGACTTGCGGTTCGCAATGACGAGCGCGTCCTCTCCCGACTTGAAGAAGTTGCTCCCCTTCGTCGCGCGGAACTCGTCGAGTACGATCTTCGGGAAGTCCTTATCGTTGGTGAGCGCGAGTAGCAGTTTCTGAACGACCGGGTCGAGTTCCTGAAGCACTTCCGGCGGGATAGGCTTCGCGGTTTTGAGCCGATCCGCGACCAGTTCCATGAACGCAGCGTCGCCGACACGCTGGAACGCCTTCCCGATCATCCACGGAATCACGACCCGCAACAGCGTGACCTGCGATACTTGTTCGATGATCGAAGCCGACACCGGTTGCGTTCTGTCGGTGAGGAGCCTCGCGCCCAACTGATCGAGGCGTACACCGTCGCGGCCGAACGGGTTGACCGAGTCCGGTTGATTGAGGAACGAGCAGCGGTGCATCTTCTCGCTGAAATCTTCCTCGAACACGATCACCGCGGCGCGCCGGTTCTTCGCGATGAGACGCTCCGCTTCGGCCCGGTCGCGAATGATTTCGAGGCGGATGTCTTGCGTTGCGCTGATGTCGTCGATGACGACTTCCGACCACGCCTTTTCGGGAAACGACACGTTCCCCAGGAGTCCGCGATCGAGGTTCACGATGGAGATGCGGAGTCGCTCGTCCGGTTTCTCGCCGAACCCTTCGCCGAGCGCAAGCCCGAGCACAAGGATGAGCAAGAGCGGCGTGACGAGCAGGATGACCGCGCTCCGTGGGTCGCGGAGCAGGAGGCGCAAGTCTTTCGCGGCGAGTGTGAGGATTGCCATTCGTTAATCCCGCAGTCCGCGGCCGGTCAGGTGGAGGAACACGCGCTCCAGGGTCGGCTCGGTGGTGGTCGCGCTCGCGAGGCCCGCGCCAGTCGCGGCGCACTCGGACGCGACCCGCGCCAGCACAGGCCCTATGCCCTCGACGACAAGCTCGAAGGTGCCTGCTTTTGTTTGCGCCCGCTTCACACCGGGAATTGCCACGAGCTGCTCCGCGAAGCCGGCTGGTGCGTTCGTCACCGTCACGCGAATCGTGGTCTCGAGTCGGCTTAGCAAGTTCGGGAGCGTGTCGCAGGCGCGGAGCAGTCCGTTGTCGAGGATCGCGATCCGCTTGCACAGCGTTTGCACTTCTTCCATGTAGTGGCTGGTGTAGATCACCGACAGCCCGGCCGCGTTGAGCGCCTGCACCTGCTCGAAGATGTGGTTGCGGCTCTGAGGGTCCACGCCGGTTGTCGGCTCGTCGAGGATCAGCAACTTCGGCGCGTGAACCACCGCGACCGCGAGGTTCAGCCGCCGCTTCATGCCCCCGGAGAACGTCCCTGCGCGGGCATTCGCGCGATCGGTGAGTCCCACCGCCGCGAGCATTTCACCTACACGCGATTCCAGTAACTTGCCGCGCAAGCCGTAGAGTCTGCCAAAGAAGCGAAGGTTTTCGCTCGCGGTGAGGTCGGGATAGATGGAAAGGTCTTGTGTGCCGATACCGATGAGGTGCCGCATCTCGCGGTCGTCATGCGTGAACGATTTGCCGAACAACTTCACGGTGCCGCCGTCGGCACGAGTGAGTC
Source organism: Planctomycetia bacterium (assembly GCA_005772955.1). Taxonomy (GTDB): domain Bacteria; phylum Planctomycetota; class Planctomycetia; order Gemmatales; family Gemmataceae; genus Gemmata. The sequence continues at coordinate 2,457 of SXID01000206.1, forward strand.
CGGCAACGATCGAAAGCAGCGTGGTCTTTCCGGCACCGTTCGGACCGAGTAAGCCAAACACTTCACCGGCTTCGACCGCTAGCGAAACCCCGTCGAGCGCGACGGTGGCGCCGAACCGCTTGCGGATGTCCGTGACTTCGAGTACCGCGTCTGGCATGCGGCTATCGTAGTTGGTCCCACGTCATTAGTCATTTGCCGATGTTCGACCTCGCTGGCAGGCGGTGGTGCTCCGATGTGGCCGACAGTGTTGCCCTGGTTGTCAATTCCAAAATGCTCTTGCCTCCGATCCGTTCACCTTGCTACGAATACAGACACGAGATAACACAACGAGACCCTGTCTTGAGCCGATAATCGAACACCACTTCTTCGAGGGGCGCTGCGACGGAACCTACGGGCGTTCCTGCCAGGCTCGCTGGGGTGGATTACTACCGTGTAACGGCGCCCGTTCATTTGTCAGGAGACTTTGAACGTGACTGTTGTTGCGCACAAGCCGACCACTTTCAGCGACTACCACGTTGCCGACATCGCGCTCGCCCCCTGGGGCCGCCGCGAGATCGCCATCGCCGAAACCGAGATGCCCGGCCTCATGGCCCTCCGCGAGGAGTACGCCTCGCGGCAGCCCCTCAAGGGCGCGCGTATCAC
>SXID01000207.1 GCA_005772955.1 Planctomycetia bacterium
CGAGGCCTTCGAGTGGATCCACGCGCGCATCTGGAAGGATCATGCCTCGTTCCAACCGGAGGAGTTGCCCGGTTACCCCGATGCGATCCTGGGGACTCGCCTGCAGTTCTTGACCTTCACATCGCCGATACGGATGCCGCAGTTTTTCGCCAGGATCGTGATGCCACGCTCGCGTTCCTGGTCGTTGGAGTCCATGATGAGGCCGTGTTGCCCCCCGACCAGTTTGTCCAGTTCCTCCGTGCGGAACTGGCCCGACTGCCTGAGCATCTGGTCAACGAGTGTTGTTTTGCCGTGGTCAACGTGCGCAATTACTGCGACGTTTCGAATGTCAGTCCGCTTCATTTCGTTTCGAGTTGCGAGTCGCGAGTCGCGAGTCGCGAGTTGAAAACGAAGCCGCTTGGGACTTATGCCTTCAACTCGCTACTCGAAACTCGCCACTCGCGACTTCCCTTTGGTCTGGTGGAGTCAAGCGCGCTCCCTGTAATGTAGAAGTTACGAGGGTCGCGCGGAAGGGCAGATGACGTGTGGATTCGGTGAACTCCGCCCGCGTCGGAGTTGGGGGAGGCCGCGATGCTTCTGTATCTGATCCGGCACGCCGAAGCGGTGGAACTCGGTTCGCCCGGCGCGGCCCGCGACTTCGACCGCGTCCTCACGGCCCACGGACACGCCCAAACACTCGCAATTGCCGAGGCGTTCGTCCGGCTCAAGATCACGATCGACGCGGTGATCGCCAGCCCCCTTGTTCGCGCGCACCAAACCGCGGTGGGGCTGCTGAACGTGTGGCAACCCGGCGCGCGGCCCGTCACCTGCGACGCCCTCAGCCCCGAGTATCTGAAGCCCGGCAAGCTCTCCGAATTCCTGGTCGAAGTGCCGGGTGACGCGGTCGCGGCGGTCGGCCACATGCCGAACCTCGGCGCCTACGCTGAATGGCTGCTCGGCGCTACAGACGGCAGCATCCAACTCGCGAAGGGTGCCGCCGCGTGCATCGAGTTCAAGGGCGACCCGGTCAAAACCGGCGGGAAACTTCACTGGCTCGTCACGCCTGAAATAGTAGCGCGTAACGGGTAGCGAGTGACGAGCAAAGACAGAAGACCAAGCAAATCATTGCTCGTGGTCTTCTGTCTTTGCTCGTCACTCGCTACCCGTTACGCGCTACATCCCGCTCACTTCCCCGCCGCCCACCGTTTCCACGCGGCTTCGAGCATCGGCAGGTCGGCGGCCTTCCACCCGGCGGCGTCCAGTCCTTGTGGGATGGTCGGGGCCGCATTGTTCTCGTTCGGTTTCAACCCGTCAATGAGCATTGGGAACTTCGGCGCGGCGGCGGTGCTGTAGGCGAGATAGTCCGCGAAGCTCGCCGCGAGGATATCGCCGTTCGCGATCTTCGCGTCACCCCACACGTCCGCGAGCGCAGGCGACTTCCCGCCCTTCGGCCCGAGGATCGCTGTCCGCGCTTGCGCCCGATAGGCGGCGTAACGCTTCGAGGCTGTACCCTCGGCCCGCGCCACGGTGGCGTAGCCAAACCCGTCGCGCAACCAGTCGGGGATTTTCTGCGTGCCGGTGCCCTTCGCCTTCAGATGTTCGCCCGCGAGGCGCGCCGCGGTGTTCGCGTAGAGATCCGCGTCGGTCTGCTTGCCCGATACCTCGGCCGGATCGACGATGAATGCCGGCTCGGCGCGGAGGTCGGCGTGGACGCCTTCAGGCGGAATCTGGAACGCCCGCCGCATCAGCGCCTTGAACTCCGCGTTATCGTGCATGAAGTACACGATGAGTTTCCCCTTCCACGGCGATTCTTTCTCATCGAACTTCAACGTCTTGCGGGTCAGCGTCGTCGTCTTCTCCAACATCTCGCCGAGCGCCTTCGCCTTCTCCTCGGGCATCGATCCCACGACCAGATAGTTGGTGGTTTCCACGACCGTCGGCTTATCGATGTTGGCCTTCTTCAGATTCGCGGCGGCGGTCGTTTTCGCCTTCGCCACCAGTTCTTTGTCCTGGGCGGGCGCGGGGCCTGGCGCCGTGATGGCTAAGGCATACGCGGCGAACAGTGCGACCGCGACTGCGGACCGAACGCGGAGCAACATGGCGGGTCTCCGGTGCTGGGGTGGAGGGAGGAAGTGATTATAGCGGCGAGGCACACCAACCAGGGGTTGAAACCCCTGGTCCCGTGGCGTGGTAATCGTTCACAGCCCCAGCACGTCGTTCATCGAGTAACGCCCGGCCGGGCGGTTCGCCATCCACTTCGCGGCCAGGATCGCACCCTTTGCGTAGCTGTCGCGGTTGTGACCCTTGTGAACCAGTTCCAGGGTTTCGCCAATCGTGGTGAAGATGATCGTGTGTTCGCCGACGTTGTCGCCGCCGCGGACCGCGTGAATCCCGATCTCGGTGTCCGTGCGCTCGCCGACGATCCCCTCACGTCCATGAACGAACTCACCACCCTGCGATTCCTGAATGATCTCCGCGAACCGCATCGCGGTGCCGCTCGGCGAGTCCTTCTTGAACCGGTGGTGGCGCTCAACGATCTCCGCATCGAAGCCCTTTCCCTTGAGCGTCTCCGCCGTGAGCTTGACGAGCTTGAACAACAGGTTCACAACGAGACTCATGTTCGGAGCGAAGAGTACCGCTGTCATGTGCGCGGCGGCTTCAATCTCGGCCTTCTGCGCGTCGGTGTGGCCGGTGGTGGCAACCACAATGGGAATCGCCCGGTCCACGCACACCGGCAGCACGGCCATCGTGCCGGAAGGTGCGGAGAAGTCGATGAGCGTGTCGACGCGAAGCCCAAGGGGGATGTCATAACGGATCGGCACGCCGAGGGTACCGACGCCGGCCACCTCGCCCGCGTCCTTCCCCTGAAGCGGATTGGTAGCTGCGTCGATGGCCGCGACGAGCACCAACTGCGGATCTTCCTTCGCTAGCGCGACCAGCCGCTGACCCATCCGCCCGCACGCTCCGTTGATCGCAATGTGAATTTTCATGTGTAGTGTCTCCGGCGAACCCCGCCCGCAAGGGCGGGAGTGAGGGTGACAACACCCCCGCCCTTGCGGGCGGGGTTCGCCAATCACCCATTCAACTCGATTATCTTCACGATGGCCGCCAAATCATTTGGCACCTGGACGGCACGGTTCGCGAACGCGACCTGCTTCACGCCCCGTGTTGTGAGCTTCGCGGACGTGGCCGGGTCTGTGGAGTGGTAGGCGACCGTTTCGTCCGCATCCTTCAGCACGTGCCCAGTTAAAATACACACCACACGTTCATCCTTGTCGATCACACCTTCGCGCACAAGTGTTCGCAAACCGGCGACGCTCGCGGCGCTGGCCGGTTCGCAGCCCAGACCGCCGGCGCCGATCTTGGCTTTCGCGTCGAGAATCTCCGCGTCGGGAACCGCACGCACCACGCCGTTACAGCAGTCGAGCGCACGGAGCGCCTTCGGCAGGTTCACCGGGCGGCTGATCTCAATCGCACTCGCGAGCGTGTCGGCCTTGCGGTTGTTCGCATCCAGCGACGCATAGTAGCTGTCGATCTTCGACTGGTCGAACCGCCCGCCGTTCCAACGGAGGTGGTGTTCGTTATAGAGCCGGTGGAACGTGTCCGCACCGGTCGCGTTGATGACCGCGAGTCGCGGCACGCGCGAAATCAGGCCCAGCTCCACGAGTTCGCTAAACGCTTTCGCAAAACTGGATACGTTGCCGAGGTTCCCACCCGGCACGACGATCCAGTCCGGCACTTCCCACCGCAGTGCTTCGAGCACGCGATACATGATCGTCTTTTGCCCTTCGAGGCGGAACGGGTTCACGCTGTTCACGAGGTAGATACCGAGTTGCCGGCTCACTTCCTGTACACGGCGTAGCGCGTCGTCGAAGTCGCCTTGAATCTGCAACGTGAGAGCGCCGTGTTCTAGCGCCTGCGACAACTTCCCGAAACTGATCTTGCCGCTTCCAATGAAGATGATGCCGCGCATCAGTTGCGTGGCGGCGCAGTAGATCGCGAGGCTCGCGCTGGTGTTCCCAGTGCTGGCACACGCGGCCCGCGTCGCACCGGTCATGCGCGCGTGCGTGAACGCCGCGCTCATGCCGTTATCCTTGAAACTACCTGACGGGTTCATGCCCTCATACTGAAGGAACAACCGCCCAGGCTTCAGACCCGCGTAGGCCGCGACCGCGTCGGCCCTTTGACAGAGCGTCTGCCCTTCACCGACGGTGATGATGGCGTCATCGGGCGCGAATGGGAGGAGTTCGCGGAACCGCCACACGCCGGAGAAGTCGAGCGGGTTCGTGCGGTTCGCCCACTTGCCCTCGAAGTGTTTCAGCGTCTTCGGAATGGGAAGCCTGTCCCAGTCGTAGGCAACATCGAGTAGCCCACCGCAACGTGCGCATCGGAACGCGGTGTCCGCGAGACTGGCGGTGCCGCTGCACTGGGGGTTGAGGCACTGTTGGAAAACTAGTTCGGTCATGTCTGCTGTTTTAGCAGGTGAGCCGGTTCACTTCACCCCAAGCACTGATCCGTGTCCGCGTCAGCCTGTTGCTGCACACGGCGCTCGCGTGGTATAAAAGAGTGATTCCACCGGAGCTAGCCCGTGCCCGCACACTTGCTCTCACTCGCCGACGGCCCGAGCATCCTCTTCGATAAGCCGATTCTGCTGTTCGGGCGGCACGAGGAGTGCGACGTGCAGTTGAACTCGAAGAAAGTGTCGCGCCGCCATTGCGTGCTCGCGCAGGTACACGACTACCTCGTGATCCGCGATCTCGGCAGCACCAACGGCGTGCGCGTCAATGGTGAGCGTGTCGCGGAGGGGAAGTTGCGGCCCGGTGATGAACTGCAAATCGGGAACTTCAAGTACCAAGTGTGCGGCGACCTGCTCGGCCGAGCCGACGAATGCCCGAAGGTTGAAGAATACCACGACATCCCGCCGGCGAAGCCCGGCGTCGCGGAATACCTCCCAGCCGACGACAACGGCGACAAGGGGACCGGCGAGGACGAACCGATGGAGTGAGCGAAGGGGAGAAGGGAGAAGCGGAGGAGGGAGAAGGGGAGCACAGGTAGGGTTGATGCCCCAGAGGGGCGACGGATGGTAGCCAAGGGGTGAAGTTCACGCTTCGCGAGCGCAACCCCTGGAACAAATGCGGGAAAATGGATCGAATCCGCCTAGGGGCGACGGAACGCGCCGCCGTCGCCCCTACGCAGCTTCTGGGGTTTCTCTCGAGGTGGACCAGGGGTTGCGCTCGAAGACTCGCTCCACCCCTGGCTACCACCCCACGCCCCTCCGGGGCTAAAAACGATAACC
>SXID01000208.1 GCA_005772955.1 Planctomycetia bacterium
GTCATCTGTCCGAGGACGGTCTCGGCGACGTCTGCGGGCAGCACGCGCAACAACAAGATCGCGACATCTTCCCCGGAGGTTTTGGCCATCCATGAACACCAGTTGGGGCCGCGTCAGGCTGCGGGTTCACCGAGCAACAGTTGGAAGACGTTGGCTACGCTTCCAGGTTCCGTTCGAGCCATGTCAAGGAATCGCTCAACTTCCGCGTTGCGGCGTTCTTCTTCGCTCGGGGTGGCAGGGGTTTCGGTGGGAGCCGTAGCAGTGGGTACAGGCACCGCACGTCGGCGAAGCACCATCAACCCGACTACCAGTGCCGCTAACACCGTCGCGAAAGCAACGCTCAGATTCCTGGCAAGACTGACATAGGTCTGGAACCGTTGGAGTTTGACGAGCGTGTCGTCCGGCTCCGCCGTGCCCAAACCCGTGAGCGTCGCTTCTGCCACCTTAACCTGATCGCGGTTGGGGCGAAACCCGATAGCTTGTTTAATGATTTCTTCCGCGTCGGCCGCGCTAATTACCGGTTGACCTTCGGTCTGAGGCTTCAGATCAACGATCGCGGCAACGCTCAGTCGCGTCACGGCGCCGGACCCGTCTTCGATGTCGCGAATCGTTTCGGACACGAGGTAATCGGTTTGGATTACCTCTTCCTTTGCGGTGCCGCTTCCTCCGCCGGCAGAGGCCGACGTGCCGCCGGCCCGTGTGATGTTACTGACCGCCCCGGCGGGTCCGCGTGAGGTTCCGCCCATACTCGTCGAGTTCGCGGTCCGCTCGGCCCACGCTACTTTCCCATCTGGCGAATAGGTTTTCAATCGCTCTTTGATCTTCTGGAAATTCACGTCCGCACTGACGCGAATCACGGCCCGTCCCGGCCCGAGTGTCTTGGCGAGCATCTCCTCGGCCTTCGTCGCAAGGTACGTCTCCAGACGCTCCTGGTATTCGAGTTGCGGTGTGGGAACATGTCCGCGTTCGCTCGCGTGTGGGTCCGAGAGGAGCCGGCCACCGGTTTCGAGGACTGTCACGTTCTCCGGGCGCAAGCCTTCGATGCTTCGCGCGACGAGGGAAACGATTCCCGACGCGGTCGCAGGGGACATCGTGGCTCGCGGCTTCAACTTGATAACCACGCTGGCGGTCGGTTGCTTCTGGTCGCGAACGAACGGCGACGGTTCCGGTTTGGCGATGAGGACGCGTGCAGATTGGACCGCTTCCATTTGCATGATCGACCGTGCGAGTTCCGCCTGAAGAGCGCGTTGGTAGTTCACGCTCTGCACGAACGGCGTCGTCATGAGGGACGTTTCGTCGAAGAGTTCGTAGCCCTTTCCCCCGCGGACCGGGATGCCGCCGGCAGCGAGCGCGACCACGGCTTCTGCATACCGATCTTGCGGGACTTCAAGGTTCGTGCCGCCGCTAATGAGCCTGTTCGGGATGTTGTCGGCCGTGAGCCGGGTGCGCATCAGGGCGACTTCATCGGGTGGGAGTGGGCTTTGCGAGAGGGGCACGTACTGCGAGCCGGGCGAGAGGTACGCGACAACCCCGAGCGCGAGGAAGACGCCGAGGACACCTGCCACCACGCCGACGCGACGCACGCTGCTGAGGCTTGCCCAGTATGCACGGGCCTGCGCGATGAGGCGGTTGATCACATCCATGCGTCACCCGATCGGGTCTCAAGAAGAGACAACTCGCGGAGTGAGTTGTCATTTCTGAACTGGTCACTCGCTTCGCGAGTGACCTAACTGTTCCTACACCTGCATCCGGGTCACTTCCTGGAGTGCGTCCGCGAGCCGGTTCCGCAGCTCAAGGATCAGACGGAACGAGAGGTCCGCTTGCGCGACCGCGAGGCTGACCGTGTGCAGATCCTGTGTGTTCCCGGTCGCGAGGTCGCGCACTGCGGCGTCCGCGTTCGCACTGGCTGCGGCGTTGCTCCCGAGGATGCCGTTGAGCACCCCCGCGAACGGTACCGAGGATTGCGCTTCGCCCGCGTGTTGCGGCGCAACGTGCGGTTGGAGTCGTGGGAGCGCACCGATGGTCGCGATTGAATCAACGGGCATTGTTTACCCTCGAAGCAGCGTGAGAGCCTGCTCGTTCATCTGGCGGAAGGTCTGGGCCGCGCGAAGGTTCGCTTCGTAGGCTCGCGCCGCGGTCAACAAGTTCACCATTTCGATCGGGAGCTGAACGTTCGGCATCCGCACGAAGCCGTCCGGTTCCGCGTCCGGGTGACCGGGCTGGTACACGCGGGGCAGTTCGCTCTGGTCTTCGATCAACTCGACGGCCTGAACGCCACGCAGATCCGGCCCGCCACTACGCTGCTGCGTGGCCCCGAGAACCTCCGCGAACACCACGTCCTGCCGGCGGAACGGCCCGCCGTTCGCCGAGCGCGTGGAGTTGGCGTTCGCGATGTTGTTCGCGATCACCTCCATCCGCAACCGCTCGGCCGACATGCCGGATCCGCTGATCGCTCCGGCCGAAAACACCTGATCGAAGGGCATCTGTGGTCCTCGTTTCCGCATCGGAGTCCTCACGCTCCGCGTGAGGAACCAAGCACTTATGGCGTAACGTCCTGTCACCCCGGTCCTCACGCGGAGAGTGAGGACTACGGTCCCGAACCGCTCCGCATTGTTAGCGGCCTGAGATCGCGGACCGCATCGACGCGACGCGGCTCGCGATGATTTGCGTCGCGGCCTGGTACACAAGGGCATTCCGGCCCAGGTCGTTCATCTCGCGGTCGATGTCCACCGTGTTGCCGTCGGCACGCTCTGGGCCGTCGTCGGTGACGACGCGCGGCTTCACCACCGCGTCCCCCGTTCCAGATGAAGCCAGCGTTTTCGCGAGGTCCGACTCGAAGCTGACCGTTTGCCGACGGTACCCGGGCGTGTTCACGTTCGCCACGTTCTGCGCGATGACGCGGTGCCGCAACGCGCTCGCGTCCAGTAGTTGCGTCAGGACGCCCAGACCCGGTAGGTTTGTTTCCATGTCGTGGTTGATCGGATGAAATGGGTGGGAACTTGAACCAATCGCACCAATGGTGCGGACTGCGAGGTGAGTCGGACGCGAATTCCGACAGACCGCGTAAGATGGGCTACAGTAGATGCTATGCAGATCCCCCCGGCCGACGTCGTTAACACAACCTCCGCGCGGGCGAATGCGGCGGTCAACGTGCGAGTGTTGGCCGGGAATCTCGCGGCAATTCCGCTCGGCGCGCTGCTTTCGGCGACCGTCACTCAGGTGAACCCGCGCGAAGCCACTCTCAACGTCAACGGTCAGTCGCTGACGATCAAGCCGCCTCCGGGGCTTGAGGTCGGGACCGCACTTTTCGTGCGGGTGCCGAAGTCCGGGAATGGAACGCTGGAGATTGCTGACCCGCCGCGTGCGCCAAAAGCGCCGCCGCAACTCGCGGCCCCGGCGGAACCGGGACAGGTCCAGGTTCTGGACGTGACCGCGGCCCTCCCCGACGGCCGGGTGCGCGTGAACATCGACGGTCAGGAGCAAATCGCGACGCCTAGCGAACCGCTCGCGCCTGGCGGGCGATTCGTTCTCGAAGTGACTCGCACGCCGAGCGGCATCACGCTCCGTCCGGCAACGGAAAGCACATCCCTTTCCATCGAGGTTGCGACCGCGATATTGCGGTCCGCGCCTGCGCCGGATGTCGTTGCCATCCTCAAACCGCTCCAGACGGAGTTGAAGGCGCTCGTCGAAGGGCAGCCGACGAAAGGCGCGCTGGCGGTTCCCCCAGCGGTGCGCGCCGCGGCAACGGCGGTTCAAACAACACTGGAGGCTCTCGTTCCGAGTGAGCCGCGCGCGCTCGACGCTCCCGAACTTCAGCGACTCGTCTCAAACGGCGGTATTCAATTTGAGGCGAAACTCGCGCGTCTGGTCGGTGAACCCGCGACCCCAGGTTCGGCACGTGCCTCCAGCGTACGGACCGGTCCATCGGTTTCGGTCGCGCCGGTTCCGGTCGAGAGCCTTTTGAAGCCCGGGGTGGCGATCACGGCGACCGGAAAGCCCGCGACAGTGACGGCAGCACCGAACGCAGTCGCCAATCCCACACCCGCGACTGCCGCGCTCCCGCGTGTTCCCGAAATCGCTGCCGGTCTGCGAGCGGAGCGCGTGCGGAACTTGGTTGAACGAGTGGCCGAGGAGGCGCGCCTAATCGTCGCTGGCGAAGCGAAGGGCGCCACGAGAGACTCGCCGCAACCGAACACCCCGGACGCGAGCCATGCCCAAGTCGCGACCGCGCTCGGGGGCGACCTAAAGGGCGACCTGCTTCGACTGTTGCAGACCGCGCGGGAACTCGGCGTCGTGTCGCAGGTGCCAGTCGCGCGTACGGCTCTCGCGGGGATCGAATCGCAACAGGCGACGCAAACGCTCGCCCAGGCAACGCAAACAGCGTACATGCTCCAGGTTCCGTTCCCGGACGGTGGTGCGTGGCACACCCTTCATCTTTCGGTTGAACGCGAGGTGCCACCGAACCAAGTGGATCCAGACCGCGACAGCCGCTTCCGGATGCTGATGCACGTTCCGCTGAGTGAACTCGGCGACACATGGATCGACGCGGGCTTGAGCGGCGGAAGTTTCCGCGCCGCGATCTACCTCGACCGCGCCGACGTCCGTGATCGCGTGGCCGCCGCGCTTCCGGAACTGCGCACGGAGTTGCGCGCCGACGGCTTCGATGAAGTGCTACTTGACGTGCGCCCGACCTCGGCGCTTCCTGCTCGCGCGAAGCGCCTGTCGGCTGCGATGACCGCCGGGCACCCGACGGCCACTTCACTTCTCGATGTGAGGGCCTGACGATGGCCGAGAAGCCCAAACAGAAACGCGTCGTCGCGCTCCGCTACGACACGACCAGCGACAAGGCTCCGAAAGTCGTAGCGAAGGGAAAAGGGCGCGTTGCGGACCAGATTCTTGCTCTGGCGCGTAAGAACGACGTACCTGTGCGCGAGGATCCGACGCTCGTGTCGGTTCTGAGTCGGCTGAAGCTAGATCAGGAGATTCCGCCTGAGGTGTACCGCGCGGTGGCCGCGATCCTGGCGTTTCTCAACCGCGTGAACCGCCCGGTATGACGTGTATGGCGTGGGCCGCGGCGCGCGCGTATCCATCAGATACTCGGTTTTGTGTTGTGAGAGAATCCGTGGCCCGCATGACCGCTGGGAGTGGTCGCCCCTTTCGTCTGCTCGTGTGCCGGGGTACACTGCACCAACAACGAACCGCCCCGACCTGCTGCGGAGGTGCCAACGTGATCCGCTCCATCGTGTTTCTGATCCTCGCCGTGCCTCTTCTGCTGATCTCGGCCACCGCGCCCGGTGCGCCGGCCGATCCGCCGGCGAAGGGCGACACGACGAAGAGCGGCATCGACCGCACCGGGGCGACGAAGAAGCGACTCCTCAAGGAGTTTGGCGGCAGCGAGGAGAGCGAAGAAGCTGTGATGCTCGGCCTCGCGTGGCTCACACAGTCGCAGAAGCAAGA
>SXID01000027.1 GCA_005772955.1 Planctomycetia bacterium
GCTGCGGAACGTGGCGGTGTACCTCCTGCGCAACGCCGACTACCCGAGCGTGGCGGCCGCGACCAGAGCCATGGTCGCGCGACCGGACCTCGCCCTGGACTTCCTCAACGACTCGGCTTCAATCTCTGAGTAGCCCTGTTCAACCAGCGAAATCTCTTGCGGCTCGGACCACACACGGGTATCCGCTCACTGAGGTTCCGGGCTCGCCTGATCGCTGATCGCGGGGTCGGATATGAATGAGGGGAATCACATGCGGTCCACACCGGTCGCCTACCGGGGGAGCAATCCCGGATCTCACGAGTTCCGCGTCCGGTTCGTACGGCCGCTCCGCCGTGCCCACCTCGTGATCGCGGAAGAACCCGCACCCGTGCTGGTCGCGGCGACGTCCACGCCCACGCCGCCACCGCCCGCATCAGCCCAACCGTCGCCCACACGACCGATTGACTTCTGGAAAACGGACGCCGGACGCGAGATTCAGACCGACCGCGAACGCATTGAGACCGTTCTGAGCAACGTGACGACCGTCGTCGAAAACATCCGCACGGAGCGTGGCGAGCGTCTCCTTGAGTGGCAGCGGGCCGCCATCGAACTCGCCCTCACCATCACCACCCGCGTACTGCACGAACAGGTCGAGTCCGGCGAGTTCCCAATCGAGGCCAAGGTTCGCGACATGATTGGGCAACTCGGCGAGGATCCGGCCGTGACGATCCGGTTGAACCCAGACGATCTCGCTTTGCTCTCCAAGCGTCTGGGCGGCAAACCGTTGTCCCCCGACCGTGATGACCCGCGATTCGTACCGGATTCGACTCTCGGCCGCGGCGACTGTCAGGTTGAAAACCGCGAGTCCATGCTGCTTTCAGACATTACTCGCGAATTGGAAGAGATTCGCGACGATCTTTTAAGGAGTCTGAAGAATGCTCGGTCTTGACATGCCAGCGATGAACCGCAGCATCACGCTGACGCCGCTCTACTGCATGGGCGGGCGGTTGAAGAGCGTAACGGGACTAATGACCTGCGCAATCCCGGCCGCGGTCGGCGACCACTGCGCGATCCTCCCCCGCGACGGCGATCCGGTTCTCGCCGAAGTTATCGGCTTCGAAAATGACCTCGCGTTCCTGGTGCCCTTCGACGCGGCCGAGAACCTCGAACCTGGAATGCCGGTACTGCGGAAAGGTAAGGGACTGAAGGTCCCGACCGGGCGCAACCTACTCGGTCGCGTGATCGACGGCCTCGGTCGCCCGCTCGACGGCAAGGGTCCGATCACCGACTGCCCAATGCGTTCTGTCAACCGTCCCGCCCCGCCCGCAATGGAGCGGCAGCGCATACGTGACCCGTTCGTGACCGGCATCCGCGCGATCGACAGCGTTCTGACCTGCGGCGGTGGACAACGCATCGGCATCTTCGCCGGTTCGGGTGTCGGCAAGAGTACCCTACTCGGCGAAGTCGCCAACGGGTCGAAGGCTAACGTGAACGTGATCGCCCTCATTGGCGAGCGCGGGCGCGAAGTGGCCCCGTTCCTCGAAGACGTTCTCGGCAAGGACGGAATGGCCCGCTCTGTGGTGATCGTAGCGACGTGCGAACAAACCCCACTGATGCGGGTGCGGGCGGCGCAGGCGGCAATCGCCATCGCCGACTACTTCCGCAGCGAAAACCAAAACGTACTCTTCGTGCTCGACAGCCTCACCAGGCTCGCGATGGCGCAGCGCGAACTCGGCTTGCTCCTGGGCGAACCTCCGAGCAGCCGCGGTTACACGCCAAGCGTGTTCCAGACGCTCGCGAACACGGTTGAACGGCTCGGCAATGCGGCCGTCGGCGGCATCACCGCGCTGCTGACGGTGCTCGTGGACGGTGGCGACATGGACGAGCCGATCGCGGACTACGTGCGTGGACTGGTGGACGGCCACATTGTCCTTGATCGCAAGATCGCCGAACGCGGCTTCTATCCGGCCATCGACGTGTCGCGGAGCATTAGTCGCGTGGCAACCGAGGTCGTGGACCGCGACTTCGCGCTGGCGGCCCGCAAATTCCGCGCGATCATCGCAACGCACGCCGAAGTGCAAGACCTGATCCGCATTGGCGCCTACGTCCGCGGATCGAGCCAGCAGATCGACAAGGCCATCGAGTTGATGCCGAAGGTCGAGAAGTTCCTGAAGCAAGACGTGGGCGAGCGATCCACGTTCGAGGAAACCCGCACCGGGCTGTTCCAGATCGCAGGCGCGTGGCCGTTTTAAATCGAACTCAGAACAAAGGGCTTCCGACCTGTGATGTGCGACCGCTCGCCCTTGACAACTCCCCGCCGGTTCGCCATAACCCCGGCACCAACGGAGGTGCCTCGCCGTGAAACGATTTGAGTTCTCACTGGACCGACTGCTCCGCGTCAAGCGGCAGCTAGAACACCTCGCCGAACTCGAACAGCAGCGTGCGCTCGAGGCCACCGAGCGCGCACGCGCTACCCTCCTCACGCTCCGCGAACAACTCGACCGCATTTCGGACCGGATCTCTGCTTCGGTCGGCTGCGTAATGGCGCCGCAGCAGTGGGCGTCCGCGTCCGGCTTGGCCGAACGCGTCGGGGCTTCGATCAACGCGTCCGAGAAGGAAGTGGCGGAGACCGAGCAACGGCTATACGCCGCAGCCCAGGAACGGGCGCAACTCGCGACCGAGGTCGAGGCGCTCATCACACTGCAGAGGCAGCAACTTGAGAAGTGGCAACTAGAAGCCCAGAGGCTCGATCAGAACCAACTCGACGAGCTGATTCAGCAGCGGTGGCAGTCCGCCAAGACCACACCCGCCGTCGCGCTCTACAAGGCCGAATCCGCCGCGTAACTGGCCCAACTGCGAGCGTAGATCTGTCATGAAAAACTTGCTTTTCCTGGGCGTGATCGCCCTTCTCCTGTTCTCGCTTTCGGCCGCGCTCTCGCTTTGGTTGAACCAGTCGCGGCAGCAGGACACCACGGAGAAGGACAAGGCGATTCCGAAACCCGCCGCGCCGGGCGGCGATCTGAAGACCGCACCCGATCCGAAAGTGCCGGCCAAGCTCACGCCCATAATCAGCGGGCCCGATACCGCCGCGCTCGACCAACAGGCCAAACTGGAGCGCAAGGCACTTCAGATTTCGATGGTCCTCCAGGACGTGCAGGCCCAGCGCGAGGCCACCGACGCGCTGCTCAAACAAGTGACGGCCGAACTGAAGACCGCGACCAAAAACCCAGAGCCGGACCCGAAATTGACGGCCGATCTGAAGAAGCAGCAAGAAGAGTCGCGCGCGAACGAGAAGAAGAACTTGGAGAAACTGGCCGCTGTGTACGACGCGATGACGCCCGAAGGCGCCGCCCCGATCCTCAAACAGATGGCCGAGTCCGGCACCGGCAAGATGGAGCAGGCCGCGCAGATTCTGGCGCTCATGAAGGAGCGGAACTCGGCCCGGTTACTGGAGGCGATCAACGACGCGGCCCTCGCCGCGCAGCTGATGGACAAAGTGCGCCAACTGAAGACGCTCACGCCTCCCCCAGCGACTTCGCCGGGCACCGTTGGAACGTCGCCCGCTCGCACACCGTGACGAACTCCTTCCAGAGGGCACGATGCCCGACGCCAAGCAACCCGGTCCCGTACGCATCCCCCCCGCGCTACTCGGTGTGGGAGTTCTCGTCATTGCCCTCGGCTTCGGCATCCCCGCGCTCATCTCCCAGCAACCCTCCCCAGACGCGGCACCCCCTGCAACTCAAGCGGCCGAAGCGTTCGCACCGCGTCTGACCACGCCGCCGGCTACGCAATCGCCAGGGAGTATCGGTTCTGGATTATTACGGCTTGTGGTCGCACTCGCGGTGGTGTGCGCACTGTCCATCCTCGCGGTGAAGTGGATCGGACGCAAGCCACCGCAAACCGCGGATCCGGCCATGCAGGTGATCGCGTCGCTACGCGTCGGGCGGTGCGCCGTCCACCTCGTGCGGGCCGGCGACCGGCGCCTGCTGATTGGAACCGACGTGAACGGCGTGAAAGCACTCGTCGAACTCTCCGGCCCCGAACCGGAACCCGCAATCGCCGACGTCCCAGCGGAAAACACGTCCGAACTTCCACCCGCGTAAACCATTTTGTCTCAAGTTCGCGGTCCTCCCCGCATCTTCTCCGCCTTGACTCGCCGGGCCACCCACGATAAGCATCCGCCCCGACCGCACCGAGGGCGTGACATGGGCGACATTGCCGACTTCATCAACAACCCGAACGGCCTGAACTTCCAGAACCTGTCGCCTCCGGTTCAGATGGCCCTCATGTTGGGCCTGTCCGCGCTCCTCCCCGCGGCGTTGATGACCATGACGTGCTTCACACGCGTCATCATCGTGCTGTCGTTCGTGCGGCAAGGGCTGGGCACGCAGAACGTCCCACCCAACCTCGTCCTTACCGGACTGGCGCTGTTCATCACGCTGTTCGTGATGCAGCCGACATTCAAGGAAATCGACGAGAAAGCATACCAGCCGTACCTGACCAAGCAGTTGACCGGTCCGCAGGCGCTCAAGACCGGTGTGGATATCTACAAGCAGTTCATGTTGCGCCAGACGCGGAAACAAGACCTCGCGCTGTTCCTTCACCTGTCGAAGAACACAACTGTCGAGAAGGCAGAAGACACGCCGTTCCTCACGGTGGTGCCCGCGTTCCTCATCAGCGAGTTGAAGACCGCGTTCATCATGGGTTTCTGCATCTACCTCCCGTTCCTGATGGTGGACCTGGTGGTGTCGAGCGTGCTCACATCGATGGGCATGGTGATGATGCCGCCGGTGACGATCTCGGCCCCGTTCAAGATCCTGCTGTTCGTCCTCGCCGACGGCTGGCATTTAGTGACGTACGCCATCGCGCTCAGTTATGGGTGATTGGTGAAGGTAGGCGACTCGCTCCGCGAGTCGTGCCCTCGCGTGCATCCGACGCCGAACGAGGTGCGGAGCGTGTCGCTCGCGGAGCGAGTGACCGACCCTGAAGGATCCCGCATGACCATCGAACACGTGATACGCATGACGCAGGAACTGTTCCTCGTGGCGCTCGTCGTCGCGTTGCCAGCGCTTGTGGTAAGCCTCGCCGTCGGCCTGATCGTGAGCATCTTCCAGACAGTCACGAGCATCCAGGACCAGACGCTCAGTTACGTCCCGCGAATCATCCTCGTGGGTCTGGCGCTCGTCATCACGCTCGGATTCTCGTTCCAGCAGGCGGTCGCGTTCACCCAACGCATGATCGCCTACGCCGCGGGAAAAGGCACGTGAGCATTTCCGGCGTCGCACTCGGTTTGTTACTCGCGCGGATCGGCGCGTTCGTCGCGGTGATGCCGCTGTTTTCGGCGCGCGCGCCGCGACTCGTGCGAGCCGGCATGGTGATCGTGTTCGCGGCGTTCTACATCGGCCCCGCGAGCGCCGACCTCGGCGCGATCCCGCCCGGCAGCGTGCAAACCGTCGATCCGATTCGCTACGGGCTGGTGCTCGGGCGCGAGGCGCTCATCGGCGCCGCGATGGGCCTCGCGTTCGGGCTGTTCCTCTTGCCGGGCCGGATCGCGGGTGAGTTCGTGACGCAGCAGATCGGGTTGAACATCTCGCCGCAACTCGGTCCCGCCGGGCAGGAATCCGCTGGGCCGCTCACGAACGTGTTCGAGACCGCCGGCGCGCTGGTCTTCCTGCTCGTGGACGGGCACCACATCGTGCTCATGGCATTCCACGCGTCGTTCGCGACGCTCCCCATCGGCGGGTCCGCGATCCCGGAAGCCGGCCCTATGGTGACCGGCCTCGCGACCGCGTACGAAATGGGACTGCTGCTCGCAGCGCCACTTGCGTTGTGTCTGTTCCTGCTCGCGGTCACGCTCGCGGTGATGGCTCGAGCTGCCCCGCAGTTGAACATCTACTCGGTCGGGTTCACGCTCCAGGTACTCGTCGCGCTAATCGCGGGGCTGGTGCTAGTCCCGGAGTTCGTCAACACCCTCACCGCGATCATCGGCCGCACTGGTGAAGCGCTCCCCAAGATGTTGGGAGGCTAACCGATGGCCGAAGAAATCGATCAGGAATCGAAAACAGAAGACCCGACACCGCGCCGGCGCGACGAAGCGCGCCGGCGGGGGCAGGTACCCTTCAGCGCGGAGTTGGTCGGGAGCCTGGTGCTGTTCGCGGGCGTTCTCGGCCTCACGTACATCGGGCCGAACGTTTGGGACTCTCTCCTCAACGTGTTCCGGCACGACCTCCCGCGAGCGTCACGGGCGGACTTCGACATTGAAGCAGCCGTCGAACTCATGAGCCGCACCGGGCTGCGGGCACTCGCGGCGCTCTTGCCGTTCTTCGCGCTGCTGCTCGTGGTCGGCGTCGCATCGTGCATCGCGCAGGTCGGGTTCCAAATCAATACGGAGAAGTTGGAACCGAACTTCGACAAACTGAATCCGGTCAACGGCCTGGGCCGACTGTTCTCGGTCGCGGCTATGGTCCGCGGCGGGCTAACGATCCTGAAGGTTCTCGCGCTGGCTGCAGTCACGTACTTCGTGCTCGACGGGCGTGGCGGTTTGATCGCCGCGTTGGGGCGCGGCCAGATCGCAGGTGCGACGCCAGTCGCGTGGGCCATCGTGATGAAACTCGCGCTGTACCTCACGGCCGCGGTCGCGCTAGTCGCGGTGTTCGATTATGCGTATCAGCGCCGACGGTTCGAAATGTCGCTTCGCATGACGAAGGAAGAATTGAAACAGGAACTGAAACAGGAAGACGGCGATCCGCTGATCAAGGCCCGCATACGGCAGATCGCGCGCGAGCGGACCAAGCGCAAGATGCTGACCGAGGTACCGAAGGCGACAGTAGTAATCACGAATCCAACGCACTACGCAGTCGCACTGCGATACGACCCAAACCGAGATGACGCCCCGGTTGTGGTGGCGAAGGGCAAAGGCGCGTTCGCCAAGCGGATCGCGAAACTAGCCCGCGATTCCGGCGTCCCGATCCTTGAACGTCCGCCGCTGGCACGGGCGTTACAGTCTATTCGCGAAGGACAGCCGATCCCGGGTGCGCTGTTCCGGGCAGTCGCGGAGGTACTCGCGTTCGTGATGAAGCTCCGGAATGCTGTGTGACAATACTATTCAGGCACGATACGAGAGCGGTGACGAACGCGGTTTCCGTTGGAGTTGAATCCTGAGAGTGTGACAGGAACCGAAGCTCCGAAATACTGCGGCCGTGGCAACTTGTGCGCGCCGCTTGTCAGCGGCGCTCTAAATCATGGTGTCACCGGAAACGGTGACCGAACGGACTCACGATGGCGAACGAACTAACACCTGCACCCGGCTCGATCCTCTTGCGGAGCGAACTGCTCCTCTCGGTGGCTCTTCTCGGTCTGCTCGTGATCTTCCTGGTTCCGCTCCCGACGTGGGCGCTGGACCTGTTACTCGCCTTCAACCTCAGCGCGACCATCCTGCTGTTGTTGGTCACGCTCACGGTAAAGCAGCCGCTGGAATTCTCGACGTTCCCGTCGCTGCTTTTGCTCCTAACACTGTTTCGGCTCGCCCTGAACGTGGCGACAACCCGGCTTATCCTGCTGAACGCAGACGCCGGGAATATTGTCGAAGCATTCGGCAAGTTCGTGGTCGGTGGCAGCCTGATCGTCGGCCTCGTGATCTTCCTGATTCTGATCGTGATTCAGTTCGTGGTGATCACGAAGGGTGCCGGACGCGTGTCGGAGGTCGCGGCGAGGTTCACGCTCGACTCGATGCCAGGCAAGCAGATGGCGATCGACGCCGAAATGAACGCGGGGATGATCGACGAGGTCGAAGCGAAAAAGCGCCGAACGCTGTTGATGCGCGAGAGCGAGTTCTACGGCACGATGGACGGTGCCAGCCGGTTTGTTCGCGGTGACGCGGTCGCGGCGATCATTATCACGGCTGTGAACTTGGTGGGCGGGTTCATCATCGGCTTGACGAAGGGCATGCCGTTGGAGCAGGCGATCCGAACGTACTCGATCCTCACGATTGGCGACGGGTTGGTGACGCAGATTCCGGCTCTGATCACGGCGACCGCGTCGGCCATGCTGGTGACGAAGGCCACATCGGGAAGCAGTCTGGGACAGGAATTGGGAGTCCAGTTCCAGACCGCCGCGGGTCCGTTCCGGCTCGGGTCGCTCATCCTGCTGGGGCTTGCCCTGATTCCCGGAATGCCGACGCTGCCGTTCCTCGCGCTGAGCGCCGGGATGTTCGTGCTGGCGCGGCGAATGGCTCGGACGCCCGAAACGCCGGCCGTTCCAGCGCCAGGAACCGCGGGTGCACCAGCCGGCGCACCCGCAAAGGCACCGGTCGAGGGTTATCTCGATGACTTCCTGCAGACGGACCGGATTAGCCTTGAGATCGGTGCGGCTCTTATTCCCCTGGTGTCCGCGAGACGCGGGCCAGGGTTACTCGACCGGATCGGCGGGTTGCGGCGTGATCTTGCGAAACAAAGTGGCTTGTGGGTTCCGGCCGTGCGTGTACGCGACAACATCTCGCTCGACCCGCCGACGTACCGCGTCCTGCTCGGTGGGCGCGAGGTGGCTCGCGGCGAAGTGCGGCCAGACCTGTGGCTCGCGATCGACCCAGGCGGCGCAAGCCGCATCCAGCTCAACGGCGAAGTCGCACGTGAGCCAGCCTTTGGACTGCCCGCGAAGTGGATCACCGAGGCCGACCGCAACCGCGCCGAGGCCGCCGGGTTCACGGTGGTGGACTCGCCGAACGTGATCATCACACACCTCGGCGAAGTAGTCCGCCGGCACGCTGGCGAACTGCTCGGCCGCGACGACCTGAAATCAATGGTGGACCGCGTCCGCGAGACGACGCCCGCCGTGGTCGATGACCTGATCCCGAATGTGATGAGTATGGGAACGCTTCACCGCGTCCTCATCCTGCTGCTCGACGAGCGCGTGCCAATCTCAAACTTGCCACGCATTCTGGAGAGCCTCGCGGCGCACGCTCCAAGCGTGAAAGACCCGAGCGAGTTGGCTGAGAGGGTGCGAACAGACCTGGGCCGTTCGGTCGTGGACCGGTTCCGCGATCCGACCGGGCGCATCCGGGCACTCGTGCTCGACCCGCGCCTCGAACTCGAACTGCGGCGTGCGATCCAGGGGCACCAATTGCTCCTCGACCCAACTCGACTGGAGCAACTGACACTGCGAGTGGCGGCCGAGTTGCGGAAGGCGAGCGCCCGGGGCTACGAGGTCACACTGTTGTGCGACGCAAGCCTTCGACGGGCAGTGAGGCACTCACTCGCTCGCGCCTTGCACGACCTGAGTGTGGTCTCGTACCAGGAAATACCTACCGACCTGTTGATGGAGCCGATGGCGGTGATCCGCCTGGAGGAGTTGACCGGCGAGGGTTCATCCGCCGTCGCCACGATGTTCGAGCCCCCGCGAACCTGACCTCGAATTCTGTGAACAGTCTGTCAGGCCGTACTGCCGCTGGTGTCGATCCGAAGCCACAGACCCCGGCTGCAGAAGAATACTCCCCTTGTTCGCCAGAGTTTAACACAACATGAGCGACATCATTCCAAGCAGTCAAATCCACGCGTACCAGCGACAAGCCGACCAGCAGCGGCGCGACGAATTGATCGTGTCACACCTGCCCCTTGTGAAGCACGTGCTCGGCCGAATCATCGGCGACACCCCGCCCGGTGTGGACGTGGAGAATCTGGAATCGGCCGGTGTTCTCGGTCTCGTCGAAGCAGCGTCGAAATTCGACCCGGCTCGCAACGCGCAGTTCAAGACGTTCGCGTACCTTCGCATTCGCGGCGCGATCGTCGATGAGATGCGGCGAAACAGTCCGCTTCCCCAACATGTTCACGCCAAACTCACGGCTGTTCGACGTGCGATTCGCGAACTGCCGCACCCGACCACAGTCGAAGCGATCGCCGCGGTAACCGGGTTGACCGAGGACGAGGTCACCGACACGCTTGCGGCGGAACGCGTCACCAAAACGATGTCATGGGAGCAGACTGCGGAGGCGAACGGCATGGAACCGACCGGCGTGACCGAGGAACCGTCGGCCGAGTTGGAGCGATGGGAAGAGCTACAACAGCTCACCGACGCGATTGAGACGCTCGACCCGAAGGAGCGGATTGCAGTCACGCTGTACTACCGTGAAGACATGCGGTTGAAGGAAATCGCCGAGGTACTGAAGCTGTCCGTGTCGCGCGTGTCGCGATTGTTGAGCAAGGCGACCTTTGAGTTGGGCGAACGGCTGAAGGCGCTCCGCAATGGGGCACTCGTGTCGTAGGAGGCTTCTCCGCTTGCGGCTTCGCGAATCGCTGCGTTTTCTTTGGTGTTGTGACAGGCCTTCTTGTCTGTGTCTCAACACCATATGCAACACCATCAGAACAAGTGATCGGCTCAGGGCGTGACCGAAACACGAGCCAGAGCGTCGACAACTGCCCTGCGCACGTCGGGGTCTGGGTCCGTTCGCAGCAACTCGATGTCGGCCGCGACGCCCACTGCCCCCGGCCCAATTCGGCCGAGCGCGCGAACCGCGAGCAAGCGGTAGTTCGCGTCCGGGTCTCTCAGATCTACCGCGATCGCGCGCACGAACACCTCCGTCGGCTTCGCACCGGGTTGCACCGCTCGTAGCGCGCCGATCGCGCTGCGGCGCACGTCCCCGTCCGCATCCGTGAGTATCGCCACGAGTCCAGGAACCGCCGATCTCGCCGCTGGCCCGAGATCGGCGAGCGCCTTCGTCGCGCGCAACCGCGTACTCGCGTCGCGGCTCGTCAACTGCCGGATCAGCAACTCGACATCCTGCGCGTCCGAGGCGAGCAGGATTGACTCGCGTGCCCTCTTCAGCGCCAGGTCGATGTCGATGCTCCTGCCTGCGGCCTTCGTCAGCGCGGGTATCGCCGGTTTTGCGGCGCCGCCGATCTGCCCGAGCGCTTCGACGATGGCTTCCTGAAGCGGTTCCTGCTCCGTGTTGCGAAGGCGTTCGAGCACCGCGACCAGATCGCCAACCGCGGTCCCCGCGACAGGGCCCAGTTTGCCGATCGTGTTCGCGGCTTCAACGCGCGCCCACAACGTCTGACGCGGGTCGCGCACGATCCCGCCGAGCTTTTTCGCGAGCGCGTCCTCGGTCTCGTCCGCACGCGCTGCGAGCGGAAGCGAAAAGAGCCCGACCAGAACCAGTCCACAGCGCATGACGGAACCCCGGTGGAGCGGAACAAAGAGACCATCGGCGTTGGAATCGACGCGACTTCGGCCCCGCGCCTCGTCCGCCCCACTCAAGCGCAAGCGTCACTACTTTTCCAGGTACAATCGGCTTTTTCCTCGCGGAGGCAAAAAACCCCCACGGCATTCGATAGTGGTTGCACTCGGTTCGTGAACTTCCCCACAACGGATGGTGATCCAGTGGTCGTCATTGTTGGCGCGCTGATCGTTCTCGTCTCCGTCCTCGTTGGGTTCTCGATGGCGGGTGGGCAGATCGGTGCCCTGATTCACCTCTCCGAGTTCGTCACAATCGGCGGGGCCACCCTCGGCGCACTGATCCTGATGTCGCCCACGAAAGTGATAAAAGACCTGCTCCGGGGGATCATCCAGACAATAAAAGGATCGTCATTTGGGAAAGCCGCGTGTGTCGATCTGTTCAAGCTCCAGTACGCTCTCGCGCGACTGGTGCGCCAGGAGGGTTTGCTCGCGCTCGATACACACATCATGAACCCCGAAAGCAGCCCGCTGTTGAAGGAACACCCCAAGGTGAGCGGGAACCACCATGCCCGCGACTTCCTCTGCGACTCGCTCGCCATGATCCTCGATGGCACTGTGGAAAGCGAACAATTGGGAGAATGGCTCGAAGAAGAAATCGCGGTGGTCGAACGGGAACACCACGCGGCCTCCGACGCGCTCGCGAAGACAGCGGACGCGTTGCCTGGGTTCGGGATCGTGGCCGCCGTGCTTGGGATCGTCGTGACAATGCAGTCCATTGGTGGCCCCGTGGACGAGATCGGCTACAAGGTTGGTGCGGCACTGGTCGGCACGTTTCTCGGGATCCTCGCGGCATACGGCTTCGTTGCCCCGCTCGCGGCGCGAATGCAATCCCTGGGAGACCAGGAGATTCTGTTCTTCCGCGCGATGGCCGCCGGGGTCATCGCGATGAACGACGGGGCCAGCCCGAAAGATGTGGTGACCCGCGCCCGCCGGATCATCGCGACCGACTGCCGGCCCACCCAGGCGGAACTCAAGAACATGTTCACGTAACGGAGCAAATTCGAAAGGAAGACCTTCCGGTGCCCGCCTCGGCTCGCGCTGCTTTCGAATTTCGTGCTTCGAATTTCGAATTGGCTCCGAAGGAGATACCTCATGGCTAAAGGCGGCGGCGGATCGTGGAAAGTCGCCTACGCGGACTTCGTGACCGCGATGATGGCGTTCTTCCTCGTCATGTGGATCGGTGCGCAAGACGTGAAGGTTCGCCAATCGGTAGCGAACTACTTCGTCGATCCGAACGGGGTGAGCAAAAAGCCCGCGAACGCGGGCGCAGTGTTGGACTCGCCCGTGTCCGGTCCCGCACCGGAGAACGTGAAGGTAGACGGTGGCCCCGGCACCCGACAGCCGGGCGGCGACACCCCGAGTCCGAGTACCTCCGCCGTCATCAACTACATCAAGGGCGATCCCAAGCGGTTCCAGTATTGGAAGGCGGAAGCACAGCGGTGCCGCGAAACCGCGAACGTACAGAAGGCGATCAACCAGACACGATCCCCCGACGAGATGGCGGCCGCGCAACTGACCACCCTCATCGCAGCGGAAGTCACCGGCGGCATCCCAAAAAACACGCCGGACGTGTACAAGGATCTGTTGTTCGGGTCGTTCAAAGAGATAAACTGGAATCAGGTCGCCCGGATGCTGCTCTTCGAGTGACAGCGAACGAACTTGTTCTCGCGAACCCCTCATGGTATAGCCGCCCGAAACAACGACTTCGAAGAGGGCAGGCCCATGCAATTCACGATGTACCGTAGCCTGGTGGCTGGAGCAATCCTGATCCCGTGCGTGGCCGCCGGGGTTCTCGCGCAGCCACCCGCATCACTGTCCACGACGGACAAACTGAAAACCGACACTGCGGCACTCGCCGCGGAACGGGCCGCGGCCGAATCGACCAGTGCGGAGCGGGCCAAACTCCAGGCCGACCTCCGCCGACTGCTCGACCGGATCGACAAGGCGCCCGTTGGCCCAGCACCGGGACCAATGATCCCGCCCACCAGCCCGACGCCCAAGACAAAGGACGACGGAACCGTGGGCGCGTCGGTCGATCAGCTCCGTGCGGCGACAAATTTGGCGCAGGACAACCAGATCGAATCCGCCTTGAAGGCGTTCCAGCTCATTGATCCGGCAAGACTCGCTCCAGCAGACCGGGCGTTCGCGCGGTTCATGACGGCCTCCTGCCTTCGGCGGTTAGGGCGAATGACCGAAGCTCTCCCGATTTACCGAGAGGTCGGCGACGGCGGAGAGGAGCCTTTTATTGCGTCATCTGCAGTTTCACAGGTTGCCCTGATAAGAACCAGTGAGGAACTTCAGGCCCAACTCACACAACTTCGCGCCCGGACGAAATCGCGATGATCGTTGGCGTGTTGCCATCACATTTTCAGTTTCTCCAACACATTTCCCCTCGGCTCACGTGCTACATGACCTGCGAGCAACGGTAACAACCGCGAATGAACTGGTAGTCGCGATTGGCGACCAGTTCAAACACGGTGAGGCAGACCCCGAGCAAACTGCTCGCCTCGCCGTCCTTGTCGCAACGCTTGAACTACAGGTCGCGAAGGTCGAAACTCTTCCCAGTGACCTGCGCGCCGAGATTGCAGGGTTGCTCACGAAAGTTCAAACGGCGACAATGATAGGTGGTGGCTGGCTCGAAGCGGTTGCTGCCGACCCCGAACTTGCCAACCTTCACATGCGGACTCGCGTGAGGAAGGTGTACGGTGCCACCACGCAGGACGATTCATCCCCTTAAACCGGACAGAATCTGATGCCGATCTCAATCGCCGATCTGATTCCCACCTCTCCTGCCGTACCGACAGCGACTACCGCCACGACTCGACAAACCTCGCGCACGGGTTCCTCAGAACCGTTCCAAGCCGTTCTCTCGGGAGCAACCGCGGAGACACGTTCGGCGGTCGCAGCGGAGGAGGCGAGCAAAGTCGAAGCGGCCAAGACTTTCGCGCAAGCCGAAGTGACCGACGATGAGGCGGACGAGGCTCTCGCAGCGGAATTCGCCGGGGTTCTGGTCGCCGCTCAGTTCGGCGTGCCAAATCCCATGCCACTCAATTTCGCGGAAGCGGGTGTAGCGGCCGGGCAATTGACGCCCGAAGCACTGAACGGAGTATCGCCCGAACTCACGACGAACCCGACCGTCCCGCCGACACGCGCGAACCCCCTGTTCCGCCAGTTCGTTGCCGAAGCGGCCACACAAAACAACACTCCTCCAGGAACGACACCCGCCCCCACGACGCCTGTTGTGCCACAGAACGCCCTCCCGACTGTGCCGGAGGTGTTGCCCGCGACCACGAGCCTTCCTGGCGCCGTCGCGGCGGTGCAACCGGGCCAACTCCAAGTGGTCGTGCCGCAAACCCCGATCATCCCCGGCTTGATTCCTCCTTCGCCGACAACAGGAGCGACGGAAACTCCGACACCCATCGTGGCGCCTCAGGCACCCATCAGAGCGACCGCGGTTCCCGAGTCGCGTGTCGGCGATCGTCCAGGCACTGCGGGTGAGCAGCTCGCCGCGATCGCCTCGGCCGCGTCTACGTTGACCGTCGCGCGAAGCGTCACGCAGGCGGATTTCGCACGGGTGACACCCGCGGAGGCACCGACACCAGCCGCACCGGTGCAGGCAACTGCGACGACCGCGGCACTCCCATCGACGCCGACCAACACGGTCGTTTCGACCGACCTTACCGCAGTGCCGAATGCAACTCTGGCCGCTTCCGCACCCGTGGCGAACGTCGTCCCCACGATGAGCAGCACGCCTGTCACGAACACTGCACCCACCAACGTACCGACACCGAACGCACTAACGCCAACCGTACCAATCTCGAACATCGAGTCTCCACTCACGACACCCGTGTCCACGCTCACCCCGAGAGCAGTGCCGAATGCCTCGCCCGCGCCTGTATCCGCGCCGACCGCGTTCGTGCCGGTACCTCCCAACGCCATCGCGACGACCACAGCACCCGCTTTGACTCGACCCGCCGAAGTTGTCGAACCGAAATCGCCGGATAACGACTTCGGCGACGCGGCCCGCACTTCGGGTTTTGGGAGCGGCGTACCGGCACCGTTCTCGCCGAACACAACCACCGCTCCCCGCGCGACCTATACCGCACAACCACCCACCCCGGCGGTGCAGGTCGCGGACGGAATCATCACTCACGCTCACCTGGTCGAACGGGCAGGAACAACCGAGTTCCAACTCCGACTTGACCCGCCCGAACTCGGTCCAGTGCGAATCCGTCTCACCCAAAACGGCGACGGGATTAACGGACAAGTGATGGTGTCGGACGACGCGATTCGCCGAATGATTGAAAGCCAGTTGCCCGAACTGCGTCAGCGGCTCGAAGCAGCCGGGGTCGCGCTCCAGAGTTTCGACGTCTCAACGGACGCGAACACTGGTGGCGCCGGCCGCAACCCGTATCGTTCGGACGCGCCAACAGTCGACGTTACGGCCGCTACGACTGCCTCCACGCCGCGCGCACCCCCCGGCCGGCGCGGTCCCGGTGTGCTCGACGTGATGGCCTAACCCCCGCCCGTTCCGTCAAGGAGATATCACATGGCAAGTACCGGAGCACTCACCGGCATCGGCCAGGACCAGTTCCTCCAACTGCTCATCGCGCAGTTGCAGAACCAGGATCCGCTCGAACCGGTTAACAACCAGGAATTCATCCAGCAACTCGCGACGCTGAACAGCGTGCAAGGGCTGCAAGACCTGAACGCGAGCTTCGGGCAGATGCTCAAACTCCAGCAGCTAACGCAGGGATCGGACATGATCGGTAAGACGATCGAGTACACCCTGACCGACGCGGCTGAGAGTAAGACCGGTACCGTCGAATCGGTCCAGACGCAGGATGGCAACTTCGTCCTCCTGGTCGGCACCGACCAAGTGTCTCTCGATCAAGTTCAATCCGTGATCGCGTAACCCAACAGTTTTCTTCTCCAGACAACGCACCAGGAGTCTCTTTCCATGTCTCTGAACTCCCTCTTTGTCGGTTCCAGTGGCCTGACGACCAACTCGTCCGCGCTGGACGTGATCGGCAACAATCTCGCGAACATCAACACAACTGGCTACAAGGGCCAGCGGATCTTGTTCAAGGACGTGGTGTATCAGACACTCAGCACCGGTTCGGGTTCGTCGACAACGGTCGGCGGGACGAACCCGACCCAAGTTGGCTATGGGGTCGGGGTCGGCTCGATCGGAACCTTGTTCGCGCAAGGCAACCTGAACCCGACCGGGCGGAGCCTCGACGCCGGCATCCAGGGCACCGGGTTCTTCGTCCTGCGTGATGGACAGGCACCGGTTTTTTCACGGGCAGGCATCTTCGGCGTGGACTCGTCCGGGTTCCTGGTCGATCCCGGTACCGGGTTCCGGGTCCAGCGGTTCGGAGCGGTCGGAGAGGGGTCGGCAACGGACCCGGTATTCCAGGTCGCCGGCAACCTGGACATCCAGATCCCGTTCGGGTCCGGCGCCGCGGGTTTCGCGACAACAGAGGCCCGAATTCAAGGGAACCTGAGCAGTTCGAGCCTGCTCGGCGAGTTCGCGACGACCGCGATTCAGGTGTACGACTCGCAGAGTACCCCCCGCGCGTTGACGGTCACGTTCACCAAGACTGCCACGCCCAACGAATACCTTGTCAGCGCCAACATCAGCGGCGGCACCGTTACATTCGCACCGGGGGCGGACATCGTGACATTCGACGAGCGTGGTCTGCTGGTCGGTGCCGGGCCGGTGACCCTGGGCGCCATCGTCACCGGCATCCCCGGAATCACGACGGCGCAGACGATCAACCTGGTCCTCGGGAACGGGGGCACTGCGTCCGGGGTGACACAGTTCGGCGGGGTAACGACCGTCAGCGCCATCGGCCAGGACGGCTCCGGCTTCGGCACCCTGAGCGACGTTGCGATCGACTCGGAAGGCATTATTCAGGGGAAGTTCACCAACGGGCGCACGCTCAGTCTGGCTCAACTCGCGATCGCCGGGTTCAACAACGAAGACGGGTTGCTCCGCTCCGGGAGCAACTACTTCCGGTCTTCGGTCGCGTCGGGCGAGGCGCTGGTCGGCATCGCCGGGCAAGGCGGGCGCGGCAACGTTCAGGGCGGGGCACTGGAGGCCGCGAACGTCGATATCGCGGTCGAGTTCTCACGCCTGATTGTCGCCCAGCGGGGATTCCAGGTTAATGCTCGGACCATTTCCACGGCGAACGAGACGCTGCAAGAGTTGGCGAACATCCTCCGCTGATTTGGCCGACACCGCGGACGCGACTGGCGCGGGCGGTGCCGCTTCTGGCTGGGGTTCGGTCGCCGCGTCAAGCACGGCGTCGAACGGTTCCGATAGAACGACCATCGACCGCAAGCCGCTCGCGTCCGTGGTCACCGCAACCGTCTGGCCGTCCACCGACAACAGGTGGACGGCACACGTCCGATCGAGCGCGAGGGTTCCCTCGTGCTTCACGCGCCCGCCCCCGGCAACGGTTCCGCCTACTGGTCGATTCGCACGGCGTGCAAGCCACAACACCAACATGCACAGGCCGACAAGCACCGCCGTCATCAAGGAGAGACGGAGCACCAGGCTGCCGATGTCCGGCGCAGCGGGCGCCGTTGGAGGCGCATATTCCAGCCCGCCTGTAGTGCCCGCGAACAGCGGGGCGGAAGCAACACACAAAACCGTTAGTGCGCTCAACATCCGTGTCAGGGTGACGGTCACGAGTCGATCCTTCCGGCACGTGGGGGCAGCAGAGCTTTGATGCGCACCGCGAAGTGGTCATCAACGACCACGACTTCGCCGGTGGCGAACGGGACGCCGCGGACGGTCAACTCGACCGGCGCGCTGATCCCCTCTTCGAGTTCCACAACGGAGCCGGGACCGAGAGTCAGGATCTCCGCGATCGGCATGACCGTGTGTCCCAGGCGCGCAGTGATTGTGATCGGCACGTCGCGTAGTGAGTCCAGCGTGGTACCCGGGCCGCTTCCGGCACGCGGTTCCAGTTGCGGGAACTCGGGTTGTTTGGCGACCACGGCGGACAATGCGTCCGCAGGGTCGGTCGGGGTGGTGGGATCGGCCATGTGTCGTGTCTCGCTCCCGCGTGCGGTCAATCTGCGGCTACGGCATCGACGACGACCGCAGCCCGGTCGCCAACAACCCCTGGCCAAACGCGGAATTTCCGCGCACCAGCCACCAGTCCGTCAAGCGGCTGGGTCACTTTCTGGTCGAACACGACCACGTCGCCAGCCACGAGGCCCGCGAGATCGTGCATAGTCAGATCGGCTTTTCCAAGCACGACCGTCATTTCAACTGCCATCGCGCGGACCAGAGATTCGATCTCCTCACGCGGAACCGGTGTAACCAGGTCCGGCGGTGCAATCGCCAGTTCTTCCCAGCGCCCAGTACGGTTGAACAGCAGATGAACTTGGTGGTCGCCGAAGGCGGCGGAAAGAGTAATCGTTGCAAACAGCGTGCGCTCAGTGCCGGCGCGCCACACGGCACCGGGGACCGACGGTAGGCCGACGGCCAACGCGGGCGGTTCGTTGCCCTGCCAGCTCTTCAGAAGCGGGTTGGCGAACAGTTCGGTAACGAGGTGAGGAACGAGAGAGAGTTCCATCACCGTAGCTTCGCGCTGGGGCGGTAGCGCGGCTGGCGACTCGCCAACGAGACCGGAGACCAGTGCGAGAAGGAGTGTGTTGGGGAGTGCGAGGAGTACCCCGCCGACGCCCGCAACGGGTTCAGCGAGGAGTACGCCCACGGTGCCCTCGGGGAGCAGCGCGAGACAGGCGCTCGCGGACGGCGTTTCGACGCCCGCGAGTTGAACCGTTAGCGGAAAGGACAGAATGTTCGACGCGGCTTCGGTAGCCCGCCGACACGCGGTCGTGAGCCACGCGGTCACGTTGCGCTCGATGTCGCCCGGAGGGGGCCTTCGGAAGTCGAACTCAGCCAGGGTCATTGGACAACATACTCTTCAAACAAGACGGCCCGGATGCGGCTATTGCCGTCGGGGTAGAGAACTTCCTCGATCCGTTCGAGGAGTTCCCGCTGCATCCGCTGAACACCGATCGATCCGCTCACGTCGTTCGTGTTCTTCCCGGACAGGTGACTGATGAGGGCGCTCTTCACGGCGGCCTTCTTCTTGGTCACCAGGTCCGTCGCTTCCTTCTCGGCTTCCGCGTCAACGAGAATCGCGATCTTCAACCGCAGATAGCGCTGCTGCCGCTCTTCGGACAGGTTTACGACTACCTCGCCGAAGGGTACAATTGCGGTCTTGCCGCTCTCCTTCGACTTCCCCTTCTCCGCGGTCTTCGACTTGCCGAATGGGAGCATCCCACCCATCGCCATCGGCACAACGGCTCCGGCGCCGAGGGCAACGACACACACGACAACCAGAACCAGTTTACGGCTTTTCTTCGGCGGCCCTACTCCGGGTGCGGGCGCGGCTGCGGGCGTTGACACGGTGCGAACTCCTTGGTGCGTGAATGCTCAATGGTTCGCTTCCGTGCGGGGGTAATACGTGGAGCGGGTTTCGCTCCCGCAGTTTCCATACTTCGTGTGACTCCAGATACCTTTTAGTACACCGCTCTCCGAACAGGCGGCTGGAACTGGCCTCCGAACGCGCGCCGCGAACACATTTATTTCACAGTTCCTGCGCCAGGCACAATTGGCGTGTCTGGCGCGACTTGCCGTTGGCAACCGGACCCGACCGGCGTCCCGTCCACGCCCATGAGGACACCAGGGACGGGCAAGCCCAACATCGCGAGAACGGCCTCGCGCGCCACGAATCGACGGAACAAAATGGGCGAATCCAAAGCGAGTTCGGCCGCGAAGCTGTCGTCACTCGCGATCACGTGATTCCGGATCCACGGCGGGCGCTCGCGGGTTCGCTGCCTGTAGTACACCCGGAGTCGTTCTGCGATCGCCGGATCGGTTGTGTCCCACAACCCGTCCACCGAGGCGACAACTTTCGCCTGTTGTGGCCCAACCGCCTGAAGCACCCAGCCAAGGCGCGGGCGCGGGTAGGGCGAATAATTCGACACGGTGCCATGAATCACCACG
Source organism: Planctomycetia bacterium (assembly GCA_005772955.1). Classification (GTDB taxonomy): domain Bacteria; phylum Planctomycetota; class Planctomycetia; order Gemmatales; family Gemmataceae; genus Gemmata. The sequence continues at coordinate 20,240 of SXID01000027.1, forward strand.
TCCGCGTTCGTGGCCTGCGCGATGTCAAACAGGACGATTTCGTCGAATCGCCCACCGCATCGCACCTGCGCCGCGAGGAACGCGCGGTCATCGACCGGGGTCGGAACCACCTCAAACCGGCCCGCCTTCTGCAGTTCCGCAACGAACGCTTCGCGGGCCTCCTCACCGGCCTTCGTATACCCGGACTCGTTCCGGAACGGCAGCACGACCACGCGACCGACCCCGTTCCACTGCCACTTGTCGAGGTGGTACTGGCTGAACGTGGGTGGTCCGGGAGCGGGCTTATCGCGGTCGCGTACGCGGTCCAACAGCGCACACCCCGTAAGGGCAGCGCACGCCGAGAGAATCACCGCCCCGCCCATCAATCGCGGTCTCATGGCTCCCTCCGCGGGGAGGGCAGCAGTTTCTCGAACGCGGCGATCACCAGTTTCAGCAAGTCGATATCTTCTCGCTCCATCTGCCGGATCTTATCCTGCAAGGACACGATTTCAGACTTCTGTGTGAGGATGATGCCACGAGTCTTGGCCACTTCGTTTTCGGCGGCCTCGACTTCGCGAATCGCCTCGACCAATGCCTGCTCACGTCCAGCGCCAAGACGCTCGAGTTCGGTGATGCGGGCGACAAGGTCGCGGTTCTGCGCGAGAAGCACTTCCAGATGTCGTGCCAGTTCGAGTACTCGATCCGTAGGAACCTCGTTCGGCCCGAGACCCAGGATCCTGCCGGATGCCGTCGGCTTGGTAAGCAGGTGGGGATCGCTTGGTGTCGGGGAACCCGTCAGCGGCGATACAGGCAACACACCGGGTGGGAGCGGCGGCAGGCTCTTTGGTTCGCCCGGTGGCGGCAGTGGCGGCAGTGCCGGTCGCGGTGGAGGAAGTGGTTGGCCTACGGGCGGCGACTGGAAAGTGCCAACCGGTTGTCCACCGCTGAGGTCAAATTTCCCGGTCCCACCAGCGTCAACGGGTTGTGTCCCGCCAACCGGAACCACCTCGCCGAAACCGGACGGGGGAGCACCGTTGGTGAGCCTGTACTCGCCGAGAGGCGGTGGTACGGGCGCGTCGGGTCGGGAGCCGCGCAGCGGGGTGCAACCCGCCGCAACCGCAGCGAGTACCCACAGGCCCGACAGAATGACGTACCGTCGGTTCACCGCTCCCTCCCTGGAGCCGGGGTCGTGTCTTCTGGCCGCGCGGCCAGTCCTAATAGTCGCACCGAATGCGGATCCGTTCCCCACAGGAACAAACCACTTCGAGCATCTGAATCACGTCGCCTTCCCGAACGATCCGCACCGTTGGTCCACCTGCTGCCCCTTCGAGTGCAGGGGCACCGATCGGGATTACTTCTTCGGAAACCCGCACGTGAGCGGCGCGTACGACCGGGCCGCCGGTTCCGGCTCGTCCCTTGTCCATACCCCGTCTCCTACCTACAGGAACCCGATCAATTGGAATCAAGGCTCACGCTATACCTGCACCGTCCGCCTTGTCAACCCACGCTGTCGGCGCGTCTTCAATGGAGTAGTGCGTATCCGCCAAAGTGTCACAGTGGGCAGTGGTTCTCTCTTTGCCCTCTCCCCTTGCGGGAGAGCGCCGCCGCGCTTCGCGGCGGGGTGAGGGGTGAAACGATAGCACGCAGAAGGCGCTCCTCCTCACCCGTCGGCGAAGGGCCGACACCCTCTCCCGCACGGGGAGAGGGCAAGACAGCGTGTCATCCGCCCGTGACACATTCGAGTCGCACAAATAGGCACGCCGTGTGCTTTTCTATTTTGAGAGGCCGTCACGTTACCCGATAAACGCGAGCAACCCCGGGTCCGCGAGTTTGGCGGTAACCGCGTAAATTGCCTGGAGTGCGGTCTCCTGTTCCCTCACTTTCACAATCGCCTCCGCGAAATCTGTGCCTTCAAGCTCGTTGGCCCGGGCGGCCGTATCGAGTTGCGCGTCGCCGATGAGCGTCTGGAGCGCTTCGAGTGTCGCCAGGTTCGAGGCCTGTTCCCCGACCGATTCGCCGACCACGGTCCGGGCTGCGTCCACGTCTGTGAGTTGCTGGGTAATTGCCTGAGAGTAGGTCGTCCCGACGGGCAGGGTGCCCCGCAGGGTGTCGCGAAGGGCAATGAGCGACGCAAACACGTCCGCGCCTGACTGCTGAAACACTTCGCTGCCGACGTAGCGGGTATCGACCGTCGTGCCACGCCCGGTAATGGTGCGGGTCCGGTCGGTCGAGCCGTCGTAGGCAATCGTCGCAGGGCGGCCCGAGGCGTCGGTCGTCGCAACCCGGAACGGGGGGGTGGCGAACGCAGTGCCGGCGAACAGTGTCTTTCCATCGGGTCGCGAGTTCGCAGCCGTGAGCGCGCGACCGATCATCCCATCGAGTTCGGTCGCGAGCGCTTCGCGGCTCGTCGGCTCGCCTTCGGTCGTCGCGTTGCCGGCTTCCAGCGCGATTTGCCGCGCCCGCACCAGCACATCGTTCACGTCCTGGAGGACATTGACGCCCGCGTTGAGAACAGAGGTCGCGTCGGCGACAGTTTGGCTGTAGCTCGTGAGGCGATCGGCGGCGGCTCGCGCCTGCGCGAGTGCCGGGTAGGACCCGGGGTCGTCGGACGCCCGCGCGACGCGCACGCCGGACGAAATCTGTTCCTGGAACTTGGCCAGTTCCGAGCTGCGCGCCCGGATGTTCGCGACTGCGTTGTTGCTCTGGGTCAGGCTACTGACGCGAAGGTTCATGGTGTCGGCCTCATTCGGCAGTTCCAGGTTCCGAGTTGAGGACAAGGAACCGTTCGTCTGGTGTCCTCAGCCTGGAACTTGGAACTGCTGGAGATTGGAACTGTCCTATTAGATGATTGCGAGGATGGAGTCGATCGCGGTGTTCACGACGGACAGGTATTTCGATGCGCTCTGCACGAGTCGCTGGTAGTCGAGCAGGTGGAGCAACTCTTCGTTCGAGTCCACGCCGGTAACCGCCAGTTCCTGGTTGGACAACTCGCGTATCGCGGCGCCCTGCGTGGTCTGTTTGTCGTCAAGCGAGTTGATCTCGCTCCCGAGCGTGGCAGCGATGTCGGCGAAGTCTTCAAACAGCGTGCGTGTGCCGATAGCTTGCGCGTCGCGAACCGCCCCGAGGCGTTCGAGGTTCGTACCGTCGCCGGCCTGCCCAGTGCGCGACGTGGCGAGCAGGCCCGGGTCCGCGACGATCGCCTGGCGCACCGTGATGCTGGTCGCGTCCGTCCCGGTGAACAGCCCGTTGAGGCCCAGCGCGACGAGTACACCCGAGGTGTCCGGGTTCGCGACCACGCCGGAACCAGGCGGGTTCGAGTCTCGCCCCGCGAAGTCGAAAGCGAAACCCGGTTGTCCTTGAATCTGCAACGTATTGCTCGTCGGGTCGACCGACGCTTGCAGCCCCGCTACGCCGTTCAGTGCGGTTGCGAGGTCATCCAGGGTGGTCGCCGCAGTGATACTGATCTGCGTAGTCGTGCGGTTCCCGGTCGCGGTGTCGGTGACGCTTACTGTGAGCGCCCCGGGCTGGACCGCGAACGGCAGGTTCGCGCTGTTGAACGCGACGTTTGACGCCGAGGCGCTGTTCGTTCCGGTCGCGGAGGTCAATGGGCCGCTCGTGCCCAGCCCCGTCGCCTGGATCTGATTCACCCGGCGGATCAGTTCGCTCGCAACCGTGTCCAGACGGTCACGGATCGCGGGAATGTTCGTGTTGAAGTCCTGTAGCAAACCGCCAAGCGTGCCGGCGCGGAACGTGAGCGGTTGCGATGTTCCGGGGTCCGTGATGACGATCTGGTCGTTGGCGTCCTGCGTCAGCGTGAACGTGTTGGCGAACTGGCCGACGACAACCGCCGCACCTGACGCGATCACGTTGATCTCGCCCGACGGTGCCTCGACCGTCCGGATGTCGATCCGCTGCGACAGGTCGTCGATGAGCCGGTCACGCTGGTCGCGCAACTCGTTGGTCGTGAACCCGCGGTTCTCGGTCACCAGAATGCGGTTGTTCAGTTCCGCGATCTTCGAGGCGAGATCGTTCACCTCGGCCACGGTCTTCGCGATCCTGTTCCCGACGTCGGCGCGGAGTCGGTCCGTGTCACCAGCGGTCGCCTTGAACTGTGCCGCGAGATCCGACGCGGACGTGAGAATCGCCCGGCGCGACGCGAGGCTGTCCGGGCGCCCGGTCAGTTCTTCGACCTGGTTGAAGAAGTTTTCGAGCCGGTCGCCAATGCCGCCCTGCCCTGTGGCGAGGGTTGTTTCGATCTGCCGGCGCGTGTCGATCTGTACCGTGAAACTGGCCTGGTCCGCGTTGCTGCTAATGATCGCGGTGCGGAGCGGAGCGGCGGTGAACCGCGTGATGGACGCGATGTCGACGCCGGTTCCATCGGCACCGGTGATGCTGTTAACGAGATCGACGCGCTGCCGGTGGTAACCGGGGGTGACCGCGTTCGCGATGTTCTGGCCGATCAGGTCGAGCGCGCGCTGACCGACCTGGAGCGCCGACGTGCCGATGGGAATTGCGTTCATCGAGGGGTTCCGCGTATCAGGATCGCAGAGCCAGAAGCCGGGGGCAGCCAGTTACCGGTGGGACCGTACCGCGCCGGGGTGTCGTCTCCCGTGAGGTCCGACAGGATTGCCCGAAAGAAGGATCGCAGGTGTGCAAGCAGATTTGCGTTCCGCGTCTGAATTGTCGCGAGTTCGGCAGCCATGGCGGTGAGCCGTTCGCGCGAGACCCGAATTTCGATGGCCAGCGCGTCGGGCAGTTTCTCAGCAATTGTGGACAATTTAATCCCATCGGCGGGAACGCCGAGCGCGTTGGCGAGCGTGCCAGCAGAAGCAGTGCGTTGGGCGCTCGCGGCACGGAGTGCGATCGCGTTCGCGTGCTGTTGAGCAGTGATCGCGGTCGCGGACGCCAGGTCGCCTCGGCGCAGGGCCAGGTTCAATTCGCGCGCGTGTGCGTGCGCGTCGCAGAGCAACTCTTCCTCAGCGAGTAGCCGCGGAAGGAGTGAGGCGACCAGGGTCGATAGCAGTTGGTGCGAGGTGTGCATCGGTGGAGTTCACCGTCTTCGGAGCGGTGCCGGCCTGCATCTGGCGCACGAGCGCGGTCGCCATCCCGACCCCGCCCGCGTCGGCCAAGTGCCGACTGAGGTAAAGGTCGAAGAGACCGCCTTGCACGTCGCCGGAGTCGCCAGGGAACAGTCCACCGCCCTCGTCAGGGTCGAGGGTTTGCCGCATTTCCTTCAGTAGCATCGAGAGAAACGTGGCCTCCATCTCAGTGGCCATGTCTTTCACGCGCGATTCAGCCTTGCTCTGCACCGTAGCACCCGGCTTGCCCGCGAGCGGGGCCGAAATTGTGGTGGCAGACGGAATTGATTGCGCCCCGAACATAGTTTTCTCCTCTCCGTGCGAATCGCTGCGTCAAGAACCACGGGTTTCAACCCCGGGACAAGAGGCGCGTCACTCCAGAATCAGTTCCGCATGGAGCGCGCCGGCCTTTTTCATCATCTGGAAGATGGCGATGAGGTCACGCGGGGTCACGCCCAGCGCGTTCATCGCGCGTGCGACTTCCGCGACCGTGGTGGACTTGGGCACGTTGATGAGCCGGGCCGGTTGCTCGACACCGGCCACCTGCGTGCGCGGCACCACGGTCGTCATGCCACCCGCTAACGGACTGGGTTGGGACACGATGGGTGCGTTCGTCACCCCAATAAACAGGTTGCCGTGCGCGACCGCAGTGGTCGAAATGCGGACGTTCTCACCGGCCACGACAGTTCCAGTGCGTTCGTTGATCACTACCCGCGCCGTACTGTCGGGACGAATTTCGAGCAACCCCACTTCCGCGAGGAACAGCGTCGGCGTCTTCGCCGGGTCTGCAGGCGCGCACAGCGTCACTGCACCGGGGTCGGTCGCGCTTGCGGTTCCAGGGTAGCGCTCATTAATGGTCTTCGCGATCAATCGCGACGTGTTCAGGTCGGGGTCCTTCAGAAGCAGCGTGGACTTACCCTCGCGCACGAGTTCACCGGGCGCTTCCTTCTCCACGATCCCGCCAGCAGGGATGCGGCCGACGTTCAGGTGGTTCTTCTGAATGCCGCTCCCCTGCCCCGTCACCGAGAACCCACCGATCGACAGCGGTCCTTGCGCGAGCGCGTACACGTTCCCATCCGCCCCACGAAGCGGTGTGAAGATGAGCGTACCGCCTTGCAAACTGCGTGCGTCGTCGATCGCGGAAACGGTAACATCGAGGCGCCCGCCTTTTCGCGTGAACGGCCCGATTTCGGCCGTGACGAGCACCGCGGAGATGCTCGTCGAGCGGATCACCGATTCGGCCGGGAGTTGGCTGAAGATTTGCGTGCTGGTCCCCATGCGTTGAAGCATGTCCACCGCGATCTGCTGCGTAAACGTGCTGCGGCTACCGGTGCCGTCCAGCCCGACCACGAGGCCGAACCCGAACAACTGGTTGCTGCGCGAACCAGACACGTCGGTCACGTCCTTGATACGCACTTGCGCGGACGCGGTTCCCGACCCGACCAAAACGACCACTGCGGCGATCAAAAGCCGTAACATGGATTCCCCCAGTGGAAGTGAACAGAGGCCAGCAATCAGAGAACTGGTAAACAGGGGTACTGTTCTTCTCGTTGCTGTCCTCTTGCTTCTGTTCTCTAAACTCTTTCCTCTGCGCTTACGGTCGCAACAGGTTGCCGAGGCGCCCGAGGTAGCCTTGCTGCGTCGTGCGTGTTGCCGGGCCGCGGCCCAGGTAACTGATGCGGAAGTTCGCGACCGAGCCGGACGTGATGACGTTTCCCACCCCGATGTCTGCCGGGCGCACGATCCCGGTGATCCGCAACACGCGCTCTTCACCTTGTACCACACGACTCCGATAACCCTCGACGACCAGGTTCCCGTTGGGCATCACGTCTACTACCGTCACGGCCATGCGGTCGGTGAACACGCGATTGCTCGTGTTCTGCGCATTGCCGGTAAACGTCAGGTTACTCGACTGATTCGGATACACGAACCCGACGCCGGGCGCGGCGACGGTACCGGCACCGCCGTTACCGACCGCCACGGGACCGCCCCCGAACATTTGCAGGTTACCGCTGGATGCGGTCGTACGGTTCAGCGACTTCTGGTCGTTCTCGTTCGTGACGGTCGTTTCGGTGATGGTCACGGTCAACGTATCGCCGATGTTGCGGGCACGGTTATCCTGAAACAGGAACCCGTACCGCGGGTCACGCCGCTCCCAGAGCGAATCGGCCTTCCCGGTCGTTCCGACAGCCGCGAGCATCGTGAGGGTTGCTATTAGTAGTCGCCTCATGGCGTAATTCCTCCGAGTTCGACTTCGAGTTTGCCGGGTCCGACGACCTTCGCAGGGATCAGCTTCTTCGAGTCGGGGTTTTGCACGAAAACGGTCTGTCCAAGGCGCCCGTCCTGCTGCGATTCGCCGATCATCACGACCTTCAATTCGCCACTCTGGATGCCCACTTCCACACGTTGCCGGGCGCGAACAAGCACTTCATTGGGTGCGATAGCAACGCCATCGGCGGGCATCCCGGGGACGGTTCCACCGGCGCGAACGATTGCTCCAGTGTTCGAGCGCGAAGCGGACTTAACATCGAGTTGGATCGCGAACGCGAGCAGCGTTTCGCCGTTGCTGACAACGGTCATGTCCATCTGGATACGCCCGGTTGTGCCGGGCTTGCCGCGTGGTTTCGCGGTAATCGTGATGCGATCGTTGGCCGGTACATCGGGCAACCGCACCACGAGAGGAACAGCGAGGTCGATAGTGAGGTCCGGTGTGTCGCCTGTATGACGGAGCGATTCAGCCCGCGCCACCGCGATCACCTCTTCAATGGTGACTGGGCGGCGTACCGGAATGACAGTCACCCGTTCGGCGCCGATGACGCGCACGGCAGCGGTGTCGATACCTGCCAGTTGGAGCCGGTACTCGACAGACCGGCGCCCGATGGCGGTGCTCCGGTCGCGTGCTTTGAATTCCGCGAGATCGAGCTTGGAAATGGTTGCGCGAAGGCCGGCGTCGCCCCCTGATAGGAGCGTCACATCACCCACCGTGACGAGGGACGTGCCGACGGTCGCACGGTCATTGAGTTCCACCACGACTGGGTCGACGGCCCGCGCCCCGGCGGTAGCGAGAACGGCTCCCACGATGGCAACCAAGTATTGGAAGATTCGCATCCCTGCGCTCCGCGAACGTGGCCCGAGAGTGGTCCGCTCAATCCGCGAGCGGTCCGACACGCACGAACCGTTATCAAGGACACCGTGTCAGCAATTCCAACAGCAACGCAACCGCTCGCGGAGCGAGCGGACCGCACTCAAGACCGGACCATACCACTTATCGGATCAAGTCCGTGGTCGAGGCCAGCATGTTGTCAGCGGTTCGCACAGCACGCGTGTTGAATTCGTAAGCGCGCTGCGCGAGGATCAGGTTGATCAGTTCGGTTACCACATCCACGTTTGAGCGTTCCAAGAATCCTTGTCGGGTCAGGCCAACACCGTTCTGACCCGGCGTCGCGATGAGCGGCGTTCCCGACGACGCGGTTTCGGCGAACAGATTCCGCCCCTCGGCGCTCAGGCCAGCCGCGTTCTGGAACCGCACGAGTGTGAGTTGCCCCAACACAGTCGAAGCATTCAATGCGCCGGCGTTCTGCACAGAAATGGTGCCGTCCGACCCAACCGACACCGACACTGCCTGAGTCGGAATCGTGATTTGCGGCGAGATCAAGAACCCGTCACTCGTGACGAGACTGCCCTGTGCGTTCAGCCGGAGGGCACCGTCGCGTGTGTAACGCAGTTCGCCACTTGGGAGTGTGACCTGGAAGAAGCCTTCACCCTCCACCGCCACGTCAAACGGGTTCTGCGTATTGACCAGCGCACCAGGGGTGAACACCTTCGTGATGCCAGCGACCCTCGCCCCGCTGCCGATCTGCAACCCGGTAGGCACCTGAAGCCCCTGGGCCGCGTCTGACCCTGGCGCGCGCTGGTTCACATAGAGGAGGTCTTGGAAGTCGGCCTGACCCTTCTTGTAACCGTTGGTGTTCACGTTGGCGATGTTGTTCGCGGTGTTGTCGATCGCCGTCGTCTGGACGTTCATCCCAGTCGCGCTGGTGAACAGTGCCTTGATCATGGCCGAATCTCCTGGGTAGTGAGCCGCGTCAGCTCTGCGGTCGCGTGTTCAGTTGGATTGTTTCGGCGAGCGAGCGGAGTGCGCGCTGCGCGGCGTCGTAGTAGCGAGCGCCGATGATCAGCCGCACCATCGCGTCGGCCGGTTGCACATTGGAGCCTTCGCGGAAGCCCTGGAGTACGCGTCCCGGTGCGACTTGCAACCCGGCTTCGGGCGGTGCCGTGTATAACGTCGGACCTGCGGCCGTGAGTTGTTGCAAGTTGGTGAACCTGACGACACGGAGTTGACCAAGAGGTGTGCCGTCCGCAGTGACACTCCCGTCCGCAGCGACGACAAGTTGGTTGGTTCCCTGCGGCACGTTCAGCGCACCACCGTCGCCCTGGAGCACGTACCCGGACTGACTGACGAGTTGGCCCTGCGGGGTCGGCGCGAAACAACCGTTACGCGTGTAGATTGGACCATCCGGCCCAGCCAACACGAAGAAGCGGTCAGGTTCCCCGAGTGCAAGATCGTAGGGGTGTCCGGTCTGCTGGAGAGCGCCTGGGCGGAAGTCGTGATAGGCCTGAACGGTGCGGGCGCCGACGATGTCGCCTGTCGGCTCGGTTGCACGCCCGAGTACGCGGTCGAAGGTCTCGAACACCAGCCCGCGTTCGCGGTAACCGGGGGTGCTGGAGTGCGCGAGGTTGTGCGCGGTCACCTCTTGCTGCTCGGAGGCGACCACAAGCGCGGTCGCCGCGCTATACATTCCACGAATCATGGCGGATCGTTCCCGTGTGTCCGGTCCACGGAATTTATCGACCCGGCATGACCGGCGTGTTCACTTCTTTTCACCGATCTTGCGGAACTGCCAGAACCGGCAACCTCAGGCGATCACCAGAACCGCTTGTGCCCGTTCCGCGGACGCGAGTTGGCCGGTGCGTTCCATCTCGTTCGCCTCGACGCGCACCGCCTCGAACCCCTCGCGGAGTGTGCTCATAATCCTCCGCACATTCGCGATCGCAACGAGAGACGGTCTGGTCAGTTCCGTCACCATGTACTCGTAGAGCCGCAGCAGGTTTGTGTTCGTTTCAGGGCTAACCTCAACGCAGACACCGGCTGCAAGCGCCATGAGGACGTTCTGCGTCTTGACCAGTTGCGCCACAACCGCCCCGGACTCGCCCGCATGGAACGACCCCTCGGCTCGGTCGAGCCGCTCAAGCGCGTTATCGTAAAGGGCCAAGAGGAGGTCGATGCGGGTCCAGCCGCCGTCTGACTCGTTCTGTCGGTAGCCGCGGTACATGTTCATGGCCTCGTCCTGTTCGGGGTTACTTGCTGTTGTTGATGATGACGAGTGAAGAAAGTTGGGTCTGGAGTCCCTTCAGATTGTTAACCGCGGTCTCCATCGCGGCGAACCGCGTCTGGAGCTCGGCCATTTTGGATTCAAGAAGCGCACTCTGTTTGGCGACGGTTTTGTCTATAGCCGACGAGCGCTCCGTGAACGCGTCGTTGATCGCCTTGAACCGGCCGTTCACCGGGTCGAGGTACTTGTTGAGTACCGCCCCGAGCCTGCTCGCAAGCCCCTGGGTCACGGTCAGGTTTGCCGAGCCTGGCGCGGACAACGTCGACGTGACTTGCAGACCCACAGTGTTGGCGTTGCCCGACGCACCGCTCAGGATCTGACCGGAACCGGTCGCGGTCTCAGTCATCCCATTCGCGACGAAGTTGCCGGCCACGTCCGAACCGGTGCCGGTCTCGGTGCCATTGAACCCGAGTGCCGCGAGCAGCGGGGCCGACCCGCCGGTGATCGCGACACTCGCTCCGGAGCCGTACTTCTGGGTGGTGAGTTCGATCTTCCCATTACCATTCACCACGGCACTGACGAGATTGCCCCCAAGACTCGGGGCCGAGTTGATCGCCTTCTGAAGCGCGGCGACCAGTTCGTCCCGCGTGTACGCCCCGCCCGGCAGCGTGACGCCACTGGAGATGAGACCGTTGAGCTTGATCTGGAGCGCGTTGTCCGGCGGTGTGAGCGTCACCGGTCCGGCCGGCCCGGCCGAGACTACCACCGCGCGACTGGCCGCCGAAGTGATGTTGACCGTATATGGGGAACTGGTGGGCTTGGTCTTGTTCGAGCCGATGAGGAACTCGACACCATTCGTGTCCGACTTGCCCGAGAGAGCGAACAGGCGCTTGAAATTGGCCGCGGCATTTCCGGGTGAGTTCAGCGCGGCGCTGAACTTCGAGGAGTCGAAGCTCAACTTCCCGCGTTCGTCGAAAGCCAGCCCGACCGACGACAGCCGGTTCGCGGTCGCGCTCAGCCCGGGGACGGTGGCCGAGAGCGCCGACGCGAGTTCGTTCGCCAGCGCGGACGCGTCGCGGTTCCCGAGCAGCGCGCCGGCGAACTTCGTGTCCGTGTCGAACCGGGTCTGCTCGGTGATGAAGTCGCGAACGCCGTTGTACGCGGTGACGAAGTCCTGAACCGCCTTGACGGTCGCGTCGTTGTCGTTCTTGACCGACACGGTGATGGACTTGTTCACGTCCGCCTGGAGTACGGTCAGGCTCACCCCCGCGATCAGATTGCTGAACTGGTTGGTCTCGCTCGTAATGGTCAGCGCCCCGGCCCCGCTGCCGACTTTCACCTTGGCGTCGGTCGCGGCTTGAACGGTGGTAATCGCTCCCGTTTCCAGAACCGACGCGCCGGTGCCGGTGGTCAGGTTGTTCGTCACGGCGATGCTGTTGGCGCTGCCCGTCTTGGCGGAGGTGAGGAGCAACCGGTAGGGCGCGGTGGTCGTGCCGTCGTTGACGACCGACGCGCGGAGATCGCCGTTGGCCGCGTTGACCGCATCGGCCAACCCCTGGAGCGTGTTGTTCCGGCTATCGACGGTGACGGTCGTCGTCACGCCACCGCCGACTTGAAAAGCGATCGTGCCTTCTTGGATCCTGGCGTTGGGGTCGGCGTACCCCGCGGAGGAAAACTGTGCGGCCTTCGCGAGGCTCTCCACGGTCAGGGTGTACGTGCCCGCGACTGCGGCCGTTCCGGCGACGGCGGTCACGGCTGCGGTGTCCGACGCGGTCGCGGTCCGGCCGTCGAATGCCCCACCTCCAGAACGGGCCAACGCGTTCGTTTTGGCTTGCAGGTCGAACAACTTGCCCTGAAGGGCCGCGAACGTTGTTTGCTTGCCGACGATCTCGGACTTCTGGGTCTTGAACCGATTGATCCGCTGCTGGCTAACCGCGTTCAACCCGTCGATGACTTTGGCCGTGTCGATACCGGTGGCCAGGCCGGTGAAATTCAACCCGTTCGAACTAACGCCACCGAGGGCCATGGGACACCTCAAAGTAGGATGCGGGACGCAGGCGACGCGACTACCGTGGTGTGCGGCGATGGGGCGTGGGACGAAGTGACCTCCGTTCCGCGCCCCTTAAGTTACGATTCAACGGTCCCGATTAGCCCCGGAGCAACTGGGCGACGAGGGCCGTCGTCTGGTTGGCGTTGCCGAGCACCGTCGCACCGGCCTGCTGCTGCGTCTGGAGGCGGGTGAAGTTTGCGATTTCCGACGCGAAGTCCGTGTCGCGGATCACCGACTCGGCCGCGATCGTGTTCTCCAGCGTGTTCCGCAGGTTGTTGGCGTTTGACTCGAGGCTGTTGGTCTGGAAAGCCCCTAGCTTGGCCCGCACGTTGGACACGTCGTTGATGGCCTGATCGATGATCCTGATCGCGTCCTGCGCACCGGATGTGGTGGTCACGTCGACCTTGCCCAGGTCGGTGGTGGAGGTGTTCACCAGCCCGCTCACCCCACTGCCGAGCTTGTCGGTCGTCACCTTGTCGATGGACAGCCGCACCGTTTCACCCGCGTTCGCCCCGATCTGGAACGAGAGGGAGTTGTCGGCCACGGTCACGGTGTTCGTGCCGGAGGTCGCCTTGCCGCCGCTGACACCGACGTTGAACGTCAGCCCGGTGGCCCCGCCGAAAGTGACGAAGTTGCTCAGCCCTTGGGTGCCCGCGGCGACCGTCGTGGCGTTGCCGTCCACGAAGGCGAACAGGGCGTTGCCGCTGGCCCCGGTATCAGCGGAGGCGCTGCTCACGCCGGTGATGGCGGCGGTGTTGCCGCCCGTGTCGGCCTGGATGGTGATGGCCGACGAACCCAGGATGTTGCTCTGGATCGTCAACCGGTTCCCGGCCGTCCCGCCGACGGTGAACTTGCCCAGCCCGCCACCGAGGGACGCCGCGTTGTCCAGCGCGGTCTGGACCTTCTGAACGATGGTGGCCGCGTTGTCGCCCGCGGTCAGACTGACGATCAGGGACTGCGTCAGTCCGCCGCCCGCGACGGTCAGTGTGCCGTTGGCCGTCAAGGTGGCAACGCCCAGGTTGCTCGCCCCGGCCGCGCGGCCGCCGGTCGCGTTCCCGCTGGTGACGTTGGCCGCGCTCAGGGCAGCGCCCGCGGTGCCGGTCAACAGGGTGCTGGCCGTGGTTCCGGTCAGTGCGGCCGAGTGAGCCGTGTCGGAGAGCAGGGTGACGGCGGAGCCGCTGATCTTGCTGGTGATCACGAGCGGGGCACCGGCTGAACCGGTCACGGTGAAGTTGCCCGCACCGGCCTTCGTATCCAGGGCACTCTGGATGGCCGTGACCGTGGCCGCGACGGTCGCGATCGCAGTCAGGTCGACCGTGACGCCCGCCGCAAGGCCACCGCCGCCAATGATCACGGTACCGGCAGCCGCCGCATTGTCAGCCGTGTTCCCGCTGGTAACGATCCCGCCGCTGGCCGCTCCGACCGCGACCGACTTGGCACCGGCCGTCGCACCGATGTCGGCCTTGACCTGACCCAGGCTGCTGGGGTTCGTCGAGGCGGTCGCGGTCACACCGGCCTGGCCGTTGAGGAGGAACTTGCCGGTCCCGAACTTGGTCGTGTTGGCGATGTTGTTGATGGTGTTGAGGGCGTTCGTGATTTCGGCCTGGTTCGCCGCGAGGGCGCTGGCCTCGTTCACGCCGCTGTTGGCTGAGTCGATGGCCAGGCTGCGGACCTTGTTCAGAAGGGTGTTGAGTTCGTTCAGCGCGCCTTCGCCGGTCTGGGCCAGCGAGACCGCCTTGTTCGTGTTGTCGATGGCCGTCTTCAGACCCGAGATCTGTGCCCGCTGCTGTTCCGAGATCACAAGACCGGCGGGGCCGTCCGCACCGCGGTTGATCTTCAGACCGGTCGAGAGCCGTTCGAGCGACTTCGACAGGGCCGAACCGGTGCGGCCCAGGTTCTGCTGGGCGTTGAGCGACGCGCCGTTGTTAACGACTGACAGGGCCATTTCAGACACTCCGAGTGTAATTGTCGTTGCGGGTCGGTCAATCCGCCCCGTCTTCAGGAGTTATCGAAGTCGGGTCCCGAAATTTGCCCGCGAACGTTCGCACACTTCCCGCGCCACGCCTGGATTTCCTGGGGTGCAGACTCGCCCCCAAACGCCCACGGCCCGGCGAGCTACCGCTCGCCGGGCCGTGGGGAAGATCGTGTCGGTCCGCGTCCTAATCGGTGATGCTCGGTTGAGCGGCCACGATGGCCGCGGCGGCAGCAGCGGCCGCTTGGGGCGTGTTGAAGTCACCGGCCGCGAGGCGGGCCGTCGCGACCGCAACGACGTCCGGCCGGACCTCGGGGAACTCGCGCACCGCCGAGAGCAGTGCGGCGAGTTGGCCCGTGAGCGCGAACTCTTCCGCGCTCCCGGGGGCCGCGACCGGAACCGGTGCCGGGTCAGAGGCACGCGGGCCGGGGCGCGGGGCGGGGGCTTGCGGGACGACGGGCTGGGCTCCGGTGGGTTCAATTCGCATGGCTTGGGCTCGTGCTTATTTCAGGTCTGGGTGCCGATCTTCTCGGCGTACAGAAACCATTATCGAACGCGGACGGTAAAATTTGTCCATAATTGCTTCCCCGCTCTCGCGCTCCTACTGTTCGCTAATTCCCATCTTGCGTCAACCGGAATATGGCCCACAACAATGTCCACTCCACTGCCCACCGCTCCCAACCAGTCCACTCCGATCCCAGCGTCGATCCGAGGTCGGTTCCGGCGAGCGATACGGGTCTCGCTCGTCATCGCGTGCGCCACCGGCGGCGCGGCCGGGAGCCTCGCGTTTCAAACCAACCGAAACCCAACGGCGACCACAGCGAAACCCGACGAGCCGGTGTCGCCTGGCATCGCGCCGCCAAACGGCGAACCGGTGCCGAACTTGGTGGGCGCGCCGTTCGCTGCCCGCATCGACACACTCATCCGCGCTGGCTGCTACGCGGACGCTCTGGCGGCCTGTCGCGAAGCGCCTCGCACGACGTTCGGCGCCGATGAGTGCCCACTCGCGTACCGCGAGGCGCTGAGTCTGGAGGGGTTGGGGAAGTGGAAAGATGCGGACGCTGCTTTCAAGAAGGCGGAGGGGGACACGAATGCTGGCGCGTGGGCGCGGGCGATACTCGGCCGGGCGCGGTGCGCGGTCGCACAGGACTCGTTTCCGGCAGCGTGGGTGTTCCTGAATCGCGTGCTGCTCCGCACGGGACACCCCGAATGCCGCGGAACGAAAGTGTACGAGGAGGCACTCTCCATACGCGCACGCCTCGCGGTTCTGGAAGCCGGTGCGGTGCCAGCCCTCGGCCCGCTCAACGCGGACGCGCTCGCGTGGCCATCACTCCGCGTGAGCGCGGACCAGTATCTCGACTGGCTCCCGACCGACTCGGCAACCGGTAGCCCTGCATCGGGCGCAGTCGGTGAGGTCGTCGAAGTCCATCACAATGTGGAATCGCACGGCACGCCGGAAGTGACCGTGCGGTTGTCATCGCGGCCGGCGATCGATGTGCTGCGTGCGGTCGCGGCCGCGGCCGGCCTGGAAATTCGTGCCGATAACAATGCGTCCACGTTCCTGACCGCGACCGTCGGTCCGGTCGAAGTGGAACGACTCCCGCTCGGTGAACTGCTCGGTTCACTCACCGAGCGCGACGGAATCGCGTGGACAATTCAGAGCGGTACATTGCAGCTCACCCACGCGCCGCGTGTCACCGAACCCGACGCGACCGCAGACTTGTTGCGGCGAGTTCTCGCTATCGCGCCGGAACACCCGGCCACCGCAGCGACGCGCGTCACACTCGCGAACCTGGACGCCCACGCCGGCCGCATCCGGTCCGCGGCGCGCGGCTACAAGCAGGTGATCGAGATCCGCTCGAGCAGGCCAGAGGCAACACACGCGGCCTATAACCTCGGCCTGCTCGAACTCAAGGAAGGGAACCGGGCCAGCGCACGATCGCGGTTCTTGGAGGTGATCGATCGCGCGCCTGGCACTCACTGGGCAGACTTGGGTTGGTGCTGGGTCGCGCGCACACACCTCGATGGTGGCGACACCGTCTCGGCTCGGTCCGCGTACCGAACCGCACTCAATGGGAACACCAAAGAGGCTCTCTCCGCTGCGGCGCTCGGCGTGTGTACCTGCGACCTGCTCGATGGGTCCGACGAATCAGCTCGTTCTCTTCTCCGCGACACCAGGTTGAGCGTGCGCGAATCGCACGCGATGCTCGGGACGTTCTACGAATCGCTCCTCCGGTACCGCGGCGCACCTACGGAGAGCCGGCGCGAGTTACTCCTTACCGCGATCGAGGGCAGCAACCACGGGCGCGCGTTCGGTCCGGCGGGCGTGTACTTCGTCGGGCGAGTATACGCTGAACTCGGCCTCGCGCAACAGATGTGCGACCTGTACGACACCGCCATCAATGACGCGCGCGGCCCGTTCGCGCTCCGAATGACGTTCACCGCGGCCGCACGGTACGACCACCTCGACATGCGGAAACAGGCTCGGACGCGGTACGCGGCCCTCGCTGCGGCCGACCCGGATACATTCGGCGCGCAATCGGAACTACGGCTCGCGGCGCTCGACGCGCGCGAAGGAAACGGTGCGGAAGCCGTGCGCCGCTGCCGGTCGCTCCTGAACAGGGCCGGCGTTGAACGCACGGAAGTACTCGCCGTGATGGGCCACGGGTACGAACTCCAAAAGAAGTTCGGGCACGCCGCGGAGTGCTTCGCTGGCCGCGTACCTGGCAAGTAGTGGCGGCGATCATTCGAACTGCCTCATCTCTTCGGTTGCCTCGGGTCTTGGTTCGGGTAAACTCGTGCAACGAGACCCGGCCAGCACCCGTGAGGCGTCGACTCATACCCCGTTACGCCGCGACCGACTGCCGCACTACCTACAATCTCGTCTGCTTCGATTCGCGCGGCGACGAACGGACCGTCGACCTGAACGGCGTGATGTCCGACCGGATCCTTCGCACGTTCGCGGCCGACGGTTCCGGCAGAACTGATGTGTTCCTGTTCGGCCACGGGTGCGGTAATGTGGTTTCGCGCCCGACACCGGGCGAGTGAGCGACAATGGAAATCACCAGCGGCAACCTCTTCACCGTCTTGCCCGCAGCACCGCCCGCGTGTGAGTTGAGCGACGTGTTAGTCCATCGCCCAAGATGGAAGGTCGAGCGCATCACGTCCTGGGGCCACGCGACCGCACCGGGTGAGTGGTTCGACCAGGATACGGACGAATGGGTGGTTCTGCTCGCAGGCGCGGCACGCCTGCTGATCGAGGGTGAACCCACAACGCGCGAACTTGTACCGGGCGACTGGGTGTTCCTCGCGGCACGCATGCGGCACCGCGTCGAATGGACCGACACGACGCGGCCAACCGTCTGGCTCGCGTTCCACACACTCGCTTCAGGAAGGGATACATGATGAGCCGATTCCTGTTCGTGGTGTGCTCGCTGGGTCTGGCGAGCGCGCCGGTGTTCGCGGCTGAACCGGAGCAGAATCCCATACCCGGCATCGGCCCGGCGGGTGCGATCACCAAGTTGCACACCGGGTTCAAGTTCACCGAAGGCCCGGCCGCCGATGGCGACGGCAACATCTACTTCACCGACATCCCGAACGACCGCATCCACAAGGTCGATGCCGAGGGCAAACTCACGACGGTGCTGGAGAAGAGCGAAGGGTGTAACGGCCTCATGCTCGACGCCCGCGGCCGGCTCATCGCGTGTCAGGGCGGCACGAAGCGCCTCGTCGCACTCGACCGCGAAACGAAGAAGATCGCGGTGCTGGCGGACGCTTCCGACGGCAAGCCGCTCGGCACACCGAACGATCTCGTCATCGACCGCACCGGCGGCGTGTACTTCACCTCCCCGGACATCTCGTCCGTGTTCTATCTCCCGGCCGCAGGTAAAGCCGTGCGCACACTCGACGGACTCCCTCGCCCGAACGGCGTGCTGCTCAGTCCCGATGAGAAGACTCTGTACGTGCTGCCGTCGGGTTCCGCGGACGTACTCGCGTATCCTGTCGAGCGCCCCGGCGCGGTCGGTAAGGCAAAGGTGCTGTGCAAGCTCGAACAGAACCCGAGGCAACCGAACCGGCTCGGCGGCGACGGACTCACCATCGACACGCGCGGGAACCTGTACCTCACCAAGCCCTCGCTCAAGGCGATTCAGGTGGTTAGCCCCGAAGGCAAGACGCTCGGGTTGATCTCATTCCCGGAAGACCCGTCGAACTGCACGTTCGGCGGGAAGGATCGGAAGACGCTCTACGTCACCGCGCAGAGTTCGCTGTACGCGGTCCCAATGGACGCGACCGGGCACCGGTTCGGCGCGACGCGCAGCGAAGAACCACTCCCCGAAGCGTGGGACTACGCCGCGCCAATGAAGAAGGTCGCGGGCAAGTTCCGCGGAACCGAAGGCGTGGTGATTCACCTCGGCGGCTCGATGACGATTGCCAACCCATACGGCACCTGGCCGCGGAGCGGGAAGGGCAAGACGCCCGACGACCTCGCGATTCTGAAGTGGATGCACACCGAAACGAAGGACAAGACCGACGGCTGGTGGCTGTGCCGCACGGAGATCGAACACTACCGCGCCTACACGTCCGAAAGCGGGCTGAAGTCCGCGATGTTGTTCGACGGCGGGAAGCGCGGTCTGCCGAAACTGGAGAAGATGCTCGACGACTACAAGCCGCGATTGGTGACCATCGAGTGCGGCATCTATGACGTGGAGGACAACGTCGCGCTGGACGACTACCGGAAGAACATGGCGAAGGCACTCGACCTGATCCTCGACCGCGGCGCGATCCCGCTGCTGAACACGATCCCGCCGTTCAAGGCGCAACTCGAACGCACGAAGCAGTTCAACACCGCGCTGCGCGAACTCGCGAAGGAACGTGGCTGCCCGATACTCGATCTCGAGCGCGAAATCTTCATCCGTCAGCCTGAAAACTGGTACGGCACGCTGGTGGACCGCATTCACCTGACCGCGCCGAACTCCGGTGCCGAGCCGACCGAGGGGAACCTCCGCAAGAGCGGGTATCAGCTTCGCGGCTGGTTGACCGTTCGGAAGATCGCCGAGATCAAGCGGCAGGTACTCGATGCCGGGAAATGAGCGCGAGCCGGGTTCACATGGACTCGGGGATCGACGCTGGAGCGGGCCGTAACACTTCGGTCACCCCGACCCCGCTGCGCCCGGTTGCCCGGAACTGATCCGCCAGCGCGACGATCCACGCTCGCGGCATCGTCGAGACCGACACTGCGGGCGTGGATGTTCGAGACGAGGTTGCGGTCTGCGTCGGTGTGCCCGGTTCGCGGCCGGAATGCCATGTACGCGAACAGGCTCACGGCCGTCGCCAACCCCGGCCGCTCACCGATCAGCAGCACGACAACCGTTGGCGCGAGCAGATCGCCGACGTCGTTCATCACGCCGACGCGACAGTACCGCACGAGGAACGGCCGCCCGAACGACCACCCGCGATCCGAAGTCGATCAAGCAATCCCGGCGATTGCTTCGCGACAGCCGCCGCAGAGAGGCCGTCGCCGATCACGACTTGCAAGTCGCGTCCGGTCGGGCAGCGTGCGGAAAGGAGTTCGCGCGAGTGGTCGGACAGCATCCGGCCGAGGTCGGGCCGTCGCAGGTACACGCCCTTCGACGCCACCCTCGACTGCGTGTTGAACAACTGGAAGCCGTCGATACGCTCGCGTTCGGAGGTGGCCGTGAGACCCGCGAGCGCGTCGACGGAATTCGGCT
This sequence comes from Planctomycetia bacterium, assembly GCA_005772955.1. Classification (GTDB taxonomy): domain Bacteria; phylum Planctomycetota; class Planctomycetia; order Gemmatales; family Gemmataceae; genus Gemmata. The sequence continues at coordinate 40,381 of SXID01000027.1, forward strand.
CGTTCGCCCTGGCGAGCAGCGCACGCAGATCGGGGAAGGCGAACCGCTCGCCGCGAACAGTGTGGGAAAACAGCATTGAGGGCGTCGGGGATTGGGGAGCCGTAGTGTACGCGGCGCGTGGGAAGCGGCACGGTATCGCAAGCGTGGTGCGATGACTCGTCTTCCCGGCGCCCGTTGCGCGAACACGCGAACGAATGGGGAAACAGTGAGACTCGGAATGGGTTGGTCAGGATTCGGGGACTGAGCTATGATCGGATTAGGTAGTAGCAACTGCACCGGATTCTGCGCCCGCCTTACCACCCGAAAGCTGTGGATTGCTTTCGTGTCGGTTTTCATGGCTAGCGTTTCGAATCCCGCACTGGCCACGCACTGCTTGCACACCCCACCGGGCACAACTCATGTCCGAATTCGCCACGCACCAGTCCGATTCCGACGCCGACCGGACGCCGCTCCCCGCCGGAAAACTCTCAGCCAATGGGCAGTGGATCTTCGGATCGGTCTACGCGGGATTGGCGCTCATCGGCTTCAGTTTCGGCGTCTGGGCCGGTGCGAGCAAGCCGAAGCCCGCCGAGGTCGCGGAGATCAAGAAGGACAACACCGAAAAGCCGCCGGTCACGCCACCGGTCGTGAAGCCGCCGGTCACGCCACCGGTCGAGCCAAAGCCGAAAGACAACACGCCGCCGGTTGTCACGCCGCCGGTTGAACCGAAGCCCAAGGACAACACCCCGCCGGTAGTCGAGCCAAAAAAGGAGCCGGAGCCGGAGCCGAAACCCAAGGTTGAGATCCAACAGGTCGCGTTCAAGGACGTATCAGCTCTCTTCGTTCGATACTGCAACAACTGCCACGGTGCGGTTGGAAAGCCAAAGGGCGGGGCCGACCTCCGCACGCTCGTGGCCATCATGAAAGGCGGCGAGAACGGCGTGATGGTCAAGCCCGGTGAGCCGGACAAGAGTTCGCTGTATCTGTCGATCAAGATGGGGACGATGCCGCCGGACGGGAAGCCGGGACCGAACGAGAAAGAACTGAAGATGATCCACGACTGGATCGCGGGCGGCGCGAAGCCGCGGCGCACGGTCCGCGGCCGGCGTGAGGTGAAGCCCGCACGCCACACCGGTTACTCGCCGATGACGTAGCCGAACAACACTTCGGCCGCCTTCTGGCGTTCCACCCCGAACAGGTTCGCCTGTTCCTTCGCGACCTTGATCGCGTCTTGCAACTTGCGCACACGGGCGAGGATCGAATTCTTACGATCCGTCGCGATACGCCCGCTGTACAGGATCTGCGTCCCCGTCACAACCGGTACGTCCTTCGTGAACAACTCGGTCTGTGCCGGGTGTTCGGTCGTTGTCGGGTACTTCACGATGACGGTCGGTTCCGTGCTCGTGCGCAACGACTCGTTCGCCTTGCCGCAAAGCAGCCTGCTGTTCGGGTCGTGCGCCCACTCTTCCGCCGGGTCCGGTTTCGGCAGTTTCGACACGAAAGTTTCGAGGTCGTTCACCTGCTTGTCGAGGAACAGAAGCGTGGTAACCGGCACGTTCGCGAGGACGGACTTGCCGTCCACGACGATGTCGGCCTTCGCGGACTGGTTCACGGTGAGCTGCGTCCGCACGAGGTTCCACAACTCGGCCCACTTGTCGCGGGCCTGTCGAATCAGGTCGTCGGCGCGCCGCAGCACGCGCTGGCTCTCCGGTGGCAGTTTCTGGCCGTTGACATCAACGAGCGGGCGGTACGTCCGCTCACGCCTGGTGAAGAGTTGTTCCTTCTGGATGAGTTTGTACAGCCCCGTGATTTGCTTCTACGCGTCGGCCCTTTCGCGGTGACGACGGCGTTAATCTGGTTGAGTTTCGGCCCGGGTGTTCACCTGTTACGCTCAGGTTGAGGCTGACAGAAGATGACACACCAGGCGCGCAAGAGTTCGATGCCACGCAACAGACTAGCGACAGCCCCGAAGGGGAGGGCGTTTCTGTTCCGCTGCGAACGCTATCAATTCCGGGTAGAAACCGTGGAAATCGGCGGCGAGTTCGGCGTCGCGCGCGATGAGGAGCGGCATCGCGTCCGGGAGCCACATCGCGCGGTTCGGGATGCGCTTCGCGATCACCTTCGAAACGCGAGCAAGCGTGTCCTCGATCCCGTCGAGCGTCGCGTACCGGTTTAGCCGGTCGTCGTCGATGAACTTGCGCATGAAATCGCGAGTGTCGTCGGGCAGGTTGGTGAGCCGGTCTTCCAGCACGAGGTAGCACCGCGTGGCGAACTCGCTCAGCGGTTCGCTACTGTACGCGGGCCAGTCGCGTGCGAGGATGTGGTCGTAGTAGATGTCGATGACGATGCCGCCGAACCAGCCGAATTCTTTCGAGACGCGGCTGATGCTTCGGAGCGTGAGCGGGTGCCGGTCAGTGAAGCCGTCGATAAGCCGGTGTAGCATGACGCCGCGAAGCACGTCGGTCGCCAGCGACGGCAGGTCCGGGTTGCGCACGAAGTCGGCCGCAACGCCGCCGGCCATGTCGCCGGGGTCGCCGTCGGCCAGGTGTAAGTGTGCGAGAAAGTTCATGGGGCAGTTTGCAGTAACAGTTTTCAGTGGCCAGGGTACGCAGTGGTTTGAGGAACGCCATGGACCCGCTGCGTGACTGAACGCTGAAAACTGAACACCGAAAATCTGAACTACTTCTTGCCGCTGGGTGTGGCGTCGCCCTTGAGTTCACCGGTCGCCCACTTCAGCCCGCCGAACAGGTGTTTCTGGAACTTCTCGTCCTTCCACACCTTCGGGTCGTGCCCGAACGACGTGTAGAAAACCTTTCCCTTCCCTTCTTCGCGGCACCACGAGATCGCGTAGTCGCCGTCCTTGCGGGCCTGACCGTCGTTCAGCTTGGTGTTGGTCCACTCGCTGACGCTCAGGATGATGTGCAGGCGATCGCGTGAGTACGGCGCGTCGCGGAAGATGTACATTTCGTCCTGGTATTCCATGCCGTTCTCGAACCCGGCCGCGGCCGGGTGCTTCGCGTCTTCGACCTTCACCTTGATCTTCTGGAGGCCCGCAGGGTGCGTCTTGAAATACGCGCCGATCAGATCGCCGTACACGGTATCGGTGTACTGTGTGTCGGTCGCGCAGTGTGTGCCGCAGAGAGCGCCGCCAGCCTTCACCCACTCGCGAAGGTCGGCGAGTTCGTCCTTCGTCAGCGGGTTACCAGTGGTGAAGAACAGCACCACGTCGAAGTTCTTCAGCGTCTCCTTGTTGATGCGCCCGCAGTGTTCCTTGCCGACGGGCTGCTTGGTCGGGCCGCGGAACTTGTCGCTGTACGCTGCAAGCGCGGTCTTGCCGGACTTGTCCTTCGCGTCCGGGTCGCCGGTGAACCGCCAGCAGGTCACGTCGAACCCGTTCTTCGGTGCGACGTCCTTGAGCACCTCTTCCGCGGCGAACACCGAACCGTGAACGAACCCGGTGCTGTGCGTCACGAGCAGTAGTCGCTTGTTCTTCGCCTTCTCCGGGGCCTCGGCGATGCAGGGTGACGGCGTGCCGATCGCGACAAGCGCCGTGACGGCAAGGAGGAACGTGAGCTTCTTCATGTGTGAGGACTCCGCATGTGGGAAAGGAACCGACACGCGGATTGTAAGCGAGTGGATCGTTCAAGGCGAGCGTTCGCCACGAAGCCGCAATCGGCGAACAAGTGCCGCTTGCGACCTCGCGTGCGACGAGTCACACCCGCTTCACCACAACCAATGTGCGGTCGTCGGCCGCGGTCGTGCCCGCGGTGAAAAGCCCGTGCGACGCGAGGATCGCGCGGAGCAGCGCGCCGGCGGTTGGGAGACGCGTTTCCAACTCTTCGTCGATGCGAGCGGAACCGAACACGTCACCATCGGTGTTCACGGCTTCAATCACGCCGTCGGTGAACAGCACCACCTGATCGCCCGGCAGCAACGTCAAGGACTGCTCCAGATACACTTCGTCCGCCTTAATGCCAAGCGGGAGCTTCTGCGCGCGGTTCAAGACGAGTTTGAAGCCGTCGGCAGAGCGCAACAGGCGTGGCGGGTTGTGGCCGGCGCTCGCGTAACTGATTGTGCCGTTCGGTGGATCGAACACCGCGTAGAACGCGGTCATGAAACTGCCCGTCGGCCGCGTGTAGCGCCGCGTCAAATGCGCATTCATGTACGTGAGGAACTCGCCCGGGCGCTGTGGCGGTTCGGACCGCGTGTGTGCGATGCTGTGCGCCACCGCCATTAGAACCGCAGCCGGTGCGCCATGACCGCTCGCGTCGGCGATCAACACTCCGAGCCGGTCGTTCGGCAGTGGGAAGAAGTCGTAGTAGTCGCCGCCGGCGCGCTTCGCGGTCTGGTAGTGAACGGCCACATCCAGCCCCGGCACATTCGGCTTCTCGGCCGGCAACAGCGACTTTTGCATCTCCGCGATCGACCGCAGTTCGTAGTCCAGCCCGTCGAACGCTTCCTTCACCGCTTGCGACAACACCAGGGTCTGCGTCGCTCGAGCGAACAGGTTGCTCAACAACACTAGATCGGCGACTCGCTCACGCGGAAACGTCTCGATATCGTCGCGAGTGACGATCACCATGTTCTGCGCGATACCGTTCTCGAAGTGCGGTATCGCGAGCAACGACCGCTGGCCCGCGAGGTACTCGTTCGCCGGGTCTTCGGGGTGGAGCGTCAAACCATCAATGACGCGCGGCTGGTCGCTGTAGAGAAGTTCGCTGAGCAACCCGCCGTGGTGGACAGGGAGCCGGTGCGACTCCTTCCACGGGTTGACCGGGGCGTTCCACAGGCTGTATCGCGCAACGCGGTATTCGGGGTTCCGCAATCCGCGGCGCGAGATGGTCAGGTGCCGGCTCACGGGGAACAGTTGCTCCATGCGCCGGGCGAAGACCGCGTACATCTCCTGCGGGTCGGTTGACCGGCTGAGTTCGCGCATCACCTCGACGCTGACTGCGAGACGCACGCGCCAGTTGCGGGGTTCGGTATCGAAGAAGTCAGGTGCCACGGTCATTGGCCGCCTCCGCAGTTAAGATGCGAGCGACAGTTCGTGTGGCGGGCGATTGAATCAGACGGGCTGACTCACAGTAGACACGCGACCGACGCAAAACGCAAGCCGATCGGACAGCTTTACACATTTTTCATCACGCGTCGTGGGGAACTGTGGGGGTGACTACAATCGATGGCACGCTTACCAAGGAGCCACCAAATGCGCGCGCGAATCCTGCTCGCTGCGTCCTGTGCGATTACGGTTGGGCTGATCGCGTGGTTCACCAGCGCACAGCCGAAGGCCGAACTGAAGCACTGGGAGAAGGTCGGAGACGGTGTCTACCGCTCGAAGGCCGGTCCGCACAGCTACGCGATTCTATCCGGTGACCGCGTGTTGCTCATCGACGCGACCGTGCCGCCAGACGCGGTCGCGGAGTTAGGCGCCAGGACCATCGACGCGGTTCTGCTTACGCACCACCACCGCGACACCGCCGCGTTCGCGAGCGTGTACCGCGCGAAGAAAGTTCCCGTGCGATCGCCGAAGGAATCTGCCGACTGGCTCTTGCCAGAGAACGTCGCGAAATTCTGGAAGGAAGCGATCCCGCTCCGCAACTCGCGGACCGCGTACTTCGTCTTGCCGGAAGGTGTCGAAGGGATCGATTGCACACTCGCGGACGGAAAGAGCTTCAACTTCGGCGGGTGGAGCATCACTCCCACCGCGACGCCTGGGCATTCGCGCGATCACTTCGCATATCTCGTGGAACCGGCAGCCGACGTGAAGGGTCCGCGATACCTGTTCACGGGCGACGCACTTCATTCACGCGGGAAACTGTGGGCACCGTACACGACTGACTGGGACCACTGGACCGATGTTGGCTTGAAGCCGACTGCGGAGTCGCTCCGCAAACTCGCGAAGTTGAACGCGACCGCACTCCTCCCCGCGCACGGACCCGCGATCATTGCGGACATCGCGAAAGCACTCACCGACACCGCGGACGTTGTCGAAGAAGCCGCGTTCATGAAGAGCTATGAGCGATACACGAAACAGCGGATCAAGGACGAACCGAAGTACGACTTCCTCGTGCCGATGGAGCAGATCGCAAGCGCCGGGGACAAGCCGTGGACAAAGGTCGCGGACCGATTGTGGATCACCGGGAACACCTACGTCCTTCAGTCAAAGACCAGCAACGGCATCTTCGTACTCGACCCGTGGGGTCAGCGCTCCGCCGATCAGGTGGAGGTACTCCGCAAGGCCGAGAAACTCGGCGCGGTCGAGTTGGTAGCGTTCAGTCACGCGCACTACGACCACTTCGACGGCATCCACGTTCTGAAGGGCGGCGACAAGGCTGAGGTGTGGTCGCTCGAAACGGTCGCCGGGCCGCTGAAAGACCCGAACCGGTTCCGTGCACCCTTCCTCGATGCACGACCGATCAAGTTCACGAAGGAACTTGCGGACGGCGAAACCGGCGCGTGGGGCGGCTACACGCTGAAGTTCCACCACCTGCCGGGGCAGTCGCACTTCACGAGCGCGATTGAAACGACCATCGACGGCAAACGCTGTCTGTTCACCGCGGACAACTTCTTCCACCAAGATCAGTTCAGCGGCACTGGCGGGTGGATGGGACTGAACCGCAGTTACCCCGCGATCTACGGCACAAGCGCGAAGAAGGTACTCGACCTCGCACCAGAGCGCATCCTCGCGGAGCATGGCGGGCCGTACGTCTTCAGCGCGGAGGACTACCGTCGGCGTGTGAAGTGGGGCGAGGCTGCCGGCAAGGCCGCCGACGCGCTCTGCGTGAGCGGCAACCATCAGTGGGACTGGAACCCGAATCGCGTTGAGTTCGAGCCGCACCTCCAGACCGCGAAACCGGGCGCGAAACTGAAGGCCACGATTCGCGTGAACAACACCTCGACGAAGAGCCAAACGGTTACGCTCACGATCCGCGGACGCGGTGTTGTGCCCGACATTACAGAGACACTCACCGTGAACGCGGGGACGAGTAAGGAAGCCAATCTCGACACGTACGTGTCGCGGACAGCGAAGCCAGGGCGCTACGTGATCGAGATCCGCACCAGCGAGGCGAGCGGGGTCGAAGGCTGCGACTGCTTCTTTGCAGTAGACGTGGTCACGCCGTAAGTTCGATTATCCGGTGATCTTCACTGGTATCATTTTGAATTACGTCAGAGTGAATTCGCGTTCCGAATCGGATTCGGACAGTCGTCACAACCCGCATAGTCGGAATAGTTTACACTTTCTCTCCGATCGTGCCCCCACGCGATTCCTTGCATCGTTGCATCGGTAGCCCTATAACGATAGTTAAGATTTGCCTGACGTGCGACTCGGCGGGATTGGGTAGTGTCGTGAAGTTCTGCTCAGACAGGTGGCGCCCTATCCAACGCCCCCTGCGAGGTTCACCAGATGTCAGCCCTCAAGCTGCGACGAATTGATCTCACAGCCAATAATGCCGCGGCCCAGATCATCAAACTTCGCGACCAGTTCCGAATCGACGCCGAGGTCGTCTCGGCCTCCAGCAAGAAAAAGACACAAGCCGTGTTCGGCGAAGCGATCCCGCCGGCACGGGCGGTCGAGCGCATCTGCAACGACGTGCGAGAGAAGGGGCTTTCCGCCGCCCTGTACTACACCGAACAGTTCGATGGCATCAAACTCAAGCCAGATCAGATCCGTGTGAAGCCTGCGGAACTCGCCGAGGCACATGCGAACGTCGGCGCCGAATTCCTCGAGGTCATTCGGCAGGTGCGCTACAACGTGATGCAGTTCCAGTCGGGTCTGCTCCACTGCGACGCAGTAATGCCCGTTTCGGGCAAGCACGATCTCCAGGTGCGGTACCGGGCGCTGAAACGCGTTGGGGTGTACTGTCCTGGCGGCGCGGCGGCGTACCCGTCCACGTTGCTGATGACCGTGTGCCCGGCGCAGGTCGCGGGATGCGAGCAAATCGTAGTATGCATGCCGCCGAACGCGACTGGCGGTTACAACCGCGAGATGCTCGCGACGTGCTACGAACTCGGCATCACCGAGGTGTACCGCCTCGGAGGTGCGCAAGCGATCGCGTCACTCGCTTACGGGGTCGAGGGGCTGAAACCGGTCGATATGATCGTCGGCCCAGGTAACCAGTACGTCGCACTCGCGAAGAAGCACGTGTTCGGCCAGGTCGCGATCGACTGCCTCGCGGGTCCGAGCGAAATCGTCGTACTCGCGGACGACTCCGCGCACCCAGATTACGTCGCGCTCGACCTTATCGCGCAGGCAGAACACTCTCCCGGTGTTGCCATCCTGGTGACCTGGTACGAGCCTCTAATCAACGAGATTCACGAAGCGCTCCAGAAGCGGCTGGCAAAACTCTCTCGCGCCGACCTCGCGCGTGACAGTCTCGAACGCTTCGGCGCGCTGGTGCTAGCCCCGACGAAGGCCGCGGCGGTGGACTGCGTGAACGCGATCGCGCCCGAACACCTGCACATCCAGACCCGCGACCCGGATGCGATCCTCGAAGACATCGACAGCGCGGGCGCGGTGTTCCTGGGGCCGTTCACGCCGGTCGCGGTGGGTGACTACGCAGCCGGTCCTTCGCACGTGTTGCCAACCGGCGGCACCGCGAGGTTCGCAAGCGGGCTGACGACCAACGACTTCCGCAAGCGCACCAGCATCATGCGATTCACGCGCAACGGGCTGAAGGAAATCGCCAGTGACGTGATCTTCATGGCGAACAAGGAGGGGCTAACCGGGCACGCAGCGAGCGTGGAGTTGCGTGCCAACGACAACGGCCCCGCGGCCCGCCCCAAACCGAAGCCGGACAAAGTTCCTGTCGTAGCACCTGTCGCGAAGAAGTAGCGTGAGTGTGAGTGCGAGCGACGAAGATGGTCGCGTAGTCGCGACGCTAAGCGGAGCGCTGGCTGCGGTGCGTCCCAACATTCGCGCGATGGCCGGCTACGTTCCGGGCGAGCAACTCAACGACCCGGACATCATCAAGCTCAACACGAACGAGAACCCTTATCCGCCCAGTCCCATAGTGTTCGAGGCGATCCGCGCCGCACTGACTTCAAACAGCCTCCGCAAGTACCCGCAACCTTTGGGAGATCGATTCCGCTACGCGGCGAGCCGCGTGCTTGGGGTCGATCCCGATAGCATCCTCATCGGGAATGGCTCCGATGATATCCTTACCATCCTGACACGCGCGTTCGTCCCCGAAGGCGGGCTGATCGCGTCCCCGACGCCGAGCTACATCCTCTACAAGAGCCTCGCGGAGATTCAGGGCGCGCGGTTCGAGGCGCGACGGTTCGCGGACCCGTGGGCGATGCTGGGGCCGTTGCCGCAAGACGCGAACCTCATGTTCGTGCCGAACCCGAACTCGCCGTCGGGAACGATCCTTGATCCGTGGATGGTGATCCGACTCGCGCAGGCGCTCGCCCCGACGCCACTGGTGCTAGACGAGGCCTATGCTGACTTCGCGGAGTGGAACGGCATCGAGTTGTTGCCGCATCACCCAAACCTCATCATCACCCGAACGCTGAGCAAGTCCTATTCGCTCGCCGGCATCCGGTTCGGGTTCGCGATCGCGCAGCCGGAGGTGATTCGCGAGTTGGCGAAAGTGAAGGATTCCTACAACTGTGACGTGTTGAGCCTAGCCGCCGCGACCGCCGCGGTCGAAGATCAGGACTACTTCCGCGAAGTGCGAGTGAAGATCCTCGCCACGCGAGACCGCATGACAACCGAACTCACGGCGCTGAACTTCGACGTGACGCCGAGCCACGCGAACTTCGTGTGGTGCCGGCGTTCGGACCGCGACGTGAAGCCGATCTACGAAGCGTTGAAGCAGAAGAAGATTCTGGTCCGGTACATGAGCTACGCGGCCGGACCAATCGGTTCCCCCGATGGCGCCTATGGTGGCCTGCGAATCTCCGTCGGCACCGACGCGGAGATCGACAAACTCCTCACCGAGTTGAAAGCAATCCTCTGATGGCACGCACCGCACGCATCGAACGTAAGACGGCCGAAACGGAAATCGACCTGTCGCTGAACCTCGACGGCACCGGCGCGTCGAAGCTCGCGACCGGCGTCGGGTTCTTCGACCACATGCTCACGCACATCGCGAAGCACGGCCTCTTCGACCTCAGCGTGACGTGTAAGGGAGACACACACATCGACGCGCACCACACCGTCGAGGACGTGGGCATCTGCTTCGGAAAGGCGCTCGTTCAAGCTCTCGGGGACAAGGCCTGCATCCGGCGGTTCGGGGACTGTACACTCCCAATGGATGACACGCTCGCGACGGCCGCGATCGATCTGAGCGGGCGGCCGTACCTCGTGTGGCGCGCGGAGGTGCCGCTGGAAACGCTCGGCACGTTCTCGTCGCAACTGGCCGAAGAGTTTTGGCGCGCCGCGAGTTCCGCAGGTCTGTTCAACCTCCACGTCGTGTTGCCCCACGGGCGAAACACGCACCACATCGTCGAAGCCATTTTCAAGGCGTGCGCTCGTGCGCTACGCGCCGCGGTGGAACCGGACCCACGCGCAAGCGGCGTGCCGTCCACGAAGGGCGTTCTGTAGATACACAAACAAGGATGTGAGGTCGTGGCAATGAAGATGGCAGCCGTTTCCTTGGGTGAGTTGGTTCGCGTCGCCCTGTTGAAAGCGGCTGACGCGGGCGAAGTGGCTCTGACAGGAAAAGAAGGCTTGTTCACGAGCGCCGCGGGAGCGAACAAGGAAGCCATCGCGGAGTGCAAGAACGTCGAGACGCCGCTACTCGTGGTGTTGCGGAAGGAAGGCAAAGCGGAGATCGTCACCCTCACGCGAGCCGGTTACGAGCGGATCGCGGACGAGATTCCCGAAGAGAAGGTCGGCTCGCTCGCGAAACGCATCGCCAGCGACTGTCCGCTTGCCGCGCGAATCGACTCTATTCAGTCCGTGATTGGTCGACTCCGCTCGCGGCAGCGGAACTAACACCGGTACTTGAAGCCGCAATCGCCGCGGAGAAAGTCGAGCAAGCCACGCGAGTCGCGCTAGCCGCGAAGCGGCGCGAAGCCGAAGAAGCCAGCCGCAAGGCACTTGAACGGGCACTCCACCTGCGGAGAGATCGTCGCCAATCGCGTGTCGATGCTCTCCGACGCGAACTCGAAGCCGAAGGAGAGGAAGCCGAGGAACCGATTGTCCTCAAATGGAAGGATCCGACGAAGCTCGCTCCCGATACCGCCGAAGACAAGGAATTAAGATGCGAGCGGAAAGGCTACCGCGTCAGGATCAGGACGCGTCGTTGGCGGTCCGACCGATAGCGCCGCGGTGCAGAAGTGCCTCACCGCATTTGCCAAACGGGTCGCGGACGAAGCCACTGCATTCGGCAAGCGTCTGGACCCAGCGTTCACCCAAGAACTCATTCTCACCGGCGGCGGGAGCGGCATTCCCGTGATCCGCGGGGCGCTCCAAACGGCCGCGAACTCAGGCGGCAAGTCATTCGTCAAGACGCACGCCTCGGACCTGAAACGTGTGAAGGGCGCCCCAGTCGATAAACTCGATGAGCAGTTCACCCGCGGTGGCAGCGCACTGGGAGGCGCGAGCATCTACCTCGAGAAGTCCGATCACTGAGCAGGGCACCGGGCGGGTTGGGTTTGCTTGCGGACGTGTTCGAGCGTACCATTCGCACTGTCCCCGCCGGACGCGGTCCGCGGGCGGCGCGACTCACCCCCCACAAATCACCAACAATGTCCTCACAACCCGTCACGTTCCCGTGCCCGTTCTGCTCCCGCCGGATGGGCGTGCCCGCGGAGCTTCTCGGCCGACAGGTGCGGTGCCCACACTGCAAACAGGTGGTCGTCGCACCAGTCACCGCTGGCACACCACCCGCTGCGCCCGCGCCTGTGCCCGTCGTGAACGCGCCGCCGCAACCGGCACCCGTTCCGGTCCCTGTCGCGGTGGTGCCGCCACCCGCGCCCGTGGCGCCGGAACCCGAACTGCGAGCGTTCAACATCCCGCAGAAGGAAGGCGCCGACAGCATTCTGAGCGAGCCGGACGAGTCTGACGACGAGGTGTTCGGTTCGCAGCCCGGCGTCAAACTGCAAACACTTCCGCCGCTCGATATGCCCCCGCAGCCACCCGAGCCGGCGAACGACCCCGCCGTTACCGACGACCCGTTCGGTTTCGGACCGGCGCGGACGCCGTCCACGCCACCCGCGCCTGTTCCCGCGGCCACACAACCGCTCATCACAGCGACAATCTTCGACCTGCCCCCGAATCTTGTACCCCCTGCGCCAGCACCCGCACCGGCGCCCGTCGCGGTGACCGGACCGGTGAACCCGTTCGCCGACATGGAAACGGGGCCGACGCCGGCGGTTCCGCATAAGGCGATACCACATCCGCAACCGGTTCCCGTCGCCACGAAACCAGCCCCAGCACCGCGCCCCGTCACGTCTGCGCCAGCCCCGCCTACGAGCGGCAACCCGTTCGCCGATTTTGAAGCAGCCCCAATCCCGGTACCCGTACCCGTCCCAGTCGCGCAGCCGAGACCTACGCCAGTCGCGGCCGACGAACTGCCCACCGAAACACCCCTGCGAAAGCGCCCGCGCAACGAAGATAGTGACACCGACCCTGACGAGAAACCGAACCGCACCGGGCGGGCGCGCCCCGCAGCAAGCACCGGGGGAGGCGCGAAGAACATCGTTCTGATCCTGCTGGCCGGGTACGCTTTCGTGGCGACCGGACTCGCGGTTTACGGGCTGTTCTTCAAGTCCGGCGGCGGAGCGTCCGACACCGGGCACCCGCTGTCCACGATCCCCGACAACTTCGGCGAGTTCGACCCCGTTAGCCGGAAGAAAGTCACCCAGCACAAGTTCCGCGTGGACGGAGAACTGCCCGTGGCGCAGCGTGCCACGCTCGGCGGTAAAGTGGTCATCGGTCAGATCGAAGTGCAACCCATCCGTATCGAGAAGCGCCCACTTCAGATTCGGAGCGAGGGCACTGACCAGAGAGAAAAGAAGGTGACCACCAGGACCGCCGCAGCATTGGTGCTGACGCTCGACATCAAGAACACTTCCAGCGACCTGCCCATCTTCCCGATGGACCCAGCATTTACTCGCCGCGCGACCAAAACCGACCAACCGATTACGCGTCTCGTGGTCGGACCGAAAACGTACTTCGGGGGCGAGATCGAGTGGCCCCTTTCCAACGTCTACAAGAAGAAAAGCGAGGTGCAGCAGGCGAACGACACGATCCCGCTAAAACCGGGAGAGAGCCGCGAGTACGTTGTGTTCACCGAAGCGAGCCTCGACCTTGTCAGAACTGCGGAGACCGCGAAAGACCCACTCCAGTGGCGAGTGCAATTGCGCCGCGGTTTGATTGAGTACAAGGGGAAAGACTTGCCCGTGACCGCAGTCATCGGCGTGGACTTCAAGGGCAGTGAGATCCGCGGACCAGAGTGAAATCCGCTCGCGGGGTTGAACCTCGTCCCCACACGCGGCATCATATCTATTAGCACAGGCGTGCAGGCTGAACTTCAGCTTCAGGTTCAGGCTCAACGCGGAACACCCACAATGCAGGTTCGACTCCTGCTCCCGCCACTTTCCACCACGGCAGGATAGCCCAACTGTAGAGGCAGGCGTCCCGCACAGAACGATTCAGGTTGTCACGCCAGATCCAGTACCGTGCCGAGGTGTTCAATCGAACGACCGGTGAAAAACGTCAGCCTCGAAATGCCGGTTCAATCCGGTCCCCCACGCTCTCGCCCAAACCCTTGTGGGGGTAGTGAAATCGCATGACGCGAGGTTATCAGGCTAAGCGCCGGCGACCGGTTTACCGTGAACACTCCCTGAGACGGCACACCAAAACCTTAGCAAGGCTTTGGAACCAGCCCCGGTCGAACGGCTACTTCGACCGGGCCGCTTTTTTCCTCCCTCATGACCGACCGCGAGTTCGCACTGGATGTTGTTCGTACGCTCCAAAATGCCGGGTACGCGGCACTCTGGGCTGGCGGGTGCGTGCGCGACGAGTTCCTAAGCCTCACTCCACAAGACTACGACGTTGCGACTTCCGCACGCCCGGAGCAACTCCGCCCGCTGTTCCGGCGACGGAATGAGATCGGCGCTCACTTCGGCGTGGTGCAAGTGATCGGGCCGAAAGGCAACGACGGTGAGTGGCTCACGATCGAGGTCGCGAGTTTCCGCTCCGACGGAATCTACACAGACGGCCGGCGTCCCGACACGGTCACGTTCTCTTCGCCCGAAGAGGACTCGCAACGTCGTGACTTCACCATCAACGGCATGTTCTTCGACCCTGTGAAGAACGAACTCATCGACTACGTCGGCGGCCGCGCCGACCTTGCCGCAAAGGTTCTCCGCGCGATCGGCGACCCGGTCGCGCGATTCACTGAGGACAAACTGCGCATCCTCCGAGCCGCGCGCATGGCGGCACGATTCGCGATGACCATCGACCCCGCGACACACTCCGCCGCGAAGCGAATGGCTGCGCAGATTCAGGTTGTGTCCGCAGAGCGCATCGCTGAGGAACTGCGGAAACTGCTCGTCCACCCGAACCGCGCCCGGGGATTGGAGCACCTCCGCGAGTTGTCGCTCATCCCACCGATCCTGCCTGAGATCGCGACGTTCGGCACATGGGCGAGCGGGATTCGCGTCGTCGAGACGCTTCGCGGACCTACCCCCCCTGCCCCCCTCCCTGAAGGGAAGGGGGAGGAAGATTCGCCGCTTGCGGCTTCGCGGAACGCGCGCGAAGAGATACTCGCAACGCCGCGAGTGGCTTTAAACTCCCCCTTCCCTTCAGGGAGGGGGGCAGGGGTGGTAGGTTCTCCCGTCTCCTTCCCGCTCGCGTTCGCAGCGGTGCTGCACACTCTCGGCAAGGAAACCGCGGAGCGCATTGCGATACGACTGAAACTGTCGAACGTCGAAACGGTACGCGTGTGCTGGCTCGTCGAGAAGTTTGCGTATCTCACGGACGCACCGACGATGCGCGCGAGCAAACTCAAGACTATTCTGGTTCACCCCGGCATAGGCGAACTACTCGCGCTGCACCGTGCTATCGCACTCGCGAGCGACAGTAGTTTGGAACACGTCAAATTCTGCGAACGCGTGTTGCGCGAAACGCCCCCAGGAGTACTGAACCCCACACCTGTGCTGACCGGAGAAGACCTGATCGCGATTGGATTGAAGCCCGGACCCGCGTTCAAGCGGCTGCTCGATGCCGTGCGGGAGGCACAACTTGAGGGGCGAGCGGCGTCGAAGGAGCAGGCACATGTTCTGGTGAAACAGCTTCTCGCAGAACCGCCACCCGCATCTGAACCACCGCCGGCGTAACTGCGAGCTTCGACCCCCGAACGACCCCGCGCCACCAGAACGCGAATAGCGTGCGTGCCGTGCGCGGCACTTCGCGCAGCGACACCTTACTCTCGCCGCCGGCACGCGGGCGGTGCGTCACCGGCACCTCTGCGACTTCCAACCCCAACTGCCGCGCGCGGGTCATCATCTCGGTGTTCACGAAGAAGCCACACGCCTCTGGCATCAAGCCCGCGATCACCTCGCAGCGGAACACCTTAAGCGCGCAATCCACGTCGCGTACCCGCGTGCCGAGCAGCGTACGCGCCATCGCGTTGTAGCCCCACGACAGGAACCGCCGGCGCCACGGGTCTTTCCGGTCGGCGCGATAGCCCACGACAACCGGCGCTTCGTCCGCAAGTCGCGTGAGCTTCGCCAGGTCGGTAAGGTCGAACTGACAATCGGCGTCGGTGAACGCGACCAACGCAAATCGCGCTGCTTCAAAACCGGTGCGAAGCGCGGCCCCGTACCCGCGATTGACCTCGTGCTGGAGCAGCCGCGTGTGAGGAGCGCATGACAGCACGCGGCGTACTTCCGCCGCGGTGCCGTCGGAACTGCCGTCATCGACAACGAGAATCTCGAACTGCTCGAAGTGCGCGGCGAGTGCCGTCTCTGCTTCCGCGACCGCACGGCTGATCACCGCGGCCTCGTTGAACGCGGGGATCACGAGACTCAAGCCAGCGCGATGCACCACATCCATGCGGACCTTCCGAGTTTTCGTGGCGCAGACATTCCTGTCTGTGCCGTGAAGAGGCCAACGGCGGCGCGACACTAGCAGCATCGCGAAACCGCGTAAAGTGCGGCCTTCAGAGAAATAGTACTTGTCAGGTACGCATCTGTGGCTACAAATGGAATAGCGGGAGTACTGATTCCGCAAACACTTGTTCCGATAGGCGAGGGCGAGCCGTGACGCTGATGAGTCGCAAGGCCGATTATGCCCTCCTTATCCTTTCATTCCTGTACCAACGGAAGGAAGGCGGGACCGCTCGCGCGATCGCGGAGCAGTTCGGCCTGAGTCGCTCGTTCGTCGCGAACATCCTCAAGGAATTGTGTCAGAACGGGTTCGTGGCGAGCCATCGCGGAGTGAAGGGTGGGTACGCCCTCGCCCGTGATGCCTCCACAATCAGCCTCGCGGAGTTGCTCGAAACGGTGGAAGACGGGTTCCAACTCACGGTGTGTAACCAACATACCGACACCGGATCCGACGCGGACGCTTGCTCGCACTCCTCTTCATGCACCGTGAAAGGGCCGATGGCAGAAGTGCATCAGCGGCTAATGGGTGTGCTTCGTGGGGTCATGCTCGTGGAGTTGTTCGACCCGAAGGCGCGTCCGTCTGGTTTGCACGCCCTTCCAGTTCTCGCCGCGAGCGGATGCGGCTTGTCGAGCAGTGTTGAGGTGTTCCCCGCGTAACGGTTGATTCTTGAGAGTAGCCACCAGAACTCGGATACGATTATGACGCAGATGCCAATCTACATGGACAACAACGCGACCACCCGCACCGATCCGCGAGTGGTGGAGGCGATGCTGCCCTACTTCACTGAGAAGTACGGGAACGCCGCGAGCCGGAACCACCCGTTCGGCTGGGCTGCGGAAGAAGCCGGCGAGGCCGCACGCGGGCAGATTGCAGGCATCATCGGCGCGAGCGCGAAGGAAGTGATCTTCACGAGCGGCGCAACCGAGAGCAGCAACCTGGCGATCAAGGGCGTCGCCGCGATGTACAAGAAAAAGGGGAACCACGTCGTCACGCAGGCGACCGAGCACAAGGCGACGCTCGACACCTGCAAGCGCCTCGAACGCGACGGTTTCCAGGTCACGTACCTCCCGGTCGATAAGTTCGGCCAGGTTCACGCGGAGCAGATCCGTGAGGCGCTCACTGACAAGACGATTCTCGTGTCGATCATGGCCGCGAACAACGAGATCGGCAGCCTGCAACCAATCCGCGACATCGGTAAGTTGTGTAAAGAAAAAGGCGTGCTCTTCCACACGGACGCGGTGCAGGCGGTCGGTAAGGTTCCGCTTGACGTCGAAGACATGGGCGTCGATCTGTTGAGCCTGTCCGGGCACAAGATTTACGGGCCAAAGGGCCTCGGCGCGCTGTATGTCCGCAAGAAAGACCCGCGGGTACGGTTGGAACCGCAGATCGACGGCGGTGGCCACGAACGCGGCATGCGTTCCGGCACGCTACCGGTTCCGCTGATCGTCGGCCTCGGGGTCGCGTGCGAAATCGCGAAGAACGAGATGGCGACAGAGGTAGCACACACCTACAAACTCCGCGAGCGACTCCGCGAAGGCATCATGTCGAAGCTGCCGGAATCGTACCTGAACGGGCACCCGACCGAGCGTCTCCCCGGTAACGCGAACATCAGTTTCGCCTACGTCGAGGGCGAAGGCTTGATGATGGGCATCAAGGATGTGGCGGTTTCGAGCGGTTCGGCCTGCACGAGCGCAAGCCTCGAACCGAGTTACGTGCTGCGGGCGCTGGGCGTCGGCGACGAACTCGCACACAGCAGCATCCGGTTCGGGCTGGGCCGGTTCAACACCGAGGCGGAGGTGGACTTCGTCATCGAGTTGGTTGTGCGCGAGGTGAACCGCCTGCGCGAGATGTCCCCGCTCTACGAGATGGTGCAAGCAGGTATCGACATCAAGAAGATCGAGTGGGCGAGTCACTAACCACGCGCCACGCCCACTCGTTGCGACGAGTGGGCCGGAACCCAAACACCAGCAGCATCTAAATAGGTGGAGAACAACCATGCCATACAGCGATAAGGTACTCGACCATTACAACAACCCGCGGAACGTTGGGAGCTTCGACGCGAAGGATCCAACCGTGGGCACAGGCCTCGTTGGCGCGCCGGAGTGCGGCGACGTGATGAAGCTCCAGATCAAGGTGAACCCTGACACAGGCGTCATCGAAGACGCGCGGTTCAAGACCTTCGGGTGCGGTTCGGCGATCGCATCGAGCAGCCTTGCAACCGAATGGCTCAAGGGTAAGACGGTGGACGAGGCGCTCGCGATCAAGAACACCGAGATCGTCGAGGAACTCGCGCTGCCGCCGGTCAAGGTTCACTGCTCCGTTCTTGCCGAAGACGCGATCAAGGCGGCGCTGAAGAACTACCAAGAGAAGCAGGACGTCGACGAGACGATCGGCGAGACCACCGAGAAAATCGCGAAACCCGAGCCGGCCGGGGTGTAATCTGACAGCCCCGCTGCTGTATACTTCCTGACACGAACCAGCCTCTACCACACTCGAACGAAAGGTGAATCCCATGTCCACCGCTGTTGCAGCCGAACCGCAGACGCTGGGCCTCAACACGGCACCCGCCGGTCCGCCGCCCGTCGTCGTGACTGAGAAGGCCGCACTCGAAGTCAAGCGGCACATCGCCGACATGACTCAGCGCGGGGAGATTGAAGCCGGCGGCACACTGTACCTCCGCGTCCGCGTGCAGGGTGGCGGCTGCAGCGGGTTCCAGAACAAACTCGACCTCGATGCCAAGTACGACGAGAAGTCCGACCACAAGTTCGAGTTCTTTGGCATCGAAGTCGTCGTAGACAAGCGCTCGCTGCTGTACCTCAACGGCGCTACCGTGGACTTCCACGACGACCTCAACAAACGCGGCTTCACGATCTCGAACCCGCAAGCCAAGAGCACCTGCGGTTGCGGTAGTTCGTACTCGATGTAAGGGAAAGTGCCGAGTCGCAAGTTCCGAGTCACGAGAGAAGGCACGGCATTCTTCTGGTTCGGAACTCCCCACTCGTCGCTCGTCACTGATGACTGACTGCTTCCACCGCCTCGGCCTTCCGAGGCGGTTTACTATTGACGCGGCCGAGCTGGAGCGGGCGTACCTCGCGCGGTCACGCGCGGTCCACCCCGATTTCCACCTCACGGGTTCGTCGGCCGATCTAAACGCCAGTCTGGAGCTGTCAGCAGCGGTCAACGAGGCGTACAACACCCTCCGCGACGCGTTCTCCCGTGCCGAACACCTGCTCGCTCTGGAAGGCGGGCCGAGCGCTGCGGAACACAAGCAGGTTCCGCCCGCGTTCCTCGCGGAAATGCTCGACGCTCGCGAGGAGATCGAATCAGCTCGCGAGAACGCGAGCGAGACGGATCGCTTGGAACGGGTTTTCAGCGACCGATTCGACAGCTTGATCAGTAACGCGGCGGCTATGTTCGAGCAACTCGCAGCACTTTCGCCCGGAGACGCGCAACGGGCGAACCTCCGAGTCCGCGTCCGGGGTCTGTTGAACGCGGCCAAGTACGTTCGCGGTCTCGTCCGTGACCTCCACACCAACTAACAGGAAGCGATCATGTACGACGCGGCGAACATGAAGAAGATCAAATCGATGCGGGCACTGGCCCCCGAGGGCATGGCCGCGTTTGACGCATTGAACGCGGCCGTGTTCAAGGAAGGCGCACTGTCGTTGAAGGTCAAGGAACTGATCGCGGTCGCGATCGCGGTAACGACGCAATGCCCGTACTGTATCGAGGCGCACGTGAAGAAGGCAAAGGCAGCCGGCGCGACGGAAGCCGAGCTGACGGAGGCGACACTGGTCGCGGCCGCGCTCCGTGCCGGCGGCGCGGTGACGCACGGCACGCACGCGATCAGCTGAAAATGACGGGCGTGTAACTCAGCGGTTAGAGTGCCTCCCTTACAAGGAGGAAGTCGGGGGTTCGAGTCCCTCCACGCCCACTCCCTCATCCACCACCTTGGAGTTCCCCATGAAGAACACCTGTCCCAAGTGCGATACCGCGTACAACGTGAGCGCCGCGGCCATCGGCCGCAAGTTCACGTGTAAGAACTGCAGCACCCCGGTCGTCGTGACGGACGAGGGGCTCGACTACCAGAACCCGCCGACCAAATCACCGCCCGCCAAGGCGACACCGCCTGCCGCGCCCGCAGCGGCGTTCGACTTCGACGCGGGCGGCGGGGACGAGCAAGAGGAGCGTAAGCCCGCGAAGGGGACCAAGCCGGCCAAGGCCGCGAAGCCGGCCAAGCGGCCGCGCGACGAGGAAGAGGAGGAGAAGTTTGAGGACGATGACTACAACAGCTCTCCACGGCGCAAGCCCAAGCGGAAGGGTAACATCGTCGTCGATTTCCTCTTCTTCAAGGAGTTCATTGCCCCGCTCTTCGTCAAGTTAATTTTCTGGCTGTTGGTCCTCGTGATCGTCGGCGGCGGTCTGGTCTTCGCACTCATCTCTGTCGTTTCCGGGACCACGGCGGGCATCTTGACCGCGTTCGGTATCGTCTTTATCGGGATCCCGCTCTACCTGTTGCTGGTTCGTGTCTACGTCGAGTTGATTCTCCTCGGTTTCGCGCTCTACGACCGGCTCGGCGAAATCAAGACGCTAATCGAGAAGCACGAACCGCCGACGCCCTGATATTGCCCGGCCCTCTTCGGAGACATTCCCGTGTCCGTCGCCGAACTGCTGCCCGCGAACCGCGCACTCGCGAAGGCAGAGCATGTGCAACTCATGCACTTGCTCTTTGATCTGGTCGCGCGACCTGACCTCCCCGACGACGATGTGATCCACTAGGAACTGTTCCTGCACGCCCTCCACGGCGGTGCAGGCGGTGTCTCCTTCGCCGTCGAACTCCAAGAACTCCTCCAAAGTCAAATGCCGAAGGTATGACTACTCCGTCCGTTGTCGGTATCGACCTGGGAACCACCTTCAGCCTCGCCGCGTTCGTCGAGAATGGGCGCCCGCACGTGGTTCGCGACCCTTCTGGCATCGCGCTCGTGCCGAGTTGCATCAGCTTCCATGACGACGGCTCCGTGCTAGTGGGAAGCGCCGCGAAGGAGCGGGCGCTCTCCGACCCGAGCCACACCATCTTCAGCGTAAAGCGACTCATGGGCCGCACGCTCGCGGATCTGAAGAAAGAACTCGAACTCATCCCGCACCAGATTCTCGAACGCGAAGTCGCCGACGGTCGGAAGGTGCTGCACGTCAACATCGGCGGGAGCGAATACACGCCAGAGGAGCTTTCCGCGCTCATCCTGAAGGAAGTTCGCAAGCGGGCCGGCAACCCAACGAAAGCGGTCATCACCGTACCCGCGTACTTCGACGACTCTCAGCGACAGGCCACGCGCGACGCAGGGCGAATCGCGGGGTTGGACGTCCTGCGGATCGTGAACGAGCCGACCGCCGCGGCGCTCGCGTATGGCCTCGACCGTCGCGGGGCCGGCACGGTTGCGGTATATGACCTCGGCGGTGGCACGTTCGATTGCTCGGTGCTGTCGCTCGCGGACGGCGTCTTCAAGGTTCTCGCGACCAACGGCGATACCTACCTCGGCGGCGACGACTTCGACCGGTTGCTGATGCAAGCCGCCGCGAAGGAGATGGGCGTCGACCTCGCAACGCGGGACGCGGAGCTACTCCAGCACCTCCGCGACGCGGCCGAGCGCGCGAAAATCGCGCTGAGCGCAAACGAGTCCGCCGAGTTGAACGTGGCGATCGCTTCACGCGGGGTGAAGTTCCTTCGGGTCGTGACGCGCGCGGAGTTCGAGGAACTGATTCGACCGCTGATCGAGCGAAGCCTCGACCGGTGCAAGGCCGCCCTTCGTGACGCGAAGCTCACGCCGTCGCAAGTCGATGAGGTAGTACTGGTGGGCGGTTCGACCCGAATCCCTTACGTACGAAAGCGGGTCGGTGAGTTCTTTGGCAAGACGCCACACACCGGGTTGAACCCGGACGAAGTCGTCGCACTGGGCGCCGCAGTGCAAGCGGACATCCTCACAAGCGGCCGACGCGACATGCTGCTGCTCGACGTGGTGCCGTTGTCGCTCGGCCTGGAGACGCTCGGCGGTGTTGTCGACAAGCTCATTCACCGCAACACCACCGTGCCCGCGCGCGCCACGACGCGGTACACCACCGGGGCCGAAAACCAGACGGCGATCCTCCTGAACATCTACCAGGGCGAACGCGAACTCACGAAGGACTGCCGCTTCCTGGGCACGTTCAAGCTGTCGGGAATCCCGCCGATGCCGGCTCAGTTCGCGCAGGTCGATGTCACGTTCCTCGTGAACCAGGACGGCATCCTCACCGTGAGCGCGAAGGAACTGCGAAGCGGTGCGCAGGCCCAGGTAACGGTGCAACCGGCTCACGGTCTCACGACCGCGGAAGTCGATCAACTCGTGAACGACAGCATCGAGAACGCGCAAGAGGACTTCACAGCGCGGCGTCTGATCGAACTGCGGAACAAGGGCGAGAACGACCTACGCCACACCGAGAAGGCACTCTCGCAAGCCGGTGACATGCTCACCAAGGCACAGCGTGATGCAATCAGTTCCGCGACGACAACACTGCGAGGTGCGCTCGCGAGTTCCGAATTGGACGCACTCCAGCGCGCCCTCGATGCCTTCGGCGGTGCGACCAACCACCTTGCGACACTGATGATGAACGAGGTGCTTCGCCAATCGCTCGGGGGGAGCAACGAAGACGACCTGGACCCAAACAAGTTGTGATCCTGGCCTGACTGTCTTGCCGATTGCGGCTTCGCGACCGGTCGCGAAGCCGCAATCGGCGGCGAGAAATACCCCATGATGTGGCACGACGCACGCGCGATCGGTGAATCGCTGTTCGATCAGTTCGACACCATCAACCCGCTCACGGTGCGATTCACAGACCTGCACAAGCACGTGCTGAACCTCGAAGGCTTCACCGGCAAGCCGAACGAGTCGAACGAGAAACTCCTCGAAGCGATTCAGATGGCATGGTACGAGGAGTGGAAAGACGAGTACGGCGACGGTGCGTGACCGTTACTGGGGGCGTTTCGCCTCTCTTGGCACGCGATTGTAGAGCGTCGTGAGATCGCCGAGGCGCTGGATCGTCTCCGGGCGGAACTGATCGAGCCTGAACCGCCAGCGCCAGTTCCCGGTCGCGATGCCCGGTTTGTTCATCCGTGCGTCGCTGCCCATGCTCAACACATCCTGAAGTGGAGCGATCGCAACGGACGCGACCGACGACCACGCGGCGCGGATCATGTCCCACGCCACATCGCCAATCGGCTTCCCGAACGTCAGCACGAGGTAGTTCCGGTCGCGTTCGTTGAGCGTGGCGAACCAACCGTGAACGGTGTCGTTGTCGTGCGTGCCGGTGTAGACCGCACTGTTCAGCACGAAGTTGTGCGGCCAGTGCAGGCTGACCGGCCCTTCAAGCGCGAACTGGATCACGCGCATCCCAGGCAGCGCGAGCGTGTCTCGCAGTTCTTCCACATCGGGCGTAATCACGCCCAGGTCTTCGGCGATGAGCGGTAGACCGCCCAGCGACGTGCGGAGTTGCTCGAACAACTTCAGTCCAGGACCGTTGACCCACTTGCCGACACGCGCGGTGAGTTCCGTCGCGGGGATGTGCCACGCTTGACAGAACCCGCGGAAGTGATCGAGGCGTATCAGATCGACCTGCTTCAACTGGCGCAGCACGCGAGCGCACCACCACGAATAGCCGGTCGCCTCCATCCGGTCCCAGTCGTAGATCGGGTTGCCCCAGTACTGACCGTCTTCCGAGAAGTAGTCCGGCGGTACTCCGGCTACAACAATCGGCTTGCGGTCCGGGTCGAGTAGAAACTCGTCCGGGTGCATCCACACGTCGGCGGAGTCGAGCGCGACGAATATGGGCGCGTCGCCAATAATTTTCACACCGCGGTCCGCTGCGAACTTCTTCAGTTCACCCCACTGCTTGTCGAAGAGGAACTGCCCGAACTTGTGCAGCAGAACCTCGCCCGCGATCTGCTTCTCCAGTTCCGCGAGCGCGACCGAGTTCCGGCGGAGCAGGTCCGGCGGCCACATGAGCAGGCCCGTGTTACCGAGTGCTGCGCGAATCGCGACGAACAGCGCAAAGCCGTCGAGCCACGCGGCCTCGGCCCTGCAGTAGCTCTCGAAGTCGTGCTTGAGATGCGGAGCCTTCCCGGCGCGGAATCCGTCCCACGCGGCGCGGAGCAGTTTCACTTTGAACGGCATAACGCGATCGAACTGGACGTCGCCGTCCGCGAAGTGGTCGTGCGCCCACAGGTCGGCGTTCACCAAACCTTCCTGTCGAAGCAGTTCGGGGCTGAGCAGGTTGACGTTCCCTGCGAACGCGGAGAGCGATTGATACGGCGAGTCTCCGGCCCCGGTCGGCCCGAGCGGGAGTACCTGCCACCACGATTGTTTCATCGCAGCCAGCGTTTCGACCCACCGATACGCGATCGGACCGAGATCGCCGATCCCGAATGGCCCCGGCAGGCTCGTAGGGTGGAGCAGGATACCGGACGTTCGCGGGAGTGTGGGCATGGCCATGCGGGAGCCTCGGCGTGGGGTGTCTCCGTTGGGGTAGGAGGTGCGCCGGGATTTGGCGAGCGGGTCGAGGCGAACCCCGCCCTTGCGAGCGAGGTTCGCCTCCCGCAATGCTGCGATGACTTCACCGAGGTCGCCGTCGCCGGTGTGTTCTCGCACAGGGAGAGTTGCGTGTAAGCCCCGACGGTATGGCGAAGGTGACGTTGGACGGATGTGAGCGGTGGAAAACTGGTTCTCGCGAATTGCTCATTCCACACGGCAGAATACCGCCTTCAGGTAGCGGCCTTCGGGCACGTGCAGCAAGAAGGGGTGGTCCGCGCCGGCACCGGTGATCTTGAACACCTGAATCGTGCGCTGTGCCTGCCACGCGGCGCGGCGGATCGATTCGAGGAAGTCACCTTCACTCACCAGCCCCGTGCAGGAACACGTGAGCAGGACGCCGCCGGGCTTCACCACGTGAAGCGCGAGCCGGTTCATGTCACAATATTTCTTCAGTGCCGATTCCACGTCTTCGCGGTCGCGGGTGAGCTTCGCCGGGTCGAGCACCACCGTATCGAACCGTTCGCCGTTTGGGATGATGTCGCGGAGCCACGCGAACAGGTCTGCCTGCACGTAGCGAATCTGCGCGTTGTTGAGCTTCGCGTTCTGCTTCGCCATGTCGAGTGCCTGCTCGTCGAGGTCTAGACCCACAACCTCGGAGGCGCCACCTTTCGCCTTCGCGTACACGCCGAAGCCGCCCGTGTTGCAGCAGATGTCCAGCACCCGCTTACCCGCGCAGAATTCGGAGAGCGTTTTGCGGTTGTCGCGCTGATCAACGAAGAATCCGGTCTTATGCTTGCTGCCGGGCGCGACGCGAAACTTCAGCCCGTGTTCGGTGATGGTGTCCGGCGGCGGCGGCTCCGGTGGGCGGCAGTCGAACGATTCCTGCTTACCGACGTGCTCCTCCGCGAAGTAGTAGAACCGCGCAGCGGGGTAGTAAACACGAAGGGCGTCCATGATCGCGGTGCGCTGCTTGTACATCCCGGCCGAGAAGAACTCCAACACGATTGTGTCACCGAACCTATCCACCACAAGGCCGCTGAGGCCATCGGCTTCGGAGTGAACGAGTCGGTAGGCGTTCGTGACTTCGTCAAGCTTTAACGCCTCGCGCCGAAATGCGACCGCCGCGTCGAGTCTCCGTGCGAAGAACTCCGCGTCAACGGGTTCGTCTTGCCTGGTGGTCAGAACGCGAAGGGTGATGCGAGAGTGTCCGTTGTAGAAACCGCGTGCGACCCAGATCCCGTTCTTGTCGTGAATGTCCACGACGCTACCGGGCGCGATCCGCGTGTGTGGCTTCTCGACCATCTTCTGGAAGACCCACGGGTGCGACGACCGCCGTTCAATCTTCAGCGTGACAACGGGAATCGGGGCAGTTACGGGGTTCATCTAGATATGATACGGTTTCTCCGCACCTCTCACGCTCCCAGGTATTGCCGCAATGCCAGATGAAGTTTGTCGCAGCGGTCGTGCCACTGACGCTGGTCTTTCGGCGGGTAATCCTTGATCGGCCGGAACGCCGCAACCACGCAGAGGCGCGGCTGTCCGGGGTCGGGCTTGTCCATCTGGAGTTCAAGTTCAATTGGCTCATGGCCCTGCGGGACTGACGGTCGCCGAGCCGCGAACCAGCCGAAGATACCGCTCCCCTGGCTCGCCTCCTTGTAACCGTCGGGGAGACCGAGTTGCATGCGAATCACACCCGGTTCGCTCGTGACTACCTGACCACCATAGTCTTCGACGAACCCACGAAGTTTAGCCGCGGCCAGGCGTTCCGGCAGGAACGCCTCGAACACGTAGGTCACGTGGAACGGGTCGGCCGGCGCTCGCCCTGCGGGCGCGGGTTCGGGCGCGCGTGTCTTCAACGCCCTCGACTCCCATCCTTCCGGCATCGTGGCTTCCCAGTGGTTTTCTCCGAGCGCGTGGCCGAACATGACCGCGAGTTCCTGCGCGGACTGATGGCGCTCGTTCGGGTACTTCGAAAGTGCAAGTTGAACCACCCCTTCCAGCGCCGGGGTGATGAACCCGCACCCGATGCGCGAGAACCGCGGGGGCGATTCGTTGATGTGCGCCGCGAGCAGTTTGTCCTGAACGGCGTAACTGAATGGCAGCCTGCCGGTGAGCAGTTCGTAGAGGATGACGCCGACCGAGTAGAGATCGCTGCGTGAGTCTACTCGGTCGCCGCGGATCATCTCTGGGCTGACGTAGCGGGGCGTGCCGATGGCGTAGATCGGCCCGTGCCCGGTGAGTTCGGCGAGTTGGATGTGCGGCTTCGAGGCGAATCCGGCGAACCCAAAGTCCATCACCTTCAGTGATTCTCGGTCCGTGTCCGCGTGCAGCACCATGAGGTTCGCGGGTTTCAGATCGCGGTGATAGATACCCGCGTCGTGAGCCGCTTGCAACGTGTGGCAAAGATAGCCGAGCAACCTGCCGACGCGTTCCGGCTGCAGACTGCGGTGCCGGGCGAGAAATTCTTCGAGCGTGATGCCGGGCACGTACTCCATCACGAGGCATGGGCCAATCGGGTCATCGACGGCGGCTTCGAGGAGCCGCACCGCGTAAGGATGGTTGAAGTTCGCCATCGACCGAACTTCCGCCTCGAAGAACTGGCGGAACTTCGGATGTTCGCTGACGGTGTCGTGAATGCGTTTCACCACAACGGGGTAGTCGGGGAATTTCAGCGGGTGGGCCAGGAACACTTCGGCGGTGCTGCCGGTGCCGAGCGAGCGGAGCAACCGGTATTTCCCTAGCGCGGTCGTCCCAACCATCCGCATACCCCCGCCAGGCGTGCCACAAAGCACGCAATGGTAGGATGCGTTCGGCCTCGCGGCAAATGCTTCCAGCGCCACGGTCGCATCACAACTCGTTCGGTTCCCACCGGTACTCGACCGCACTTTCCCACGTTCCGCCCGGTGGGATAACGCGCCAGCCGCTATCGATGCCGCGCGCCTGGAGGTTTGAAGCATCGGCAGAGCAACTGTACGGCTCGATCGCGACTGCGTATCTATGCGCCGGCGTGAACAGCACGAGGTCGCGGAATGACGTGTCGGCGAGCACGCGTAATTTCCCGTGTGCATTCGGGTGGGCGAGTGTGGCGACTTCGATGAAGCCGCTGTTGCGGGTTTCGTCGCCGGTCACACCATTGAAGACGTGGTCGAGCGCGGTACTTCCCACCGCTCGCGGTTTGCGGAAGTCGAGTTCCGCCGGCAGTTCCTTCCGCCAGCCCGTAGGCAGGTTGCCAGAATCGACGTCCCAGACTTGCTTCACGTTAGCTTGAAGCACGCAATCGCTAACGTCTGGCGTGTTCATGCCGGGCAACCGGAAGTATCCGTGGTAGCCAAGCCCAAACGGCAGCGGTCCGGTGCCAACATTCTCCACACGTGCATCGACACGCAGTTTGTTCGAGTAGAGCCGATAAGTCACGCTAAACGCGAAGTCTGACGGCCAGAGCGGGATCGCTTCAGGCAAGTCCTTCGCGAGGTTGAACTCCCCGGTGACGAACGCGAAATCCGCATCGCCTTTCCAGTCGGTGACGCGCCACTTATTCCGCGGCGTGAACCCGTGGATCGCGTGGAGCTTGCTCGATTCGTTCAACGGAAGCTGATACGTCTTGCCTTCAAACGTGAAACGCCCGTCGCGCAACCGCCCCGGGAACGGGAACAAGATGGGATGCCCGCTCCGCGTTGGAACCGGGTTTGTTTCCCAGTCCGGCATGTGGAACAGGATGTCTGCCCAGCGGTTGTCTTCTTGCTTCACCTGCCACTTGAGGCAGTTGAAGCCCCACTGCGGCCAGACTTCGGCGCGGACCGTGCCCGTGTCGTTGATGAGTTCGTAAATCTCGCCGCCGCGGTCGCCAGCATTGCCCTGAGACGTGCGTACTTCAAAAGCCATTATGCGCCCCCTGCTTCTAAGATGAGGTTGTGCGGGGGTGATTGTACTCTGCCTCCGACCCCGAATTCACGGAACATCCGATGCCAACTTTCTCACCTTCCAAACTCACCGCGCTCGCACAGGCGATGTTCGAGGCGGTGGGCGTGCCCACGGCCGACGCGAACGTGGTTTCGCGGAGCCTTGTGGACGCGAACCTGTGCGGGCACGACTCACACGGTGTGATGCGCGTGCCGCAGTACCTCGACTTCTTGCGCAAAGGCACTTACAAGGCAGGCGCACCGCTCGCGGTGATTTCCGAAACGCCGGCGGTCGTCGCGGCGGACGCGGGTTGGGGACTGGGGCAGGTTCAAACGTACCGCTTGCTCGACAAGTTGCTCCCGAAGGCGAAGGCACTGGGGATCGCGGCCGGCACGCTGCGGAACTGCGGGCACACCGGGCGGCTCGGTGAATACGCGGAGTTCGCAGCGAAGGAAAACATGGCGATGTTCGCCGCAGTGAACTCGCACGGCTCCGGGCGCCGGGTCGCGCCGCCGGGTGGCACCGAAGGCCGCATCAGCACCAACCCGATCTGCATGGGCGCTCCAACTTCCGGCGCACCCGTGGTCATCGACTTCGGCACAAGCGCCGCGGCGGAAGGGAAAGTTCGCGCGCAGTTCCAGAAGAAGGAACCGGCACCAGACGGCTGGCTTATCGACCACACCGGCGCGCCGACGAACGACCCCGGTGTACTCTACAGCGAGCCGCGCGGCAACCTGATCCCGTTCGGCGGCACGCAAGCGTACAAGGGGTTCGGCCTGGGGCTTCTGCTCGATCTGCTGTGCGGCGGCCTGTCGGGCGGGTCGTGCAGCAACCCAACGTTCCCGCTCGCGGGTCAGGGCAACGCGGCCGTGTTCGTGCTGTTCTCCCCTGCGCTCTTCGGAGGAGTGGATCACTTCCTCAAGGAAACCGACGGGCTGACGACCTATGTCCGCTCCTGTCCCACAGTGGCAGGCGCGGGGCCAATCACGCTTCCCGGCGACCCCGAACGGGTGACCAAGGAGAAGCGTCTTGTGTCGGGCATCCCGGTGCCGGACGGCACGTGGGAACTGATCGCGAAAGCGGCAGGCGAATTGAAAGTGCCGCTGCCGCAGTGAGAGCCAAGCAGGCCGCGAAAATACTGGACCCGTTTCGGTTGCTCCGGGCATTACATCGTGCCCGGAGTCCGTTCCTTTCACAGGAGTTGTTCATGCTCGCAATGTGTCGTGTCTTGTTCGTAGTCGCGTTGGGTGTCGGATTCGTCGGCACGCCAACCGCGCGTGCCGAAGACAAGAAGCCCGAAAAGCCCACCAAGTCGCAGCCGGCCGCAGAGCCGGCCAAGACGATCATCATACAGATCGACGCCAGCAAGCTCCCGCCCGACGTGCTGAAGCAACTCCTTCAGTTGACCGAGAAACCGGACGACAAGCCGAAGCCGACCGTGACGACGAAACCGGTCCAGCCGAACGACAAGCCGAAGCCGGGGGCCACGGAGCCGGGAAAGCCAGGGACCAAGCCCGGCGCAGAGCCGGGCAAGCCAGGGGTGAAACCGGGCACCGAACCGGGCAAGCCCGGGGTGAAACCGGGCACCGAACCGGGCAAGCCAGGGGTGAAACCGGGCACCGAACCGGGCAAGCCCGGGGTGAAACCGGGCACCGAACCGGGCAAGCCCGGGGTGAAACCGGGCACCGAACCGGGCAAGCCCGGGGTGAAACCGGGCACCGAACCGGGCAAGCCCGGCACAAAGCCCACGGGCGAGCCGACCAAGCCCACACCGACCAGCAAACCCGGCAAGGCAATCAGCCTGAGCGATGCCATCGCCATCACAGAGAAGGCCACGCAAGGCACCGTGGTGAAGGCCATGCGTGATGACGACGACGGCAAGGTGATGTTTGAACTTGAAGTGATCGAGGGCAAGGGCGGAAAGACGAGAGTCACGCTCGACGCTGGCGGCAACGTGACGAAGAAGGAGACGAAAGGCGGCAAGCCGAACAAGTAGCCCAACCCCGCAATACCCCGCGAAGTCAGATCAAGCGGCCGAGCCAAGCTCGGCCGTTTTCGTTACTCCCTCCTCAGCACCACATCCACAACCCAACACCCGCGAACGTGGACCTGGTTCGAACCGCGGCAGTGCTTCCGGATGTCGTCGTTGTCGCACCCAGTGTCCTGAAGTGCGTCAGCCAGAATCGGCATCGCAGAGAAATCTCGCGACTCGTACATCCCTCGTGCGAGTGACACCGCGGTGTCAGTGCGCCATGCGGGTGAGAACATGACAGGGCGGAACGGGTTCCCGTAGATGCCACGCATGAAACCGGCCCTTGCCCGCGAAGCCGCAAGCGGCGGGAGACATCGCTTCGCCGTTTGTGTAGGATGCACCCCCAACGCTCCACACGCAACCCACAACCCCCCCACTGCCATGCCCCGAATGCTCATTCTCGCCGGTGTGCTGTTCTTCACTTCTTCCGCGTTCAGCGCGGAACCGAACACGTGGGTAAAGGTCGAAGGCGGTGCCATCGAAGGCCGTCGGTGGGACGTGCCGCTCGGATACTCGCCCGAACTGAAGCGGTTCCTCGTTCTCGGTGGGCGCACCGACATCGCGAATTACCGCAAGGAACGACCGTACGATGTGCTTTCCATCACGCCCACGAAGGATGCAAAGTGGCGGAATGAACTGCCCGACTTCGGCGAGAAATGGGGACCGGAGTTCGGCCCCGTGAAAGCACCCAGTTGGAAGGGGGAAACGTGGGGCTTCACCGACACCGACGGCAACACACGCCCGAACTGGGCCGTCTACGGCACGTTCTCCCTCGGGGGCAAATACGACTACGATCCCGACACGCAGGCGTTCTACTTCACCGCGGGCAACAACACCTTCAAGTACGAACCGAAGGCGCGACAGTGGTCCGACCTCCGCAGGCGAGCAGGGCCGGAAGGCACGCTCGGCGGCGTGCTGCTGTGGTCGTCGATGTGCTACGACCGCGACACCAAGCAGATCGTTCTCTTCGGTGGCGGGAATATTCAAACCGAGCGCGGCGACCCCGGCACGTGGACGTTCACGCCCGAACTGCGGTTGTGGGAACAAGTAAAAACCGCGAACGAACCTCCGCAGCGCGCCAATTCGCGGCTCGTGTACGACCCGGTCAACAAGGTCACGGTTCTCTTCGGTGGCGATCAACTCGACCAGCTCGTTTGCGACACGTGGGTGTACCACTCCGCGAAGAAAACTTGGACCGAACAGAAACCGAAGTTCTCGCCTTCACCACGAGCCGGGCACGCGATGCTCTGGCTCCCAAAGGCGAAGAAGGTTCTCCTTCTCGGTGGCTACACCTACACCTCGACGACCGAATACGTCGCGGCACTGTACAAGCCGATGCCGCTCGAAGCATGGACCTACGATGTGGCGAAGAATGAATGGGATTTCATCGGGACGTGGGCGAAAGACGCTCCAACCGTCCACGCGAACACCGTTCTCCACTCGGCGGTGGACGAGAACGACACCGTGATGGTTCTCGATTCCAAGAACCACGCGTGGTATTGCACGCTCGACCCGAGCAAACGCGATGAAGGCCCGACACGACTCATCGGCGTGAGGCCTGGCGAAGTGGTTCGCCGCACCGGTTCGCACGAACCGAAGTGGTACACCGAAGGTCTGCCCGCGACGATCAACACCATCACCGATGATCGCGTGAAGACGCTCAAAGCGAACGAGTGGTTCGTACAGCCGACGCCACGCAAGCCCGGCATGAACATGGACTGGGGTTCGGCGGTGTTCGATTACCACAACGACAAGATCATCCGGTTCAGCGGCGGGCACTCCGCGTACAGCGGTACCGCGCCATTCGTTTACGACGTGAAAACGGATCGGTACTCGCTGCCGTTCGCGCCGGAATACCCCATCGAGTACGTTTACAGCAACGATCAGGTGCGCGGGGAATGGAGCTTCAAGGGCAACCCGTGGATGACCGGCCACACGTACAAGTCCACCGGCTACGACCCGAACCTGAAGTGCCTCGTGTTCGCCGCGCACCAGTGGACGTACTTCTTCGACCCGCTCACCGGAAAGTGGTCGCGGTCGCCGGAGAAGAACCCGTTCGTCGCGGACTTCTACTCGAACACGGTCTGTGGCACACCCGACGGCGCGGTGACGTGGGCCAACCAAACCAGCGGCAGGAGCGCGTGGTTGTTCCGCCTCAACCCCGAAACGAAGGGCTGGAAGCCGTTACCGAAGGAGATCAAAACCGCACTGCCGCAGATGAGCGCCGACCACCACGGAATGAGTTACGACAGCAAGCGCGACCGCCTATTGATGTTCAGCGACATCGGCGAGAAGAAGGGTCAGGTCGCGGTGTACGACCTGAAGACATTTGAAGTGTCATGGCTGAAGCCCGAAGGGATGGCGAAGGCGCTGCTGCCGTGCCGCGAAACGGTGTACATCCCGGAAGCGGACATGGTGCTGGTGGGCGCTCGCGTCTCGGATGTGGACGGCGTTCAGCTGTGGCTCGCCTACGATTGCGCGAAGAACGCGTGGGTCGGGCTGCCGCTCGCGGGCGAAGACCCCATCGGCAAGCGGGGTGCGTTCAACAACTCGATGGGCCTGATGTACGACCCGAACCGGAAGGTCGTGTGGGCCGTCGGTCAGCACAGTCAGGTCCACGCGATGAAGCTCGACGTATCGAAAGCGAAGCCGCTGAAGTGACAGTTTGCGATTCGACGAGCCGCGACCGCAAGGGAGTGGCAAACGTTAACCGCTCCCTTGCGGTCGCGGCTCGTTGAGAGGCTACACCGGTCCTGAACGCAATCTAATCGTTGATGTTGGTGAGGAAGTCTTCGTACTTCTTGCGGGCCTTGAACTCGTCGGCCACGAGCGCCTTCTGCATTGTGGTGAGCGCGTCGATTTCCTTTTCCTGATCGGAGAGCTTCTTGAGGTAGGTCGCGTACACTTCAGCTTCCTTTGGGGTTTCGCGCAGGTTCTTGCGAATCCGGTCCTGATCGATGGTCAGACGTTGGAGGTCGGCGGCCACCTGATTCAGTTCGCGGAGCGTCGCGTCCCACTCACTCTTGATCTTCAGCGCGGCTTCGAGCTTCTGCTTGAGACCCGGGCTGGCTTCACTCAGCGAGATAAAGTAGCGGATCTGGTTCTCGGCCCCGTTGGTGAGCGAGATGGTTGTGGTGTTGTCGCGTTCTTCCTTGACCGTGAAGGACTTGGCCTCACCAGCTTTGAGCGCGAGTTGGAAGCGGAAGACCTCGGGCGTGTCCTCGACCGGTTTGGGCGTGTCCACGAACTTGAACTGCTGCGCCGTGCGGTTCGGGTGCTCGATCAACAGCGTCCGGTCCGTTTGGCTCCGGTTCACGACCTTGTACGTCGTCTCTTCCGTGATCTTCGTGACCGTCGTCACGATGCCCTTCACCGCCTTGATCGAAGTGATCTTCTGCTTGCCGGCGCCAGCCTTCGGATCGACTTCGGTGCCGAGGTCGATCGCGTAGGAAAGCAGACGCTCCTCGTTCGGTTGCACGTCCAACACGCGGGTGTCGCCTGCGTAGACGCTGCCCTCGAACACCGTCATCGGACCCTGGTTCAAGTGCGCGCCCGATGTGTTCTTGAAACGCAAGCCCAACAGCGGGTGCTTGGCTTGCACGTTCACGTTGTAAATCGAGACGCGTGTCCCCTCGATATCCTTGCCCACGACGGGAAGCATCGCGCTCTTCTGGCGGGGCAGTGTAACGGGGTGGTCGATCGTGTACTGGTAGAAGTCACCCAGCGCGCCCGCGGTCGCGGCGTTCTGCACGCTGCCTGTGCCGAGGCGCTGCGCCAGTTCCGCAGCCGTGTCGCGAGCGTAGAATCCCAGGCTGGGTGTTTTGGTTGCGCCGCCCAAGAGCGCGGAATCCGGTGCCGGTTGGCCGCCACCCTCCTTCAAGAGCCGCGACTTCGTGGCCCCGCTCCGACCGAGGGTGACCGCGGCTGGGTCGTCGGGGGTGACGAGCGGTCCCATGTTCTCGGCGTCGCGCATACCGTACCCGAAGAACTTCTCGCGCCCGCTCATGTCACCGCGATACGTCACGGGCCGCAGCGACGCGAACAACTCTGGCTCCACAGTCGGACGGTTGATATAGAGGGGGTTGTAGAGGTCCATCTTGAACGAGATCGGACGCCCGCTGACGAGCGCCATCTTGACGCCGTTCCAGTCCTCGTCGGTCGGGTTCTCGACCATCGCCCACCCTTGCAGATACGGCTTCTCCTTCTCCGCCATCAACAGGCGGTAGCTCGTTTTCCAGATCGGCGCTTCGATGACGTAACCGACCTGAACCTTGCGCTTGCCTTCACCCGAGAAGTGCAACTGAACCGCCTTCTTCTGGTTGTCGTGCGACTGCGCCAACACTTCGAGCGCGCGGCGGAACTCCGACTCGATGACCGGGTTCGAGAACCGGAGGCTCTGGATGTCAGACATCTTGACGGCTCGCATGCCTTCCGCGCACCACATGTTCAGCACTTCCACTTCGACCGTGGCGGCGCCCACGGCAACCTTCTGCTTCTCGACGCCGACAATCGTGCCGGTGAGTTTGCCGGGCTGGTTCGCCGCAGTCGCGCTGATCGCCACTTCGATGCGCTCGCCGCGCATCTGCGACACGATGCCCGCGAAGGTCGGATTGTTGTTCAGGTTGATCGCGAAGGAGGACAGGGTCCGTGCGATCGGCTCGCGTGAGTCATAGCTGACAGCGGAGATGCGTCCGGTCTTGCTGAAGTCTTCGAGGACCATGCTCTTGAGCAGGTCGTTGATGTCCGATTCCGGGAACGTGAGGTCAACGCGAGCGTCGCCGTCCACCTCGCCGGAGCGTGAGAAGTACCCGACGCCGCTGTTAAACAGCACCACACGCGTCAGCGGGAGTGTGGTCGCGGGCTTCAGATCTTGTTTCGCTTCGCCCGCAGCGCCCAGGAACCTGTCCGCGCCGACGCCCGCCACGATGCCAAGCGCGCCCGCGACCGGGGCCACCAACAGCCACTTCTTCATCGGAACTCTCCAAAAAGTGCCCCACGGGGCAGGAAATGTAGCGTCGTTGCTCAAGACAGACACGATGATAGCCGCGTGTGGTCTCGCACGTCTGCGGGACTTGTGCCGGATGTTACATGCCCGCGTTCCACTTGGAGGACGATCATGCTCCGATGGTTCCAACCGTTCGCGCTTCTGATTCTCGCGTTGCCATTCGCGTTTAGCCACGCACAACCGCCGGAAGAGAAGGCGCTGCCGGCGAAGGCGGCCGCGGAGAAACTCGATGGCCCGCCGATCGTCAGCGCGAAAGCGTGGGCCATCGCCGACGGCAAGACCGGGAAACTGCTGTGGGAATCGAAAGGCGCCGAGCCGCTCGCGATCGCGAGTACCACCAAGATCATGACCGCGTACATCGTGCTGACACTCGCGGCCGAAGACGCGAAGGTGCTCGACGAGGTGATGACCTTCTCCGATCGCGCCGACAAGACGACCGGCAGCACGTCCGACCTGAAGGTTGGTGACAAGGTGACCGTGCGCGACCTGCTATTCGGTCTGCTGCTGCCGTCCGGCAACGACGCCGCGACCGCGTTTGCCGAGCACTTCGGCGGGCGATTGAAGGGCGAGGGCAAGGACGACGTGGCGAGGTTCGTCGCCGAGATGAACCGGGCCGCGAAGGCGCTCAAGATGCAGGAGACGAAGTACCTCGACCCGCATGGCTTGGGCAACAACACCGCGAGCGCCCGCGATCTACTCACGCTCGCGTTCGCGGCACTGAAGAACCCGACGTTCGCGAAATACGTCTCGACGCGGCGTCACAAGTGTTCGGTGACCGACGCGGACGGGAAGAAACGCGACGTGACCTGGAACAACACGAACAGGCTCTTGGAGATCGAAGGCTACGAGGGCGTGAAGACCGGCACCACAGCCGCGGCCGGCGCGTGCCTCGTGTCGAGCGGCAAGTACGCCAGCGATCACTTGCTCGTGGTGGTGCTGGGCAGCACGTCGGGCGACGGCCGCTACGTGGACACGCGGAACCTTTACCGGTGGGCCTGGACCGAGCATAAGGGGAAGTGAGTTGTGGTCTTACCCTCGCCCCGCAGAGCCGGGGCGAGGGTAAGACCACAACTCACACCAGTTCACGGATCGGTTGGGCGT
Organism: Planctomycetia bacterium; assembly: GCA_005772955.1. Lineage (GTDB taxonomy): Bacteria > Planctomycetota > Planctomycetia > Gemmatales > Gemmataceae > Gemmata. Next base: position 77,019 of record SXID01000027.1, read on the forward strand.
CGGCGTCGATGGGGAAGTGCGGGCGACCGTTCGCGTCGTACTCACGGACCGTATTCAGGTCCATGCCCATGTTCTTGTAAAGCGTCGCGAAGATCTCCTGGTGCGTCACCGGGCGCGACGCGGCGCGCTCCGCCAACCGGTTGGACGAACCGATCACCTGACCCGTCTTCATGCCGCCGCCCGCGAGCAACGCGCAACTCAGTTGCGGCCAGTGGTCGCGGCTGGCCTGATTGTTGATCTTCGGCGTGCGCCCGAACTCGCCCCACACGATCACGGACACGTCCTCACTCATCCCGCGGTCGTGGATGTCTTCGATCAGCGATGTTACGGCGACGTCGAGCAGCGGGAAGTCCTTGCGTGCCTGTACGAAGTTCTTGCCGTCCGACCCGTGCCAGTCCCATCGCGTGAAGTTCATCGTCACGACGCGGGCACCGGCTTCGACTAGCCGCCGCGCGATGCAGAAGTTCCGCACCATGCGGGGCGCGCCGTCACGCTCGAACGCGGGGTCGTCCACGCCGTAGCGTTCGAGAACCTTGGGGTTCTCTTTCGTGAGGTCGATCGCGTCCTTCAGTTTCGACGACGTGAGGATGTCGAGCGCCTGCCGATTGAACGAGTCCATCCCGTCCATCGTGCCCTTCGAGTCGAGTTTGCGGTCGAGGTCGTCGAACCCTTTCAGCAACCCCACGCGATCGTTCAAGCGGTCAAGGCTCACGCCTTTGAGCGTAAGGTTGTCGGACTTCATTCCCGTGTCGCGCCCGCCGACGAGGTGGAACGGCGAGTGCTGAATGCCGAGGAACCCGCCGTCGCCGTGGTAGCCCCAGCGCTTTTCGCCGCACGGGTACACGAGCGAGACGTTCGCTGGCACCGCGGCGTCGGCCGCGCCCTGCGACTTCGACACCCACGACCCGAACGACGGCCAGAAGCCCGCGTTCGCCGGGGTCCGGGGCCGACCGGTCATGCACTGGTACGCGTCGTGATCGCCGGAACTGCCGACGAGCGAGCGAATGATGGCGAACTTGTCCATCATCTTGGCGATACGCGGGAACAGTTCGCAAATCTGGATGCCGGGGACGCTGGTCTGGATTGGGTTGAATTCGCCGCGCACTTCCTTCGGCGCGTCGGGCTTCAAGTCCCACATGTCGAGGTGCGGCGGGCCACCGGGAAGGTAGATGTTGATGACCGACTTGTGCGACGACTTCGTGCCGGACTTCGCGGCGGTCTTGGCTTCGGCCGCGAGCAAGTGCGGCAGCGCGAGCGCGCCGCCGAACAGCGTGCCACCGACGGTGAGGAAGTCGCGCCGAGTGCGTCCGTCGCAGAACCCGCCACGGTCGTGCGGCGTGCCGAAGAGACTGAGCATAGGTGGGGCTTTCAACGGGAGGCTTGGTATGGTGGGAACCGACCTTCAGGCAGGTACACTATCATTCGCCGAAATCGCGTCCGGTGTCCAGAAGAATTGGCCAAAAGCGATCACTTCACTTCAACGCCGCGTAGCCGTAGAGCGCGGTGAAGAACACGAATAGCACCGTGAGCAGGTGGTACCCGGCCGTCAGCCACCACGCGGTGAGGTATGGCTTCACGTCGAAAACCGCTTGCAGCATCACGCGGATTCCCCAGAAGAGCGTGCCATAAGCACACACCGCACGGCCCAGCCGCGAACCCGACGCAAGGTCTTCCGCGCACGTCAGGCTTATCACGCCGAGCGCGATGATTCCCAGAACCACGTACCCGCCGTAGGTCCAGTACATCTGTCGGTGTAGCACCGACAACACCGCGAGATCGCGTTTCCAGTGCAACTTGAACGGCACCATCGACGATGCGATCAGGATGCAGAGTTGCCCTACACCTGTGAGCCGGATCAGATCGACGAACGTGATGTCCATTGGTAACCCTCTCAACCGACGCCAAGCACATTGAGAAACGGTAGCACCACGCGAAACACGAACGCTGGATGGAACAGCAAGTACGCTGGGCCGACGACCACGATCGCGGTGAAGAGCCGCCCACGCCAGCCTTCGCCCAGGCCGAGCCGCTTCCCGAAGAGCGACTTCGCCGCGAGAAGCCCCAGCCACTGCGCGACGAAGTACAACGTTGGGCCACCATACCAGCCGCCGGCTGGCACCGAGATGACCAGATCGTGAATCACACCGCTCAAGATGAACACAGCCGCGACCCCCACCCGCGCGCGGCCGCGACTGGCGAACGGGCGGAACACGAACCGGTGCGTGATATCGCGGAACGCGAGGTTCCACCGCTTGCCCCAGAACTCGCTCACGCTCACGGCCAGTAGCGGCCAGTTCATCAGCGGCTTCACGTCGATGCCCGCCGCGCGCCACGCACAACTCAACAGATGGAACACACCGAAGTGGAGTATGAACACCACGCCCAGCATCCCGACCCATCCGCGAAGAACGCCCGCGTCCGACGGGATGAGCGGCGTGACACCCCAAACCACCGCCGCACCGAACGTGAGTTTCGCGACCGCGAACACCCACTCGCCGAACGCGGGGCGTTGCTCACGGAGCAGCGGTCGCGTGCTGAGGAACGCGCGTGCGTCGAGACCGGGCCACGCGACGAGGTACGCGACATGCCGCCACGCGGGCGTGGGCGGAGTCGGTGTGCCGAGCCACGTGAGTGCTTTGCACGCGACGAAGATTAGCCCCGCGACCGCCCACATGACGATCCACGGCGGCCACGTATTCGGTGCGAATAGCGACATCGATCCCTCCGGTGAGACAACCGCGAAGGGAAGGGATAACCTGCTGGACGAGCCGGAGGCGTGGTTGACGGATTACCTGATCCGTCAATCACGCCTCCGGCTCGGTTCGACGCTTACTGGTGCCCGGTATGTGCCGACTTGCCCATTGACACACCCGTTTGGCCGTTGACCGGGTGCGCCACCTCGCCCGCCGGCTCGTCGTACAGCTTCTCCCCGCGACGCGGGTTCAGCAGTTTCGCGACCAGTGCCGTCCAGCCCGTTTGGTGACTCGCGCCTAAACCCGCGCCGTGGTCGCCATGAAAGAACTCGTGGAACAGTAGGTGGTCGCGGAAGTGTGGGTCGGTCTGCATCTTGTCGTACTTCCCGAAACACGGACGGTTGCCGTTCGCGTCGCGAAGAAAGAGCCGCGTTAAACGCCGCGTGATCTCGACACCGGCCTCCTGCACCGTGATCTGTTTCCCGCTCCCGACCGGGAACTCGATCTTGAAGTCGTTGCCGTAGTAGTAGTGGAACTTCTGCAAACTCTCGATGATCAGGAAGTTCACCGGGAACCACACCGGGCCGCGCCAGTTCGAGTTGCCGCCGAACATTCCGGTGTCCGAATCGCCCGGAACGTAGCCCACAGATACCGTCTGGCCTCCCACGTTCAGCGTGTACGGCTTGTCGCGGTGATAGCGCGAAAGGCCTCGCACACCGAATGGACTCAGAAATTCATTCTCGTCCATCACGCGCGCTAAACACTTCTTGATGCGGTGACCACGCATGAGCGAAAGTAATCGGCGTTCGCCGCGGCCCGGCTCGAACCAGCGTGACACCAACCCCGCCATGTCCGCGCGGTTTTCGAGAACCCAGCGGAGACGCGTCGCGAACGCGGGCATCTTCGCGAGCAACTCCGGTTCTAGTACCTCCACCGCGAACAGCGGAATTAAACCCACCATGGACCGCACTTTCAGCGGTTCGACGCGGCCGTCGGGCAGCGTGAGTTCGTCGTAGTAGAAGCCGTCTTCTTCATCCCACAGCCCGACGCCCTTGCCGGCCATGTCGGTCATCGCCTTCGCAATGCCCAGGAAGTGCTCGAAGAACTTGATCGCGATGTCTTCATACACTGGATTTTGGGTCGCGAGTTCCAGCGCGATGCGCATGAGATTCAGCGAGTACATCGCCATCCACGCGGTGCCGTCGGCCTGGTTGATGAACCCTCCGGTCGGCAGCGGGTGGCTGCGGTCGAACACGCCGATGTTGTCCAAACCCAGGAACCCGCCCTGGAACACGTTGCGGCCTTGCGCGTCCTTCCGGTTCACCCACCACGTGAAGTTGATCATCAGCTTGTGGAACACACGTTCCAGAAAGCCCCAGTCCGCGTCGATCTCGTCTACGCCATGGTGCCCGTGCTGTTCGTGCTTGCCGGTGCGCAGACTGTGCCGGTGCTTGCGGTCGATCTGGAACACGCGCCACGTGGCCCACGCGTGAACCGGCGGGTTCGCGTCGGAGAAGTTCCACTCGTAGGCGGGGAGTTGGCCGTTCGGGTGCGAGTACCACTCGCGACACAACAGCATCAACTGATCCTTCGCGAACTCGGGGTCGAACTGTGCGAACGCGACCGCGTGGAACGCAGTGTCCCACGCGCAGAAGTACGGGTACTCCCATTTGTCCGGCATGCTCAGCACGTCGGCCGCCTTGAAGTGCTGCCAGTCGCTGTTGCGCGCGTACCACCGCTGTTCGGGCGGCGTAATCGTGGCCGAGTCGCCTTTCAGCCACCGGTACGCGTCGTACATGTAGAACTGCTTCGTCCAGATTAAGCCCGCGATTGCTTGCCGTTGCACGCGTCGCGCGTCCTCATCCGGGATCTCCTCCTGGCGGTCCAGGTAGTACGCGTCGGCCTCCGCGATGCGATCCGCGAACACTTGATCGAACTCGGTGAACACGTCCGAGACGCCGTCGGAGGCGTGCCGCAACCGGCACCGGATGGTGATCGATTCGCCCGCGGGAATCGTGAGCTTGTAATGCGCGGCAGCCTTCGTGCCGTATCCCTCGGGGTTCACCGTGTTGCGATTGCCGTTGACGACGTACTCGTTAATCCCGTCCTTGAAGAACCCCTTGTCCTGTGTGTTGAACAGCGCAGGGGTGTTCGTCTCGTTCTCGGTGAACAGGTACGCGTGCCGCATGAGCGAACTGACCGCTTCACGGGCCGCGTGCGGGTCGGTTGAGTGGGTCGCGCCGCCGGCCCAGAACCGGTACGCGTCCCATTCCGGGTGGAACAACTTCAACCCGCCCTGCGACGAGTGCGTGATCTCGGGCCGTTGTTGGTCCGACTTCCACCCCCACGTGTTGCGGAACCAGACGGTTGGCAGGACGTGCAACCCGGCCGCGTCCGGGCCGCGGTTGTGTGCGGTCACCCGCATCAGGATGTCGCGTGGGTCAGCGCCCTTTGCGTACTCCACGAACACGTCGAAGTAGCGGTTGTCGTCGAACGTGCCAGTGTCGAGGATCTCGTACTCGGTGTCACTCCGGCTGCGGCGCTTGCTCTCCTCGTACAACTTCTCGTAGGGATACCGCGCCTGCGGGTACTTGTAGAGCATCTTCAGGTAACTGTGCGACGGGGTCGCGTCGAGGTAGTAGTACAGTTCCTTTACGTCCTCGCCGTGGTTCCCGTCCTCGTTCGGAAGTCCGAACAGCCGCTCTTTCAGGATCGGGTCTTGGCCGTTCCACAGGCTGAGCGCGAGGCACAAATACTGGTTGTCGTCGCTGACGCCAGCGAGGCCGTCTTCGCCCCAGCGGTAGGCACGGCGGTGTGCGTGCCAGAACGGGAAGTATGCCCACGGGTCACCGGTGGGCGAGTAGTCTTCGCGCACCGAACTCCATTGCCGGTCCGCGAGGTACGGCCCCCACCTGCGCCATGCGGGGCGCTCGTTGGGATTGTTCAGCCGATCAAGTTCGATGGTCGGTTTGGGCATGGGAGAGTTCCAAAGAAGGGACTAACCCCAAACCCCTTCCCTTGAGAGAAAGGGAGGAAAGCCCCCCTCCCCGAAGGGAGTGGGGTAGGCCCCATCGCCAAACAGTTTACTTCCCCGCGCTCCTCTTGTCCGGTATAACCCTTCTATCTTCTCGTTCGGCCCGACCACCGCACCCGCCTAACCGGAACCTACCTCATGCGCACTCGCTTGCTGCTCTCCGCCTTTGTCCTCTTTGCCGCAACACTGAGTTTCGCCGCCGATTCGTGGCCTGGCTTCCGCGGGCCGACCGGCGATGGCCACGCGACAAGCAAGAACGTCCCCACCAAGTGGAGCGAAAAAGAAAACGGAGGCTGGAAGACCGCGATCCACGGGAAGGGCTGGTCGTCACCGGTCGTGTTCGGCAATCAGGTGTGGTTAACGACGGCTGACGAGGTGTTGGACACGGACCCCCAGCCCAAGAAGGGCGGGCCACCGGCGAACCCGGTGAAGGAAGCCATTTTCTACGCGGTGTGCGTGGACCGCACGAGCGGGAAAGTGCTGCATGATGTGAAGCTCCGCGCCGAGCAGAAACCCGCGTACTGCCACCCGTTCAACAGCTACGCCTCGCCGTCGCCGTTCATCGAGGAAGGCCGTTTGTACGCGCACTTCGGCAGTCACGGCACGTTTTGCGTGGACACCGCGACTGGGAAAAAACTGTGGGAGCGCATCGATTTCAAGTGCGATCACTTCCGCGGACCCGCGTCGTCGCCGGTTGTGTACGGCGATCACATGTACCTGATCTACGACGGCTTCGACGAGCAGTATGTGGTGGCGATCGACAAGAAGACGGGCAAGACCGCGTGGAAGACGGACCGGAAGATCAAGTACACCAACGACAACGGCGACTACAAGAAGGGCTACGCGACACCGGCCCTCTTCACCATCGACGGGCGCGCGCATCTGGTGTGTCCGTCGGCGGAATGCACGATGGCCTACGACCCAAAGACAGGCGAGGAGCTGTGGCGGTTCACTCACGGCGGGATGAACGGTTCCGCGCGTCCAATCATGTCGAACGGTCTGCTGCTGTTGAACAGCGGGCACACCGGGAAGCTGTTCGCGCTGAAGGCCGAAGGGCTGAAAGGCGCGGTGCCGAAGGAAGCCGTCGTGTGGCAGATGCCGAAGGGCGCGTCCGTGCGGCCGTCGGTGCTCGTGTCCGGTGAGCTGTTGTTCATGGTCTCCGATAACGGCATCGCGACGTGCCAGGACACCGCAACCGGAAAGCAACTCTGGAGCGAGCGGCTCGACGGCGAGTTCTCATCGTCGCCGGTGCTCGCCGGAGGCAACGTGTATTTCTGCAACCAGATCGGCAAGACGTTCGTGGTGAAGGCCGACAAGACCTACACGTTACTCGCGGAGAACCGACTCGACGGCGGGTTCATGGCTTCGCCCGCGATCGCCGGCGACGAACTGTTCCTGCGCACGAAGACGCACCTCTACGCGATCAGTAAGAAGTAAGCGGTGTCGAACCCCGGCCGGAAGGCCGGGGTGGGTCGTCGAGGTATCACGGAGGCCAAACATCCCGGCCTTGCGGCCGGGATTCGACACCGCGTTGTGAGTTTGTACGGATTCAGTTTGATGGCGCATCCCAATCATCACACCAGTCAGCACCTCCCCGTCGCTCCGATCCGCCGACTCACGCGCCCGTTCGCGACATTCCTTCAAATCGAATCCGCCAGCGGAATCATATTGCTCGTGTGCGCGGTCCTCGCAACCGTGCTGGCGAACACCGACGCCTCGACCGCTTACCACGCGTTCTGGCACACGCCGGTTCAGTTCGAGGTCGGTCCGTGGAAGCTCGGCGGCGAACTCGGCCACTTCGTCGTGAACGACGTGCTGATGACGATCTTCTTCTTTGTCGTCGGTCTGGAGATCAAGCGCGAACTGGTAGCCGGCGAACTCCGCGAGGCACGCAAAGTGGCCCTTCCGGTCGCCGCGGCGATCGGCGGGATGCTCGTGCCCGCTGGCCTCTACATGGCGATGCAAGCGAACCACTTCGGCTATCCAGCGTTTCGCGGATGGGGCGTGCCGATGGCGACCGACATCGCGTTTGTCGTCGGCATCATGGCGGTACTCGGCAAACAAGTTCCGTTTGGCCTGAAGATCATGTTGCTGTCGCTGGCCATCGCCGACGACATCGGCGCGGTAATCGTGATCGCCGCGTTCTACAGCACGGGCATGAACTGGACGATGCTGGCTTTAGCTGCTTGCGGCTTCGCTGGCGTTCGCGTTCTGAACCGCGCCGGGGTGCGCGCCGTTCCTGTTTACGTTTTGGCGGGCGCGGGTATCTGGCTCGCGGTGTACAAGTCCGGCATTCACCCGACGGTCGCGGGCGTGATGCTGGGTTTGCTCACGCCATCGGAAGTGTGGGTCGGGCGCGACGCCTTGCGCCTGTCACTCACGGACCTCAAGGCGCGAATCGAGGACGAGAACGACGACCCCGACGCGGCCGAACTGGAAATGATGGCGTTCGCCGCGAAGGAGAGCGTGTCGCCACTGGAGCGGCTCGAACACCGCTTACACCCGTGGGTGGGGTTCGCGATCATGCCGCTGTTCGCGCTGGCGAACGCGGGCGTTCACATCGAGTTGAAAGCGGTCACGGAACCGGTGTCGGTCGCGGTGATGGCGGGGTTGTTCGTGGGCAAGCCCATCGGCGTGATGCTGTTCGCCTTCCTCGCGGTGAAGTGCGGCATCGCTCGCCTGCCGCAAGGAGTAACGTGGCCCGTCTTGCTCGGCGGCGGGTTCCTCGCGGGGATTGGGTTCACGATGTCGCTGTTCGTGGCGAACCTGGCTTTCGCGGGCGAACCGCGACTGCTGGAAGACGCGAAGATCGGCATCATGTGCGGCTCCGTGCTGAGCGCGATGGTCGGTGCCGGGTTGCTTGTACTGACACTGCGAGTAACTCCAGTCGAACCGCCGGCGTAAGCCGGCCGGGTTCTTCAAACTACCCGGCCGGCTTACGCCGGCGGTTCGACCGGAAGTCTCACTTCTTCAGGTACTTCTCGAACCACGCGAGATCCCATTCCATCTTCGCGGTGCGGAACGTGAGCGTGCCCAACCCGTGCGGTTGGCCCGGGTACTCGCACAGTTGCGTCGGCACGTTCTTGTACTCCTTCAGCGCGCGGTACAGCATCCGGCTATGACCCGGCGGGCAGCGCACGTCGTTCCCGCCGACGTGAATGAGCGTGGGCGTGGTCACGTTACCGATGCCGTAGATCGGCGAGGACTTCTTGTAAAGCTCCGGTTGCTCCCACGGCAGACCCTTCTTGAACACCATCGGGTACGCGGGTTCGTCGTTGAAGCCCCACTCCGCGACCGTGTCGAGAATCCCGGCCCCGCTACTCGCGGCCTTGATCTTCACCGCGGGGTTCTTGAGCGCGATGAGGCAGTTGGTGAGGTAGCCGCCGTTGCTCCAGCCCATCACCGCGATGCGCTCCGGGTCCGCGATGCCTTCTTTGATGAGGTGTTGGATCCCCGCGATGATGTCCTTCACCTCGATGTCGTTTTCGTTGCCGACGAGGTCGGTCACGAACTTGTCGCCGTAGCCTGTGGACCCGCGATAGTTGGGGCACAGCACCGCGTAGCCCTTCGCGGCGAAGTAGAGCCGCCCGTTGTGCGGGTCGAAGCGCTGATCGTTGTAGCTCGCGGTCGTCGGCCCTCCGTGGATCGCGACCACGAGCGGCAGCGGCTTGTCGCCTTTCTTCCAGCCGTGCGGCAATTCGAGCGGCCCGCCGACGCTCGCCCCGTCCGGCGCCTTCCAGGTGACGTGTTCAATGGTGGGGAACTTCCAGGTCTTCGTCTGCGGGTTGAGGTCGGTCAGAGGGTGAATGCCGCGGGGATCGTCGTAGGTGAACAGTTCGGGAAACCCGTCGGTGGTCGAGCGAACGCCCACGAGTCGGTACTTCCTTTTCTGGGCATCTTCAGGCACCAAATCTTCAGCGTAGATAACCGCGTCACCCTTGCTGAACGCGCTTCCGGTGCCGATTGCCCCATGGGTCGGACACCAAGCATTTCCGTCGTTCCAGCCGGCCTTTTCGCTCAGGAAACGGAGGCAACCGTCAGCGCTCCACTTGAGCGGGCTGCCGTACCCGCGCACGTGAAGTAACCTACCGTCGCGTGGCATCCTGCCCGTCGTCCACTTTCCGTCATCCCATCCGCCAATAATGATCTCGGTCGGGTACGCATCGTGGATACAGCAGAACGCGAAGCGGGTGCCGTCGGAGTTCCACGCGAGGTTTTCCAGCCACGCGTAAGGCGACGCGGCCTTCGCGCGATACACGTCCGTTGGCGGCGTAACGATCTTGCCTTTCTCCCACACGTCCACGCGCGACTCACCCTCGGATTTCACCACCGAATCGTCGATGGCCGAAACCATCGCGATCTTCTTGCCGTCTTGCGTGACCGCGAACTCGCGGATGTAGCGGTGGGCGGCCAGCACCTTCTCCGGCTTGCCTCCGCCTTTCACGGAGAACAGTTCGCTCACGGTACGCGAACCGTGGCCGTACTCGATCTTGCTGAACTTTGCGCGCAGTTCGGAGAAGTCGTCTTTGTCAGTCGCGTTCGCATCGATGGTGAAGAACACGGTGTCCGTTTTCGGGGCGTAGTCGAAGCCAACTATGCCGGCCTTCGCGTCGGTCACAGATTGCGGTTCGCCGTCGAGCGGCACCTTCCACACTTGCGATTTCGCCTTCGTGCCGCGATTTGAGACGACGTAAATCGACTTACCATCACCGGCCCATTTCGGGTGTCGGTCGTTGGCGCGGTCGCTCGTGAGTCGTTCCGGCTTGCCCTTGCCGTCGGTGCCCACGACCCACAGTTCCGTCGCGCGTCGGTCGGTTTTCGCGCTCCACGTGGCGAGGCAGTACGCGACCTGTTTGCCGTCGGGCGAGAGCGCGATTTCGGTGATCGCGTTCACGCTCGCGTAGTCGGCGGGAACGATGTCGTGTGTGCGTTCCGGCGGCGCAGCAGTGAGGCGCGCCGCCACGACAAGTAGGGCGAAAACGGGAAGCAAGCGGCGCATGAATGGCTCCAGGGATGTGGTTCTGATGCGATGGTTCGCCGGCTGGGGGTGATTTCCCAGCCAACAACTACAGGAGCAATCCTTACCACATCGGAGGCTCTGACCCAAAGGGGTAAAGAGAAACTCGCACGATTTCCCCGCGTCCGCCTTCACCACCTCGGCGGGCAGGAACCCGAACGACGCAGGGAGTCGAGAAAGGTGCGCCGCACGCCGCGGCTCCACATCGCGGACGGGCCGACGCGGTTCGCGCCCTATCGCACGGCACACGGAGTGTGCCTACTAGTTTGAAACACACAGTAGATGCGGCGCGGTCGGCGCGTCATACTTCGAGCACAAGTTCAATTCACGACGGGGGCGAACGATGATCCGCACGGTTTGCTTCGTGGTGCTACTGATGCCGTGCTTCGCAGGCACTGCTCCGGCCGCGCCACTCGTGCGCGATGGTAAGGCGGTCGCTATCGTCGCGCTCCCGGGCAACCCGGACGCGGCCGAGAAACTCGCGGCGCGCGACCTTATCGACCACGTCGAGAAGATGACCGGTGCGAAACTCGAAACGGTCTCGCTCGACCCGAAAGAACTCGACACGTTCCTCGCAAAGTCCGCGAAGGACGGAAAGGTTCCGGTCGTACTCGGCCGTGCCGCGGTACCCAAACTCGAAAAGGTGCTCGCGGCGAAAGGCATTGTCCCAGGCACGTTCGTCCTGCGCGCGACGAAAGAGTACATCCTCATCGCGGGTGTCGGTGACGGCACGTACTTCGGCGTGTGCGAACTGCTCGAACAACAGGGCGTGCGGTGGTTCATGCCCGGTCCGCTCGGAACCGTCATTCCCGAAAAGACGACGCTCATTGTCGAAGAGCAGGAGACCGGGCAATCGCCGTCGTTCGCGAGCCGCTGGTTCCAGATGCCGGACAAGGACTGGCAGGTGCGCGTGCGGTGCGGCGGCCCGGTGTTCCCCGGCGGACACGGGTTGCATGGGCTTCCAAAGTTCGCCGACGAACCGGAATTGTATGCGCTAGTGAATGGCAAACGCAGCCCGCGCCAGCACTGCCTCTCCAATCCCAAAGTGCTCGAACTGGTTGTGAAAGATGTGCTCGCGAAGCGGAAGAAGGGACTCGGCCCGATCATGGGGATGGGACCGAACGACGGTCGCGGGTTCTGCGAGTGCGAGCACTGCAAGAAGCTCGATGGTGGCGACTTCGACCCGTTCTCGAATGAGCCGTCCGTCACCGACCGGTACATCTGGTTCTTCAACCAAGTACTGGAGAAACTCGGTCCCGATCACAAGGACGTGAAGATCGCGTTCTACATCTACCACTCGTACATGCGGCCCCCGGTGAAGCACCGCCCGGACCCTCGCATCACCGGCGCGCTCGCGCCGATCGCTCTTGATCGGGTTCACGGGTTCAGCAACCCGGTCGCGCCGGAGAAGAGCTATGCGAAGTGGCTCTATCAGGAGTGGGGCAAAATCATGCCCGAGTTGTACGATCGCGGGTACTGGAGCAACCTCGCGGACCCCGGCTTCCCGTTCATCATCGTTCACCGACTGCGAGACGAAATCCCGGTGTGCCACGAACTCGGCGTGAAGGGCTGGCGTGTCGAGACGTTCCCGAACTACGCCAGCACGCTGTGCTCAAACTACGTCGCCGCGAAGTTGATGTGGAACCACAAGGCCGACGTGGACTCGCTACTCGCGGACTTCGCGGAGAAGTTCTTCGGCCCAGCGGCCAAGCCGATGAGCCAGTACGTCGCGATCCTGGACACGGCACTTCGCGACAGCCCATGCTGCACCGGGTCCGCGTGGGACATGCCGCACCACTACCCTGAGAAAATCCGCGCGAAGGCCCGCGTGCTGTTGCTCGAAGCGACCAAACTCGCCAGAGACAAGGGCGTCTATGCTGACCGCGTGCAGCTCGTCGCTCGCGCGTTCGACATGCTCGAAGCGTTCGTCGCGATGCTCGACGCTCGGACCAAATGCGACTTTCCGAGCGCGCAAAAGGAATTGGAGCGCCTCGACGCGGTGGCCGCGAAGTTGATGGAGGAGAAGCCGGTGGCGATGCTCTCGATGGGCCGGTTCAGCACGTACACGAACTACATGAAGCGATTCTTCCGCCCCGCGACCGAGCAAGGGAACAAGCGCGTCACCGGCGGGAACGTGCTGGTCGCGAGCGCGAAAGACGAGTGGGAGTTCCTCATCGACCCGCCACGAGTGGGCGAAGCGATCGGGCTCTGGAAGGTCGGAAACGCGGGCGGCAACTGGCAAACCATCAAGACATCTTCCTCGTCGTGGAGCAACCAGGGGTTCCGCTACTACAAGGGGTTGGCGTGGTATCGGCAGACGGTCGAGGTGCCGAAGGAGTTCGTCGGGAAGCGGCTGTTCCTGTGGTGCGGCGGCGTTGACGAGAAGGCGAAGGTGTGGGTGAACGGCAAGCCGGTCGGGATCAGCCCCGGCGCCGCGTTCTACCCGTTCGAGTTAGACGCGACCGACATGGTGAAGGCGGGCAAGAACGAGATCGTGTTCGCCGTGATGAATGACGTGGTGAACGAACTCGGCACCGGCGGGATTGTTGCGCCAGTGATCCTGTACGCGCCGGTCGGCGGGAAGGAAGCGAAGCTCGAAAATCTACGCCCGCTCGCCGAGACGTTCCCGTAGCACCTCAGTGATCGCCCGACGAGGTGGTTCAGCGTCCGCCCCAGAGGGGCGGCGCCTCTCATTTCCGTCGCCCCTCCGGGGCGGACGCGAAACTGCTCTTCGGTTGGCTCTTCGGAGGATCTCCCATGTTCCGCTTCGCGTACGTGATCGTCGCATCGCTCGCGCTGTTCCTTGTCGTTCGCGCGGAATCGCCAAATGTCGTCTTCATCCTGGCCGACGACCTCGGGCGCGAAGACTGCGGCTTCATGGGTGGCAAGCACATCAAGACCCCACACCTCGACAAGCTCGCGTCCGCCGGGGCAAAGCTCGACGCGTTCTACGTGCAGCCGGTGTGCAGCCCGACGCGGGCCGCGTTCATGACCGGGCGCTACCCGATGCGCCACGGGCTTCAGGTCGGGGTCGTGCGCCCGTGGGCGCAGTACGGGCTGCCGCTCGACGAGCAAACGCTCGCCCAGGGGTTGAAAGGCTCGGGCTACGCGACCGCGATTGTCGGCAAGTGGCACCTCGGCCACTTCACGCCAGAGTACCTCCCGACGAAACGCGGGTTCGATCACCAGTACGGCCACTACAACGGCGCGCTCGACTACTTCACACACATGCGCGACGGTGGGTTCGACTGGCACCGCGACGACAAGGTCTCCCGCGACGAAGGCTACAGCACGCACCTGCTCGCGAAGGACGCAGTGAAGTTCGTGCACGAGTACGCGGGGAAGAAACCGTTCTTCCTGTACGTGCCGTTCAACGCCGTTCACGCGCCACACCAAGTTCCAGAACAGTACATGAAGCCATACGCCGGTACTCTCAAGGGCGAGCAGTTGAAGTACGCCGGCATGCTCGCCGCGATGGACGAGGGAGTAGGGCAGATCGTGGACGCGGTGGAGAAGGCCGGCGTGCGGAAGAACACGCTGTTCGTGTTCAGCAGCGACAACGGCGGCCCGCAACCGGGCGTGGTCACCGACAACGGCAAGTACCGCGCGGGCAAGGCCACGCTGTACGAAGGCGGGGTTCGCGTCGTCGCGTTCGCGACCTACGACGGGCACATCAAGGCCGGCAGCACGATCACGGAACCGATTCACATGGTGGACTGGTACCCGACGCTGTTGAAGTTATGCGGTGGGAAGGTCTCGCAGAAGCTGCCGGTGGACGGCCTCGACATCTGGCCGACGCTAACGCAAGGCAAGCCGTCGCCGCACGACGCGATCCTGATCAACACATCACCGAACAACGAAGCGGTTCGTTTCGGCGACTGGAAGTTGGTGGTGCGGAACGGAGCCGACGACCCCGACGGTGGCGAACCCAAGAAGAAAGACAAGACCGACGGCAAGGAGTCGGTCGAACTGTTCAACTTGAAGGACGACCCTTACGAGAAGACGAACCTGGCGGACAAGAACGCTGACAAGGTGAAGGAGCTGAAGGCCACACTCGCCGCGTTCGCGAAGCAGGCTGTCGCGCCCAGGGCGAAGCCGAAGGGCAAGGATTTCGTCACGCCGAAGGTCTGGGGCGAGAAGGATTGATTTTCGCCGCGGGCGGTTTCGCGAGCGCTCGCGAAGCCGCAAGCAGCGAATACAAGGAACACACATGAGATTCACCCTCTCCATCATCGCCTTAATTGCGCTCGCGCCGTTTGTCCACGGCGCAGACAAGACGAACGTACTGTTCATCGTCGCGGACGACCTGCGCGTCGAACTCGGCTGCTATGGGTCCGTCGCGAAAACGCCCAACATCGACGCTCTTGCCGCGAAGGGACTGCGCTTCGACCGCGCGTACTGTCAGCAGGCGGTGTGCAACCCGTCGCGCTCGTCGTTCCTCACTGGCAAGCGGCCCGACTCACTTCACCTATGGTCGAATGGCACTCACTTCCGCGAAAAGAACCCGGACGTGACCACGCTACCACTTTGGTTCAAGGAGAACGGCTACGAGACTCGCTGCGCCGGCAAGATCTTCCACAACTGGCACACGAAGGAGAAAGGCGACCGTCGCTCGTGGAGCGCGGACGAATTCCTTCACTACGCGAACCACGGAGACGACGTACCCGAAGTGAGAGGCGAGTTGCCGCCGAACCTCTCGAAAGGCATCGGCCGCGATTACGGCAAAGTACCCGTGACCGAGTGCCGCGATGTACCCGATGAAGCGTACTACGACGGCCGCGTCGCGGCGGAAGCAGTGAAAGTGCTCGGCGCGGTGAAGGACAAGCCGTTCTTCCTCGCGGTCGGGTTCTGGAAGCCGCACGCGCCTTTCAACGCGCCCAAGAAGTATTGGGACATGTACGACGCGGACAAGCTCCCGCCGTTCGACCCGGCGCGGCCGAGGGGCGCGCCGGACATTGCCTTCCACGATAGCCGCGAAATCCTCGGCCTCCCGCCCAAGAACGTAACACCGACTGCCGAACAATCTCGCGAGATGCGGCACGGCTACTTCGCGAACATCAGCTACATGGACGCGCAAGTCGGCAAGGTGCTGAAGGCACTCGACGAACACGAGCTGCGCGACCGCACCGTGATCGTGTTCGTCAGCGACCACGGCTACCACCTCGGCGAACACGGACAGTGGGCGAAGACATCGTGCTTCGAGTTCGACTCGCGTGTACCGCTCATCATCTCGACACCCGCTATGAAGACCGCGGGTAAAGCCACGCCATCGATCACGGA
This sequence comes from Planctomycetia bacterium, assembly GCA_005772955.1. GTDB lineage: Bacteria > Planctomycetota > Planctomycetia > Gemmatales > Gemmataceae > Gemmata. The sequence continues at coordinate 93,043 of SXID01000027.1, forward strand.
GTTGATCGACCTGTTCCCAACGCTAACCGACCTGTGCGGCTTGAAGGCCGCGTCTGGGCTGGACGGGCGGAGCTTCCTTCCGGTGCTGTCCGACCCAACGAAGGGGAAGTCGCCGGCGTTCACGCAGCACCCGCGACCTGCTTACTTCGACCGCACCGAGAAGGGTGTACCCGACGCGATGGGCTACAGCGTGCGCATCGCCGCGGGTCGGTACACCGAGTGGCGCGACTGGACGACGGGCAAGGTGCTCGGCGCGGAGTTCTACGAGCACACCCGTGACCCGAACGAACTGACGAACGTGCTCGACCCGACGAAGAATACGGACGACGTGAGGGCGGCGCGAGCCGCGCTGCACAAGCAGTTCCCGCCGGACACGCCGCCCGCGAAGCGATAACACCACACTCCCTACAGAGGCAAACCATGAACTCTCCCCAATCAGCGGCGATCACCCGCCGCAACGCGATCACGGGCGCAGCCGCCGCGGTCCTCGTGAGCGCGATGCCTGCGAGCGCCGCGGACGAAGCTCCACGCGTGCTGATCGTCGTCGGCCCAAGCAAACACCCGCCCGGCACACACGAAGTCGCGGCCGGAGGCAAGTTGCTCAAACACTGTCTGGAAGCGGTCGAGAAGCCGCGCTTAAAGGCCGACGTCATCACCGAATGGCCGGACAACGGCGACAAGGCGTTCGCGGACGTCGCCTCGGTCGTGTTCATTGGCGATATGTTCCCGCCCGAGGTGATGCCGAACCGCGATGCGATCATGAAGAACCTCACGACGATGACCAAACGCGGGTGCGGGATCGTCTGCGTTCACTACGCGACCGGCCTGGAAGCCAAGCACGTCTCGGCCGAAGGCGATCACCCGTTGCTTCAATGGATGGGCGGGTACTTCGCGACGCGGTGCAATCACCACAAGTCCGTCGCGCGGGTCTTCAAGGAAGCGACCATCGAACCCGCGAAGGCCGACCACCCTGTACTTCAAGGCTGGAAGACTTTCACGCTGCACGACGAACCGTACATCAACAACTACTTCGGCAAGGACGGCCCCGCGAAGAACGTGACAGCACTGGCGACCGCGATGCTGCCGCCCGAGAAGCCGAACAAGGAAACTGTCGCCTGGGCCGTGGACCGCGCTGACGGCGGGCGCGGGTTTGGTGTCGTCATGCCGCACTTCTACCGGTGCTGGCAGATCGAAGACCTGCGGATGATGATTCTGAATGGAATCCTGTGGACCGCGAAGCAGGACGTACCGAAGGGCGGTGCTCGCGTGAAATTGCAGGACCTGACCACCTTCAAGCCCGCGTCCGTCGAACCGGGGATGAAGAAGTAACTCCTCTTCGAGCGTCTTATGCGTCCTCTCCTCGTTTGCGCTCTCGTCGCCGCGCTCGCCTCCGGCTCGCGGCTAACAGCGGCACCGCCGAACGTCATCATCGTGATGACCGACGATCAGGGCTTGGGCGACTTTTCTTTCACGGGCAACCCGGTACTGAAAACGCCGAACTTCGACGCGTTCGCAAAGGAGTCCGTGCGCCTCACCGACTTCCACGTGTGCCCGATGTGCAGCCCCACGCGCGGTCAGCTCATGACCGGTCTCAGCGCGTTGCGCAACGGTGCCACGTCCGTCACCGCGGGGCGCACGTTCGTGCGGCCGGGGCTACCCACGCTCCCCGAAGCGTTCGCGAAAGCCGGCTACAAGACCGGTATCTTCGGGAAGTGGCATCTCGGCGACGTGTACCCGCACCGGCCCATCGACAAGGGATTTCACGAGAGCGTCTATCACCTCGGTTGGGGGATGCTGAACAGCACGCCGGAGTTCGACCACCCGCTCATCGACGGCCGGTATTTCCACAACGGCACCGAGAAGAAGTTCAAGGGCCACTGCACCGACCACTGGTTCGACTCCGCGACGCGTTGGATGAAGGATCGAAAAGAAAAGGGTGAACCGTTCCTGTGCTACATCCCCACGAACGCACCGCACGCGCCGTTCATCGAACTGGAGGAGTACACGAAGCCGTACCAGGGCAAAGGCCCCGCGGGTTTCTTCGGGATGATCGCGCACCTCGACAAGCGCTTCGGCGATCTGGAGAAGTTCCTCAGTGACGAGAAGTTGAAGGACAACACCATCGTCATCTTCATGACGGACAACGGTGGCACGGCGGGCGTCGCGACCTTCAACGCCGGTCTGCGAGCTGGTAAGACCACCTACTACGACGGCGGGCACCGCGTGCCGTGCTGGATTCGCTGGCCCAACGGCGAACTCGGCAAGGCGCGCGACATTCGCACGCCGACACAGAACACCGATCTGCTGCCGACACTCTGCGACCTGTGCGGCATCGCACAACCGAAGGGCGAAGCGAAGGACGAACTCTACCGCGGCACCAGCCTTGTGCCACTGCTCCGCAACCACCGGGAAGGGTTCGCAGACCGCAAGATCGTCGTTCAGTACGGGCAGACGCCCAAGAAGTTCGAGGCGTGTGTGATCTGGGGCAAGTGGCGGCTCGTGAAAGGCGACGAGTTGTACGACGTGGTCGCGGACCGCGCGCAGAAGTCGAACGTCGCGGACAAGAACGCGGACGTGGTGAAGGAGATGCGTGAGTATTACGAAACGTGGTGGAAGGGCGTCGAACCGCTCGTCACCGACTTCGTGCCGCAGAGCATCGGCGCGAAGCAACAACTCGTTGTAGAACTGACGAGCGGCGACTGGGAGAACATCTACGCGGACAACACCGGGTACGTGCGTGATGCGGTTGGTGGCCCGACCGGCGGCACCTGGCACATCCACGTCGAAGAAGCCGGCAAGTACGAGTTCACGCTTCGCCGTTGGCCGGAGCAGACGAAGGCGGCACTCGGCGCGAAGTACGAACCAAGCGCGCCATTACCAGGCAAGCCGAAGCAGGTGACGCGCGACTTCCCCACCATCGCAACGGCAAAGATCAGCATCGCGGGCGTGAAGGCGGAAGCAAAGGCCGACCCGAAGGCGACCGGCGCCACGATCACCGCGAAACTGCCCACCGGCAAAACGACGTTGAAGGCGTGGTTCGCGGACGCCGACGGCAAAGACCTGTGCGGCGCGTTCTTCGTCACTGTGCGGAAGAAATAACTCCCAGAGGCTCCCATGCGAATCCTCCTGCTCGCCGCTAGCGGCTTCGCGAGCGCGCTTGCGATGCCGCAAGCGGCGCGCGCTGAACACAAGAAACCACCCAACATCCTGCTCATCTATTCCGACGATCAGTCGTACAAGACCATCGGCGCGTACCCTGAGTCGTGGCCGTGGGTGAAGACCCCGAACCTCGACGCGCTCGCGACCGCTGGCGTGCGGTTCCAGGGCGCGTATCTCGGTGCGTGGTGCATGCCGTCGCGCGCCTCGATGCTCACCGGGCGCCAACCGCACGGCATCGAGTCTATGCGGATGGAGGGCAAGTACCCCGGCAGCACCTATGACCCAAAGCAGTGCCCGTTCTGGCCGGCGCTGTTCCGCAAGAACGGCTACCACACGGCACAGATCGGGAAATGGCACACCGGCACCGACGCCGGGTTCGGCCGCGACTGGGACCATCAGATCGTGTGGAACCGCCCCAAGCACCCCGACAACGCGGGCGCGTATTACGAGAAGCAAACGCTCGCGATCGACGGCGTGGAGAAGCAGGTGGAAGGCTACCCCGCGGACAACTACACGAAGTGGGCGGTCGATTACGTGAAGGGCGCGAACCGCGACAAGACGAAGCCCTGGTTCCTATGGCTGTGTTACGGCAGCGTTCACGGCCCGTCGAAGCCCGCGGCGCGGCATCTGGGCAAGTACAAGGACGCGAAGGTGCCCGAACCCGCGGACCTGCTCGGCCCGTGGCCCGGCAATGGCGATTACCTCAAGAACACGCTCGCGTGGCACAAGGACAAGAACGGCGGGATTCGCGCCGGCAGCAACGGCGAGAAGGTCGGCGACGGGGCCGGCGAGAAGGGCACGACCTACGCGGACTGGGTGCGTCAGGTGAACGAATGCGTGCCCGCGATCGATGAGGGCGTCGGCGAACTGATCAAGACGCTGAAGGAAACGGGGCAACTTGAGAACACGCTGGTGATCTACACCGCGGACCAGGGGTTCGCGATGGGCGAGCACGGGATGCGAATGAAGATCGCCCCTTACGATGCCAACTACCGTTCACCGCTGATCGCGTTCATGCCGGGCACGGTCGCCGCCGGGAAGAAATGCAAGCAGGTCGCGAACGCGCCCGATTTGGTGAGCACATTCTTCAGCTTCGCCGGGTTCAAGCCGCCCGCCGATCTGCACGGGCACGACCTCACGCCGCTGCTGAAGAACCCGGCCGCGGAGTGGCCGCACGCTTGCCTCTACGAACACACCGGGCACGACTTCGGCGACGACGTGGCGAAGGTGCTGAAGGACGACCCGAAGGGCGCGATCTATCAGAAAGTACCGTGGTACACGGCGATCGTCCTCGACGGCTGGAAGTATGTCCGGTATCTGCAACCCGGCGTACCGGACGAAGTGTACGACCTCACCACCGACCCCGACGAGATGAAGAACCTGGCGGGCAAGGCGAAGCACGCGGCAAGGGTGGGCGAACTGCGGAACGCGCTCGCGGCGGAACTGAAGCGCACGAAGGCGCCCGACGCGATGCTGCCCTGATCGAACAAGCCCGCAGCGCCAGCAAGGGTAAAGATTAACCCTTGCTGGCGCTGCGGGCTTGTTCGTCGGTCCTACCTCACCCGAACAGGCCGCGGACGACCGAGCCTTCGCGGGCGATCATCACGGGCCGCCCGGTCGCGGTCTTGTATTCCTTCGTGTGGTCGATGCCGAGCGTGTGGTAGAACGACGCGGCCAGTTGATCCGGCGTGAACCCTGCGGCAGCCGGTCCCATCCCCTTGTCGTCGCTCGCGCCGACCACCTGCCCGCCCTTGATGCCGCCACCGGCCATGAGCGCGGTCATCGCGCGCGGCCAGTGGTCGCGACCGGCCTTGTCGTTGATCTTCGGCGTGCGGCCGAACTCACCCACCACAAACACCGTCGTCGTTTCCAGCAGCCCGCGTTCTTTCAGGCCCGCGAGCAGCGCCGAAAGCCCGGTGTCGAGTTGCGGGAGCAGGTTGTTTTGCAGCGCCTTGAAGTTACCTCCGTGCGTGTCCCAACCGCTGAAGCCGACCGTGACGAACCGCACGCCGGCCGCGACCAACCGCAGCGCCAGCAGGCAACTCATCCCAAACCGCCCTTCGCCGAACGGCTTCGCAACTTCCACTTTCTCCTTCGACGTGTCGAACGCGTCGCGCGCCTTCGCGCTGCGGATCATGTCAAACGCCTGCTGCGAAAACTTGTCCATGCCGTCGATGAGCTTGCTGTCGGCTTCCGCGCCCTTGAAGGTGGTGTCGAGTTCGGTGAGCAGATTCTGGCGCTTCTCGAACTCCTCGACGGTCAGGCCGTTGCCGAGCGAGATGCCGCGAACCGAGAACGCGATGCCCGGCTTCGGCGCGTCGTTGGTTTGGAGCGGCGCGTACCGCACGCCGAGGTATCCGGCCTTCTGCGGCGTGCTCGGGATCGCGACGAAGTGCGGCAGTTCCTTGTCGCCCGCCACTTCCTTGCTCACCACCGCGCCGAGGCCCGGGTACGTGAGCGACGGAATGGGCCGGTTGCCCGCGTTGAGGTACTCGGTGCCGAGTTCGTGCCCCGCGAGCGTGTGCGTGACGCCGCGCACGATGGCGTAGCAGTCCGCGAGTTTCGCGAGTTTGGGCAAGTGCTCGCAGATGGTGACGCCATTGACGTTGGTCGCGATGGGCTTGAACTCGCCGCGAATCTCGGCTGGCGCGTCCGGTTTGGGGTCGAACGTGTCGATGTGCGACGGCCCGCCGCCGAGGTACACGAACACCGCGTTCGTGGCCTTCGCGGGTTTGGCGTCAGCCGCGTGCGCCTCGCGCAGCGCGCTCGCGAGGCCGAGGGAGCCGAGCGCCCCGACGCGCACGAAGTCGCGCCGCGTGATCCCGTCGCAGAAGGTAGGTGTTCTCATGTCGTTGTGGTTGGTGTGGTATCTGGTTAACCGCGACCCGAAGGGGAGCGCGGAACGTTCCGCACTCCCCTTCGGGTCGCGGCTACGCGTTAGCGATTCACGATGAACTCTTTCGTGTTCAGCAGCGCCCACAGCAAGTCGCGCAAGCCGGTCGGGGTGTCCTTCGCGTCGGTCAGGTACTTCTTGGCGACACCCACTTCGCGCTCGTCCGGCAAGCGGTTCAGCATGCGAAGGTACGCTTGCTTCACCAGTTCGTCCGCGTCCTTTGTCTTGGTCTTCGCCACTTGCTTCAGCCAACCTGTGGGGCGGTCGAGCATCGTCAGCACTTCGGGGTCGTTGCGTAAGTACACCGTCTGAAGCACGGCTGGTTCGTTCGAGCGCTCACAGTCGCAGTTCGTCGCGCGTACCGGCTTGCCGAACAGGTTCGTCGCGTAGTTGTCGCCGCGAACGCCCGCGTACCCGCTCGAACGGCCGATCGCGCGAAGCCCGGCGGGGTCGGCGCTCACCCGCTTCCGCTCGTCGTCGGACGCGGTCGCCAAACTGATTGCGTCAATGATCACTTCCGACGGCAGGCGGCGCAACACGGCGCGGCTGTGGTTCTTCTCGTCGTGCTTGTTCGTCTCGTTCGACTTCCAACTGCGCTGGTATGCCTGACTGCTCACGATCGTCCGGTGCAGCCACTTCATGTCGAACTTGTTCGCGATGAACCCATCCGCGAGGTAGTCGAACAACTCCGGGTTGGTCGGCGGGTTCGCGAGGTTCAAGTCGTCCGCTGGTTCGATGAAGCCGGCGCCGAAGTAGTTCGCCCAAACGCGATTCACAAACGCCTTCGCGAAGTACGGGTTCTCCGCGTCGCGCATCCAGTCCATGATCGGCTGTCGCGGGTCGGTGTAGGTCGCGTTCACCACCTCCTCTCCGCCGAGCAGCTTGGGCGTAATCACGCGACTGCCGACGCGCACGCCGGGCTTCGCACCGGGCTTTGGCTTCGCGTTCTGCGGCACACTCAGTTCCTTGAACGGTAGCACTTTTCCAGATGCGAGCAGGTCCGCGAACTTCCGCTTGTAGTCGCCGGAGTCTTCGTCAAGTTTTTCGAGTACCGTGCCCTTCTTCATCGCGACCGTTTCGCCGCGGTTACCGGCACCGTAACGGATGCCGCCGAAGAACGCGGTGAACTGGTCGAAGTCCTGCTTCGTCCACTGGTCGTATGGGTGCTTGTGGCACTGTGCGCACTGAAGGCTCACGCCCAAGAACGCGTGCGCAAACGAGAGGGCTTGCTCTTCCGGTTTGCCGAGACCGCGACGTGTCCAGAAGTACGGCATCGTGGGCCGCGCCGCGAAGTCCGCGGGGTCGGTCTTGCGGAAGTAACTGCTCATCTCCGCGCTGTAGTCCGCGAAGCTCTGGTCCGATTTGCGGCCGACCGCGAGCGCGATGCCCGCCACCAACTTGTCGTACGGCTCGTTGTCCGCGACGCGCCTGTGAACCCAGTCGTACCACTGCCCGGCCTTCGCGCGGTTCAAGCCTTGCTCACCGCCGAGCGGGCCACTACGCTCGCTGTTGCCGGTGAAGTCGCATACCTTGGTGGTCCACCACGCCGCGTAGCCCGGCCGGTTCAGCAACTCCTCGATCTTCTTCTCGCGTCTGTCTTTGGCCGTGTCCGCGAGGAACGTTGTGACCTCGCTGGGTGCGGGCGGCGTGCCGGTGAGGTCGAGCGACACACGGCGCAGGAACTCCGCGTCGGTGCAGAGGTCGGACGGCACCACGCCCAACTTCTTCAGCTTCGCGACAACGAGTTCGTCCACCTTCGTCGGCGTGGGTACGGCTGGGTATATCGCACCGGTCTTGTCGGATACGGGGAGCAGCACGGCCACAGGCGCGATGCCGTTGTCGTAGAACGCGACCACCGCGGTATCGCCCTTCCCGGTCGCGGTGACTTCGCCGGACAAGTCCACCGTGGCGACTGATTCGTCATTCGAGCGGAACCGGCAAAGCGGGGTCACGTCTTCGCGCGTGCCGTCGGCCCAGCGTGCGATAACGCGCAGTTTCGCGACCGTGCCCGGCTTGTCGAAGACAATCTCTTTCGGTTCGATCTCCAACGTTACGAACGCGGCGTCTTTCTCCTTTGCGCCATTTGCGCCGGTCTTCACCCAGTTCAGCAGCAGGTTGTACTCCCACCCGCCGACTGACATGCGCTTCCCGCCCTTGTGGGCTTCGGTGAGTGTCGGCTTGCGAAGGATCAGACTATCCGCGGGGGTCTTGAGGCGCGCACGCGGTTCGGTGCCGCCAACAATCGATTCGTGATCAGACTTGAAGTCGTAGCCGAACAGCGAGAGCCTGAACCCGCCCTGCCCCTGAAACGACCCGTGACAGGCACGCCCATTGCACCCCAACCGACCCAGGAGCGGGAGCACGTGCCGCTGGAAACTCGGTGCCTCTTCCGCGCCTTCTTTCTTGAACCGCTCGCTCGCGGGCGCAATCACATCCGCCGCCGCCGCGGGCGACGCGAAGAGAACGAGCAGTGTCTGGACGGTCAACCAGCGACGAACGGTCATGTGCCGATTCCGGTTTTGGGGTCGCTATATACAAGATGATGATACCCGCGGGTGCAGACCTTCGCACCACGATACCCGCCGGGTCGAACGAATCCGTTGACACTGGTAACCCCGAAGCAAGCGTCTGGTTCCTCTCGCCGGGTTCGCGAGATTCGGTGTGCCACGCGACCCATGGTCGGGTACGGTGAACCGCATCCCCCACCGAGTGTCGCCATGTTTCGCATCCTCCCCACATGTCTCGCGATCCTGTGCCTATTCGCGTTCGCACCCACAGCCCAGTGCGCCGAACCGCGAGTGTTGAAGGCTGGCACCGACGCCGAAATCGCGAAGGCACTTGCCGACGCCAAGGCCGGAGACACGGTCATCGTCGCCGACGGCACCTACGTGGAACTGCTCACGATCAAGACGAGTGGCAAACCGGGGCAGCCGATCATCATCAAGGCCGCGAACCCGCGCAAGTCGCTGTTCGCGCGCAAGGGAATGGCGGCTCGCATCGACGGTTCATTCCTGCGCATCGAAGGACTGGGGTTCGATAGCCAGTACGGCGACTGCACTTGCGTCCGCGCCGCGGGCAAGAGCATCTCCTTTGTGGACTGCGAAATCAGGCGGGCCGGCACTGCGGACGGCAAGAGCAGCGGCGACGGGTTGCAGTTCTTCGACTCCGCGGATTGTCTTGTCGAGAAGTGTTTCATCCACCACTGCCTCGGCAGTACCGGTGGCGAACGTACCGACTCGCACGGTATCCGCCTAACGCAATGCCATGACATGACGGTTCGCGGGTGCCAGATCGACCTCGTTTCCGGCGACTGCCTTCAGGTCGATCCGAACCGCAAGGAGTGGGACAACGTGCTGATCGAGGGCTGCAAACTCACCGGCGGGAAGGTGGCCGCGAACGATCCCTACGCGCACCCGCGGTACGCGGTCGGCGCCTGTCCCGGCGAGAACGCGATCGACACGAAGTGCCCGACCAAAGCCAAGACCCGGCCGCGGATTACAGTTCGCGATTGCGCGGTGTTCGGCTTTCGCGGTACGATCGGGAACGCGGCCGCGTTCAATATCAAGGAAGACTGCGAAGCAGTGATCGACCGTTGCACGATCTACGACTGCGAAATCGGTCTGCGACTACGCGGCCCAGCCCGTGTGCGAGTGACCAACTGCGTACTGTTCGACAACGACACGCACTGCCGCTATGAGGACAACATCCCACTACTGGACATCGCACACTGCACGTTCGGCCGCGCAACCGGCAAGGGTCGCGGAGTGTTCCAGGAACAGCGCCCGTCCCCAGATCTGCGTGTGTTGGGATGTCTCTTCCTGGCTGAAAAGCCGAAACAAGCGAAGGCTGCCTCGAACAAATCCGCGGAAGCAACAGCATTTGTGGATGTGGCGAAAGGCGATTACCGACTGATGGCGGCCCTCCCGCTCGCGAACAACGGACCGGCGTCCACCAACACAGAGGTGAAGGTCGATCGCGCGGGAGTGGCGCGCCCGCCGGACAAAGCGCCCGACGTGGGCGCGTACCAGTTCCGACCCAGGTGACTGCGTCACCCTGTCTCGTTTCCGCATAATGGAGGAGTGAGCCGCCTCTCCGCTCCCACACAACACACGTTCGCGATGAGGACTCCCCGTGGTCAACCGATTGTTCCCGATCCTCTGCATCTTGTTCCTCGCTGCCGCGTTGCCGGCGTGGGTCGCCGACGCGCCGCCTGCGATCTCAGCGGAGCGGATCAAGGCAGACATTGCGTATCTCGCGAGCGACCGACTCGAAGGGCGCGGGCCCGGCACGCGCGGCGAAGAACTCACCACCGACTACATCGCGGGCGAGTTCAAGAAAGCCGGCCTCAAGCCACTAGGCGCGGCGGGCACGTACCTTCAGCCCATACCGCTCGTTCGCGTCTTCACTAGCCCGAAGTCCACGCTCCAGACAACGAAGGGCAAGGACACGCTCGACATCATCTGCGAGGACGAGTTCAGTGGCACGAGCCGCACGCAGACAGAACACGAACAGTTCGACGCCGAAGCGGTCTTCGTCGGACACGGCATCACCGCGCCTGAGTTCGACTGGGACGATTACAAGGGCATCGACGTGAAGGGCAAAGTCGTCGTACTGTTCACGAACGAGCCGCCTTCGGATGATCCGAAGTTCTTCGGCGGCCGCGCACTCACCTACTACGGCCGGTGGACGTTCAAGTATGAGGAGGCGATGCGCCGCGGCGCCAGAGCCTGCTTCATCATCCACACGAACGAAACGGCGGGCTACCCGTACTCGGTCGTCCGGCCGCTCGACGGTGCGCAGCTCAAGCGCGACCCGAACCAACCCGCGCTCGCCTTCGCCGGCTGGCTCTCGCGCAAAGCGGGTGAGAAACTGCTCTCGCTGTCCAGCCTCACGGTGGACGAGGCGCTCAAGAAAGCCGACGCGAAAGGGTTCAAAGCGTTCTCGCTCGGTGTCAACCTGAAGGGAAACATCGCGAGTAAGGTCGAGAAGATCGTGAGCAACAACGTCGTTGGCTTGGTCGAGGGCAGTGACGCAACGCTCAAGTCGGAAACCGTGATCTTTACAGCTCACTGGGACCACCTCGGCGTCGGCCGTGGCGTCGTCGGCGACACGATCTACAACGGGGCCGCGGACAACGCCACCGGGTGCGCGATGCTAATGGAACTGGCCCGCACGTGGGCGGCCCAAACGCCGAAGCCGAAGCGGTCCGCGTTGTTCCTCGCCGTCACCGCGGAGGAGAAAGGACTGCTCGGGTCGAAGTATTACGCCGAACACCCGATCGTTCCGTTGGGTAAGACCGCACTCAATCTGAACTTCGACATGATTCTCCCGTTGGGTGTGCCCGAGTCCATTGTCGTTACCGGCGCAGAGCGGACGACCGCGTGGACGACGGTCAAGTCGGTGGCGGCGAAGCACAAGCTCGAGATCGAAACCGACCAGCGGGCGCACCTGGGCATCTTCTACAGGTCGGACCACTTCTCGATGGCCCGCGCCGGCGTGCCGGCGTTCTCCGTCGGGGCCGGGATGAAGATCAAGGGTAAGCCCGCGGACTTCGCTCGTAAGGCGATGCAAGAGTTCAACGACAAGGCGTATCACTCGCCGCAGGACGAAGTGCAACCCCACTGGGATTACTCGGGGTTCGTCGTGCTGGCCGGATTCGCGATCGACGTGGCCCGCGACGCGGCCAACGCGGATAAACTGCCGACGTGGAACCCTGGCGACGAATTCCGCCCCGCCCGCGAAAAGAGCGGCGTGAAGTAGCCCTGATATCCGCACCTCCCCTCCGTTGCGGGGAGATGTGTGGCCCGGATGACGAAGTCGCGGACGTGCCAGGGCGGTCTCACCCCTCGCTCCGCTCGGGTTATCCCGCCTTCACTTCGCCCGCCTCGGACACCGTCCCGGTTCCGCTGACGTCACCGAATCGCAGCGCGACCGACGGCTTACCCACCTTGCGATACTCCAGTACCTCCGGGAAACGCTCCGCAAAGTTAGCCATCTTCTCGTTGTCCCACGTCACGCGCCCGGCGTTGTACGTCGCGTGAATGCCGGCCAGGCGCGTCATGCTCCTACCGAGTTTCAACACCAGATCGCGCACCGCCTGTTCCGCAGTCGTCGCGCCGTTGGTCGCGTTCTGAATCTGCTCCGCGAACGCCGCGTCCACCGCATCGAGTTGCTCCCGCACGACGGCCAGCACCTCTGCGCGGGCCGCGAGGTACTCCGTTTCGACCTTGGCGGCGTGCTTCCGCGCGTCGCGTAGCGCGACGAACGTGCGCACGACCCCTTCGCCCAGCGCCCGCCACTGCATCACTTTCGCCCACGACTTCTCAAAGTCGGACTGCGGGTCGCGTTCGCCGCGTGCGGCGAGTAGGAACTGCTCCTGGCTCACGGTCGTCGGTTGCAGCACGCCGGACGCGATCGCGTCCATCCACCGGCCGTACTTGCGGAGCAGGTCGCGTTCCGCGTCGGTGAAGTCGTCGCCCGGTGGGAGAATGAAGTCGTGCTTCGCGAGGTACGCGGCGTGGTCGTCGGGGTGCAACATGCGTGGAGTTCCAATTTCCAGAGTTCCAAGTTGAAAGCCAGCAACCCGGTCGTTGATCTTAACTTGGGACTTGAAACTCTGGAACTTGGAACTCCGTTTACAATACTCTGTCCCGAACCTGGAGCCGCGATGTTGCTAGCAGGTCTGCGCGCGCGCGATCGCATCCCCGAACTCATGGACGATACCGCCATCGACCCGGTGGAACACCGGCGCGCGCTCGCGGGTCTGGCGCGACTGAACCGCTTCAGCAACAGCGCGGGCGTGTTGTGGCCCGCGATCGCGAAACTGTCGCGCCAACTTCAGCGGACCGTAAGAGTGTTGGACGTGGCGACCGGTAGCGGTGATGTGCCTCGAAAGCTGCTCTCGCGTGCGGAGCGTGTTGGCGTTGCGCTCGAAGTGTCTGGGTGCGACCTGAGCCTGACCGCGATCGAAGAGGCTTCGCGCGAATCCAGTCGTGTGCGGTTCTTCGTTCACGACGCTCTGCACGATCCCCTGCCGACCGGCTTCGACGTGGTCACCTGTTCGCTCTTCCTTCACCACTTGAGCGCAGATGAAGCGGTCTCGCTGCTCACCAACATGGAGAGCGCCGCGGGCCGGATGATCCTTGTGAACGACCTTGTGCGGTCGCGGTTCAACTACTGCGCGGTGTGGTTTGCGTGCCGCGCCCTGACGCGCTCGCGCGTGGTGTGGTTCGACGGCCCCGCGTCCGTGCGATCCGCGTTCACACCAGATGAGGCGATCGCGCTCGCGGATCACGCCGGGCTTCGCGGGGCGACCGTGCACGGTAAGTTCCCCAGTCGTTTTCTCCTCACCTGGAATCGGGCATGACGTGGGACGCGGTGGTAATCGGTGCCGGTCCCGCGGGCGCGGTCGCCGCGCGCGAACTGGCGCGCCGCGGGTGTTCCGTGGTGCTCCTTGAGAAGGCACACTTCCCGCGCCCGAAGGTGTGCGGGTGCTGCGTGAACGGTGCTGCGGTAAGCACGCTTCAGCGCCTTGGGCTGGATCACGTTCTCGCAAGCGGCGTCCCGCTCCGCGACGTGCACATTGGTGCCGGCCGGCGTGCGGCAACCGTGAAACTGCCGGGTGGCGTGTCGCTGTCGCGCGAAGCGTTCGACCTGGCGCTCGTGCGCGAAGCGGTGGCGAGCGGCGCGCAGTTGCGCGAGGGCATGACCGCGAAGCTCGGCGAGTCGGACGCGGACACACGCGAAGTCTTCGTTGGCCGCGAAAGCGTTCGCGCAAAGGTCGTCATCGTCGCAAGTGGCCTATGCGGAAATGACGCGACGCCCGAAGCCGGCTCGAAGATCGGCGCGGGTGTGATAATCGCGGCCGACGCGGTGCCGCTATTCTTCAGCCCTGGCACGATCTTCATGGCAACTGGGTCTGGCGGCTACGTTGGCCTCGTTCGCGTCGAGGACGGGCGCCTCGATGTGGCCGCCGCGTTCGATGTCGCGTTCGTGAAGGCGCAAGGTGGACTCGGTCCTGCGGCGGAAGCCGTTCTGGGTGAAGTCGGCTGGCCTCGCCTGCCCAGGCTCGCAGAGCTTCCGTGGAAGGGAACCCCCGCGCTTACGCGGCGCGCAAACGCTCTGGCCGGTGAGCGATGGTTCGCCATCGGCGACGCGGCGGGCTATGTTGAGCCGTTCACCGGCGAAGGGATGGCGTGGGCTGTCGCCTCGGCCGCCGCAGTAGCGCCAATCGCGGCACGCGCCAGGCAGCACTGGGAGGCCTCACACGCTCACGAGTGGGAAGCCGCTCACCGACGCGTGATCGGGCGCCGACAGCGTGCGTGCCGCGTCGTGTCGCGCGTGCTGCGCTCGCCGGCTCTCACCACGGCGATCGTCCGCGTGCTGTCGGTGCTCCCGGTGCTTTCGCGACCGGTCGTCCGGTCGCTCAACCGTTCTTCCTCTTCGCTCCCTCAGGGCGTGCGCGCATGAGTTTCGCGATCCACGGCCTAGGCATCGCGCACCCACCGGACGCCGTGACCGCTGAGGACGGGCTGGGGCTGGCCCGCGCGCTCGCGGGGCCAGACGTCCGCACCTCGACATGGCTCGGCCCGATCTATGCGAATAGCGGCATCGCGAGACGCTTTCAGGTAATCGGGGGTCAGGTCGTTCGCGACGTGCTCAACGGCACCACCGACAGCGGTTCGCCGTTCCTGCCGACCGCGGCGAACGATGGCGTCGGCCCCACCACCGGCGAGCGGATGACGATCTACCTGCAGGAGGCCGGGCCGCTCGCGCTGCGTGCGTCCGCGTCTGCGCTGGCGGAATCCGGACTCGCGCCCGACACAATCACGCACCTCGTCACGGTATCGTGTACCGGATTCGGCGCACCGGGCGTGGACTTCGCGCTTATCACGGGTCTCGGGCTGAAGCCCACCGTCGCGCGCACACACGTAGGGTTCATGGGGTGTCACGGCTCGCTGAACGGGCTGCGCGTGGCGAACGCCTTCGCGAGTGCCGACCCAGCCGCGCGCGTGCTCGTGTGCTCGGTCGAACTGAGCAGCCTGCATTACTACTACGGCAGCGCCGCGGACAAACTCATTGCAAACGCGATCTTCGCCGACGGTGCCGCGGCCGTGGTTGGGTGCGCGCGGAAACCTACCCCCCCGGCCCCCCTCCCTGAAGGGAATGGGGCCGGGGGGGTAGGTTCTTCCTGGTCCCTCGCTGCCTCTGGCTCCTGTCTCATCCCCGATTCCGCCAGCGACATGAGCTGGACCGTCGGCGACCACGGGTTCGAGATGTCGCTGTCTCGCCGTGTACCCCGGCTGATCGCCACGCACCTTCGCCCGTGGCTCGAAGCGTGGCTCGGTGACAACGTGCTATCACTCGCGGACGTGCGAAGCTGGGCGATTCACCCTGGCGGGCCGAAGATCGTCAGCGCGGTGGAAGAATCGCTCGCGCTCTCCGTCGAAGCACTCAGCCCGTCGCGCGGCGTGTTCGCAGAATACGGCAACATGTCCAGCCCGACCGTGCTGTTCGTCCTCCGCCGATTGCGCGAAGCGAACGCCCCCAAGCCATGCGTCGCCCTTGGGTTCGGGCCAGGACTGGTGGCGGAAGCCGCGCTGTTCGTGTAAAAGAGTCGCAACACACGAGGATTCGCGAATGACCAATGACATTTCCCGCCGCGCGCTGCTCGCCGGCGCCGCCGGAGGGCTTGCGATGACCGCGAGCGAAGCACACGCGGACACGCCGAGGCACACCTTCGGCTTCTGCCTCAACACCAGCACCGTGCGCGAAGCCGACGGCAAAGGCGGCGGCAAGTCGCGGCCACTCACCGACCTCATCGACATCGCGAGCAAGGCCGGGTACGACGCAATCGAGCCGTGGACGTCCGAAATCGACGCCTACCTCAAGGGCGGTGGCACGCTCAAGGAACTTCGCAAGCGGTTCACCGACGCCAAGCTTCATGTGCCCGACGTGATTGGGTTCGCGGAGTGGATCGTGGAAGACGCCGACCGCCGCAAGAAGGGTCTTGAGGTGGCGAAACGCGACATGGAATGGGCCGCGGAGATCGGCTGTCCGCGGATCGCCGCGCCGCCCGTCGGTGCAACCGGCGGCGCCAGCAAGCGCGATGACCCGAAATTCACACAACCGATCGTTGACCTCGTCGCCGCGGCCGACCGCTACCGGGCGCTGATGGACGTCGGCGCCAAGATGAGCGTGACGCCCATCGTCGAAGTATGGGGCTTCTCGAAAACGCTGCGGCGCCTCGGCGAAGCGCTCTTGGTGGCCATCGAGTGCGGCGATGCTCGCGGGTGCGTTCTCCCCGACGTGTACCACCTCTACAAAGGCGGCTCCGACTTCGCAGGACTGTCCCTGATGTCCGGCGGCGCCATCGGTATCTTCCACGTAAACGACTACCCGAAGATCGAGCGCGACAAGATCAACGACGCGGACCGTGTGTACCCCGGCGACGGCATCGCTCCGCTGAAGGACGTGTTCGCGGCGCTGCGCAAGATGAACTACACGGGGTTCCTCTCACTTGAACTGTTCAACCGCGACTACTGGAAGCAAGACCCGCACACGGTCGCGAAGACGGGCCTCGCCAAGATGAAGGCGGTGGCGCAAGCATGAGTACCACTCCGAAGCGCCCGGTCGAATGGGTTGATCGGCTAGCAAAGCTCTACACGCCGGTCGTCGCGGACGTACTCGACAAGATCGGGTTCCGCAGCCAGAGCATGAACCCGCGAGTGCGTCCCCTCTGGGCCGAAGCGAAGTGTGCGGGCTTCGCGCTCACCGTGCAGACCGTTCCGGCGCGCGACCAGGCGCCGGCACATCCGTACGCGGGGGAACTCGCAGCGGTCGATTCGCTCCAAAAGGGCGACGTGCTCGTCGTCTCCGAAAGCGCGTGCAGTTTCTGGGGCGAACTGCTCTCCACGTCCGCGATCTATCGCGGGTGTCGGGGCGTCATCCTCGACGGCCCGACCCGTGATTCGCTCGCGATTAAAGCAATGGCCTTCCCTGTGTTCCACGTCGGGTTCCACCCCGCCGACAGCCTCGGCCGGCTCGACGTGACGGCACACAACGTCCCCGTCTCGTGCGCCGATGTGCTGGTGTATCCTGGCGACCTGATCCTCGCGGACCACGACGGCGTCGTAGTCGTGCCCAACTGCGCCGCGGAAGAAACGTTGCGCCTGGCGGAAGAGAAAGTGAGCGGCGAGAACTTGGTGCGCAGTGCGCTCGCATCTGGGATGACTACTGTGGAAGCATTCAAGAGATTTGGCATCCTGTGACTCCGAGCCGCTCGCGGCTTCGCACCCCACTGGCTCGCTGATGCAATCCGTTCCGACCAATCTGATCACCGGGTTCCTCGGTGTCGGCAAGACGACAGCCGTCATCGACATGCTCCAGCGGAAAGCGCCTGGTTCGCGCTGGGCGGTGCTGGTGAACGAATACGGTGCCGTCTCCATTGACGACGTGTTGATTGAAGGCAGCGCAACCGATGGCGTGACGGTGAAGGAAGTAGGCGGCGGGTGCGTGTGCTGCGCGAGCGCCCCGTTCCTACCGGTCGCGATCCACTTTCTACTTCTCGAGGCCCGGCCCGAACGGCTCATCATCGAAACCACCGGACTAGGTCACCCGGCGCGGCTACTCGATTCACTCCGCAACAGCTACCACGGCAGACTCGACGTGCGAGCCACGCTGGGCATTGTCGATCCACACGACTTCGCGAAGCCGGAGATGCGAGATAACCCCATCTTCATCGATCAGATTCAGATGGCGGATGTGCTCGTGATGAACAAACTCGACCTTGCGACACCGGAACTGGTCGCGGACTTTCAAACGTGGGCGAACGGGCTGTTCCCGCCGAAGTTGCTGATCGCGGGCACGACGCACGGACGCATCGACCCCGCTTGGCTCGACCTGAGTGCTAACGACGAACGATTGCCGTTGTTCCCGCAGGAGAGGCAACCTCCCCCCCCGAAAGTGAGGGGGGAGAAAGACAATTCGCGCGCCGCGAACGCACTCGGCGTGAGAAGGTATCTTTCCCCCTTCCCTTCCGTGGGGGGGGCCGGGGGGGTAGGTTCCTCACCCACCGCGTGCGGGTGGGTGTTTCCTCCCACCGAGATCTTCGATGAGGGAAAGCTCCTTGCGCTGTTGGCGAATTCGAAAGAGGTGTCGCGACTCAAGGGCGTGTTCCACCTTGCCGACGAGTGGACCACCGTGAACCGCTCCGGTACCGCGATGAGTGTCAGCCCCACCGCGTACCGCCGTGACAGTCGCCTTGAAGTCTTCGCCCACGGTCTTGACTGGGACGAATTTGAACGCGCGTTGGTTGGGTGCCTCGTCGCTTCGCCTTAACTGTTCCCCCTTCGCACCGCGTCTGGTACAACACACCTACCACTTACCCCTCGCACCTAATCCCGGAGACTTTCCATGCCCGTCGGGCGTTCTCTCCTCGCCGTCGGTTTACTGTTAGGCTCGGCCGCGGCGCTTCTCGCGCTACTTGCTCCGCCTCCTGTCGTTCCCACCATACCGGTTGCGGCGGAACCGCCGGCCGCCGGCCCGTTCACGTTGGAAAAAGGCGATCACGTCTGCATCATCGGCAACACGCTCGCCGAGCGCATGCAGCACGATGGCTGGCTCGAAACATTCCTTCACGCGCGCCTGCCTCAACACGACCTCACGATCCGTAATCTCGGCTACTCCGGAGACGAACTCACACTCCGTATCCGGTCCCAGGACTTCGGCACGCCGGACCAGTGGTTGAGCGCCAGGGCGCCGGTACCGCAGCCGAACGCGGTCGCGAACAAGAGCGTGGTGAACCCAAACCGGTTCGAGAAAGCCGGCACCAACGCAGACGTGATCTTCGCGTTCTTCGGCTACAACGAGTCGTTCGCCGGCGAAGCCGGGCTGCCCAAGTTCAAGACCGACCTCGAAGCGTTCATCAAGCACACCCTCGCGCAGAAGTACAACGGCAAGTCGGCGCCGCGACTCGTGTTGTTCTCACCGATCGCGTTCGAGGATCACAAGTCGCCAAACCTGCCGACCGGCGCTGCCGTCGCGGGCATCAACAAGAACCTGGAGTTGTACACGAACGCGATGGGCGAGATCGCAAAGGCGAACGGAGCTTACTTCGCGGACGTGTTCTCCCCGATGAAGCTGGTTTTCGCCGACGCGAAGAAGCCGCTCACCATCAACGGCGTTCACCTGAACGACGAGGGCAACAAGCTGCTCGCGAAGGCCATCGACGCCGTTCTGTTCAAGGCCGACCCGCGGAAGGGCGAGCTTCCGAACCTCGACAAGCTCCGCGCCGCGGTACAGGACAAGGCGTTCCACTGGTATCAGCGGTATCGCGTCACCGACGGTTACTCCACCTACGGCGGGCGCGCGTGGCTCAAGTTCATAGGTGGACAGACCAACTACGAGGTCGTCCAGAAGGAACTCGAAACGCTCGACATCATGACCGCGAACCGCGACAAGGTCGTGTGGGAGATCGCGAAGGGCAAAGAAGCGAAGGCCGACGATTCAAATGTGCCGAAGTCGGTGCCGGTCACGACGAACAAGCCGGGCAAGGGGCCGAACGGCACGCACTTGTTCCTGTCGGGCGAAGACGCGATCAAGTCGATGACCGTCGGCAAGGGCTTGAAGGTCAATCTGTTCGCAAGTGAAGAGCAGTGGCCGGAACTGGCGAAGCCAGTTCAGATGGCGTGGGATACGAAGGGCCGGTTGTGGGTCGCGGTGTGGCCGTCGTACCCGCACTGGAAGCCGGGCGAACCGTACAACGACAAGCTCCTGATCTTCGAGGACACCAACGGCGACGGTAAGGCCGACAAGATGACCACGTTCGCGGACGGTCTCCAGAACCCGACCGGGTTCGAGTTCTACAACGGCGGCGTGATCGTCGCGCAGGCCCCGGACCTGATGTTCCTGAAGGACTCGAAGGGCGGCGACAAGGCCGACATCCGTGAACGCATCGTTCACGGTCTCGACACCGCCGACACGCACCACACTGCGAACAGCTTCGTTCTCGACCCAGGTGGCGCGCTGTACTTCCAGGAAGGCACGTTCCACAACTCGCAGGTGGAAGACCCCTACGGCCCGGTGAAGCGCCTGACCAACGGCGGCGTGTTCCGCTATGAACCGCGGTCGCAGAAGTTTGATGTGTACGTGACCTACGGGTTCGCCAACCCGCACGGGCATGTGTTCGACAAGTGGGGCCAAGACATCGTCGTGGACGGCACCGGCGCGAACCCGTTCCACGCCCCGCTGTTCAGCGGTCACCTGCCGTACCCCACGAAACACGCTCGCCCACCTCTGGTGTACCAGCAGCGTACGCGGCCGTGCGGTGGCATGGAGATTCTTTCCAGCCAGCACTTCCCGCCCGAATGGGAAGGTAACCTCATCGTTACAAACTGCATCGGGTTCCAGGGGATTCTGCGTTACCGCCTCTCGGACCTCGGTGGCAGCTTAACGGGTCAGGAGCAGGAACCAATTCTGAACAGCAGCGACCCGAACTTCCGCCCGGTGGATTGCAAGACCGGGCCGGACGGTGCTTTGTACTTCATCGACTGGCAGAACCCGATCATCGGGCACATGCAGCACAACCTCCGCGACCCGAGCCGCGACCGCACCAAGGGCCGTATCTACAAGGTGACCTACGACGGCCGCGCGCCATCGGTGTCACCAAAGATCGCGGGGGAGAGCATCGAGAAACTGCTCGGCGAGCTGAAGCACCCGGAAGACCGCGTTCGCTACCGCGCGAAACTCGAACTCGGTGGGCGGAAGAGTGAAGAGGTCGTCGCGGCCGCGCAGAAATGGGTCGCCGGACTGGATGTGACCGACAAGGAATACGAATACTCCCGGCTCGAAGGGCTGTGGCTCCATCAGTACCACAACACCGTTAACGTCGATCTGCTGAAGGCGGTACTCGCATCGCCCGACTTCCGCGCCCGCGCCGCGGCGGTTCGCGTGCTGAGTTACTGGCGCGACCGGATCCCGGACGCGCTGGAGTTGGTCAAGAAAGCCGCCGGCGACGATCACCCGCGTGTGCGACTCATCGCGGTATGGGCCGCGAGCTTCTTCACCGTGCCCGAAGCGGCCGAGGTCGTCTTCGTCGCCCAGGACAAGCCGACCGATCAGTTTGTCGAGCACGTCGCGAAGGAGACGATGCGAACGCTCGGCCCGATCGTGCAGAAGGCCATCGCTGAGAAGCGGCCGATAAAGTTCACGACCGCCGCAGGCGCGCGGTACTTCTTGAAGTCTGTCGCGACCGAAGACCTCCTGAAGATGGACCGCACTTCCGCGGTATTCCTCGAACTGCTGTTCCGCCCGGGGGTGCGCGACGAGTTCCGGCGCGAAGCCCTCGCTGGCCTCGCGAAGCAGGACAAGAAGCCCGAACTCGACGTACTTGTGAGCGCGATCAAGGTTCACGACGAATCCGCCACGACCGAGGAATCCGTCGCGTTCGACCTGGCGCGACTCCTTTCGTCGCGTCCGCAAGCTGAACTCGTCGTAGCACGGGCAGACCTCGAATCGCTCGCAACGAAAGGCCGCACCGCGACCACGCGCGAACTCGGTTACGTCGCGCTGATCGCAGCCGACGCGGAAATCGAGAAAGCATGGGCGCTCGCAACGAAGTCCGTGAGCGCGCTTCAAGACTTCATTAACGCGGCGTCGATGGTGCGTGATCCAGCGGCGCGTGCGGCTCTCTACCCGAAGGTGAAGGCGCTGCTCACCGGGTTGCCGCCAGAACTTGCGAAGACCATCGAAACCGGCAAGACCGTGAAGGGCAGGTACGTTCGCATCGAGTTGCCCGGCAAGCAACGCACGCTCACGCTCGCCGAAGTGCAAGTGTTCAGCGAGGGCGAGAACGTGGCGTTAAAAGGCAAGGCTTCGCAGAGCAGCATCGGGGCTGGTGGGGTCGCGAGTCGCGCCATCGACGGCAAAACCAGCGGCATCTACACCGACGGTACGTCGACGCACACCATGGAGGGGACCGACGACCCGTGGTGGGAAGTGGACCTCGGTCGCGAAGTCGCGATCGAACGAATTGTGGTGTGGAACCGTACAGACGGCGCGCTCAGTGGTCGGCTGGCGAACTTCACCGTGCTCGTGCGAGACGCGGACAAGCGCACCGCGTTCCAGTCAGTGAAGAACCCGGCGCCGAAGGAGAAGTCTGAGTTCAAGGTTGGACCTTCTTCGCCGGATCGCCTGATCCGCCGGTCCGCGATGTTCGCGCTCGCGACAGTGCGCGGCCAGGAAGCGGACGCGTTCAAGGCCGTCGCAAAGTTCCTCGGCGATGAGAACGACCGCGCGAGCGCGGTGCAGGCGCTGCTCCGCATCCAGTCGCGCGACTGGCCGAAGGACGACGCGAAAGCGACTCTCGACGCAGTGATGAAGTACATCCGTTCGCTGCCGGTCGCGGAGCGGACCACGGCCACCGCGCTCGACTTCATGCAACTCGGTGAGGGCCTGGCGGGCTTGTTGACGCCGGCGGAAGCGAAAGCCGCGCGCAAGGAGCTCAGCGACATCGGCGTGCGCGTGATCCGCGTCGGCACGCTGTTCGACCAGATGAGCTACGACAAGGAGCGGCTGGTGATCGCGGCCGGCAAACCGGTGGAGTTCGCGTTCGAGAACACTGACATCATGCCGCACAACTTCGTGATCGTGACACCGGGGAACTTGCAGAAGATCGGCGACGCTGCCGAAGCATTTGCGACCACGCCGACCGCGGCCGCGAAGCAATACGTGCCCGACATGCCCGCGGGAGTGGTGCTGCTGAAGAGCACGTTGCTTCAGACACGCCAGTCGGAGCAACTGAAGTTTACCGCGCCGAAAGAACCGGGCATCTACCCGTACGTCTGCACGTACCCCGGCCACTGGCGCCGGATGCACGGTGCGCTCTACGTGGTCGCTGACCTCGAAGCGTATCAGGAGAACCCGGAAGCGTACCTCGCCAAGAACCCGCTAACCGTGAAGGACGATCTGCTCAAGTTCAACCGCCCCCGCACGGAGTGGAAGCTCGAAGAACTGGCCGACGCGGTGAAGGAAATAGAGATGAGGGGCGGGCGGAACTACGCCAACGGGAAGCAGATGTTCACCGTGGGTACTTGTATCGCGTGCCACAAGTTCGGGGGACAGGGCAACGAATTCGGCCCGGACCTCGCCAAGCTCGACCCGAAGGTGTTCAAGACCGGCGTCGACGTGCTCGAGCACATCCTCGACCCCGCGAAGAAGATCGACGACAAGTACGCCGCGTACCGGTTCGTGCTCAAGAACGAGAAGGTTCTTCTCGGTATGATCGTTGAGGAGAAAGACGGGATCGTGAAGGTGATCGAGAACCCGTTGGCGAGCGCGAAGCCCATCGAGATCAAGGTGACCGACATCGACACGAGGACGAAGGCGCCGACGTCGATGATGTCGAAGGGGTTGCTGGATAAACTCTCGCGCGACGAGATCCTCGATCTGTTGGCGTACGTGTGGGGGCGTGCGGAGCCGAAGAGCAAGTTCTTTGGCGACGGACACAACCACTGACGTCGGCCTTCAAATCGGTAGGCACACTCCGTGTGCCGTCGCTTCGCATTTGGCGTCGCAACGGCACACGGAGTGTGCCTACTCCTTTGAAACGCGCGAAACGCGTCACACCCACACCATTGTGTGCTGCGTGACGAAGTTATGCATCGTCGCGAGTCGGCAAATCGCGTCGGCGATCTTCGCCCCGCCGATCACCGAAGGCTCGATGGGCGAAATCGAGGAGTAGTCGTCCACGTGGTCGCAGATCACCCGCAGGTCGATGAGCGGGATCCCCGCACTTACCGCGGCACGCGAGATCACGTCGTTGAAGCCCGCGAGCGCCACGCGTTCCGCGTTGCCGATAACGGGAATCGCGTCGTAAATGGTGCAGACCGCCGTCGGCTTCCCCAACTTGAGTATGCTCTTCAGCATCGCAACGTAGGCAGCGCGAAATTCGCCGAGCGATACCGCGATGGTCGAGAGCGCACCGCCCACGGTCACGGCTGGTTCGTGGAGCAGACCTGCGGCCAGGAGCGCATCGTTCCCGCCCACGCTGACTACGAGGTGCGTCGCGTTCGCCGGGACGCGCGGCAGTTGCGTCGCGATGCCTTCAACTGTGTGGCCGTCCACCGCCACGAGCGTGGACTTCCAGTTGGGGGGAAGCCCACGCCGCACCTGCTCGATGACCGCCGGGCGGCCGGGCACGTAACTGGCGTTATCGAAGATCGAATCGCCGAGCAGAACGACATGGCTCATAGCGTGCTTCCTCTTCTGTAGCCGGCCTCTGTGAGGCCGGTATTAGGTGACCGCTGGCGCACCGGGGTCACAGACCCCGGCTACAGAAAGACAACGAGCCGCGACTCCTCTCAGACAAGGACAACCGGCCGAAGGTTCATCGCTGGTATTACTGCCCCACGTATTCGGTTGGGTCCGCGAAGATGAAGCCGAGGTTATACGTCTTCACAGCCGTGTTCCATTCCGTCTGGCTAAACGGCGCGATTGACGGGAAGTTGGCCGGGCGGCGCGTCTCCATGTGCCCGTCCAGGAACGCCACGTTCGACACGCCCGCGAACCGGAACTGCGTCGCGGTCACGGCGGAGGTGGTGATGGCCTTGTTCGCCACGTAGGGCGAACCGAAGTACCCGCCGAACGGTTCCGCCAGTGTCCCGCCGCTCTGCAACTGCGTTACCTCGCTAAACATGATAGTCGCGGAGGTCGAACCGAAGTCGGTGATTCGCTTGCCGCTCACCGGGTTCGGCCAGGCCGGTTCATTACACAGGTGGCGGTTGTACGCGTAGCCCGCGGTCAGGCCGTTGTACACCTTCGTGATCGGGTACGCTTCGAACATCGGGCACGCGGTCACCTTCGTGCTGTTCTCGTAGTAGTTGGTGAGAATGCCGTTGACGGGGTCGGTCGAGAGGACGTTGTAGGGCGAACTGGTGTTGCTCACGGTCGCACCGAACCAGTACCGGCCCGCGGGCCACGCCACAGCCGAGTCGGTATGGGGCGGTAACTTCTGGTGCGCCGACTCGTAACTGTGGGCCGCGAGCGCGAGTTGCTTCAGGTTGTTCGCGCCCTTCATCCGCGCCGCGGCCATCCGCACCTTCTGCACAGCGGGCAGCAGCAACCCGATGAGTATCGCGATAATCGCTATCACCACCAACAACTCAATGAGTGTGAATGCAGGGCGAGCGGGGGGCATAAGCCCCCCGAGACGGGAATGACGCACGGGTTCGCTCCTTCTCGCCGGGTCGGGCGAGTGGTGAGTTCGGGCGCGAACCAGAGCGCGGAATCGGGGCGGCTGCCACACGTGCGGTGGGGCGAGGAAAGACCGGCCCGTTCTGCGGCCCGGTCCGGGACCACGAACGATGGAATGTCACCCGACGGGCAGGTCTTCTGGCTTACGGCTCTTGGCGAGCCTCACGCGGCCTTCCCGCGGTCGTCCGCAGTGGCATGGTAGCGCGAAGCTCTGGCCGAACACAGCAGCGGCCCTGCGCCGGAATCGCACCGGCTTCCCTCTTCGTCCGCAACGGAAGACCCGTCGCGGAACCCATCAGGCGAAATTCAAGATAGCGACCCCCGACCCCAAAGCAACCCGCGAAAAGTGCGTGCTCCCGGCGTGCATCTCTCGCTCGCAGTGGTTACAGTGTAGCCACTCCCCTTTCACCCTCGCGAAGGAACTCTCAATGCGTGTCATGTTGTGGGCCGCGACCGCGGCCGCGCTGGTCGTCGTCACCGCGTACCTCTTCACTCCGACCACCGGCGCGAAACCGGCCGACCCGGAACCGGGGCGCAAGCCCACCGGCATCGAGAAACGTACCCCGTGGACCACCTCGAAAGTGGTCGGCTCCCCGGAACCGCCCAACCCGTACACGATGGTAAAGACCTACCCCAAACTCACCTTCAACGAGGCACTCGAACTGACCGCGATACCGGGTAAGAAGCAGTGGGTGGTCGCGGAGCGGTCCGGCAAGATTTACACCTTCGACATGGACCCAACGAAGGCCGAGAAGAAGCTCGTCCTCGACGTGAAGCACACCGTCTACGGCGTCGTGCTGCACCCGAAGTTCGCGGAGAACGGTTACCTGTACCTGTCGGAAGTGGTCGATGGCAGCAAGGAGTCACCCACCGGCACCCGGCTTGTCCGCTACACCGCGGACCGCGAGAAGATGACCGCCGACGCCAAGAGCGAGAAGGTGATCTTCGCCTGGCCCAACGGCGGCCACAACGGTGGCTGCCTCCGCTTCGGCCCGGACGGCTTCCTCTACCTCTCGACCGGTGACGGCAGCGGCATCGCGGACAGTTTGGGAACCGGACAGGATATCACCAGCGTACTCGGCAAGATTCTCCGCATCGATGTGGACAATTCGTATGCCGGCAAAGAGTACGGCATCCCGAAAGACAACCCATTCGTCAGCACGAAGGATGCGCGCAGCGAAATCTGGGCCTACGGCATTCGGCAGAGCTGGAAGATCAGCTTCGACACCGCGACCGGCGACCTATGGGCCGGCGAGATCGGTCAGGATTTGTGGGAGTCGGTGTACAAGATCGAGAAAGGCGGCAACTACGGCTGGAGCGTGAACGAAGGTAGCCACGCATTCCGCCCAGAGCGCAAGAAGGGGCCGACGCCGATCCTGAAACCCGTCGTCGAACACCACCACACGGAAGCTCGCTCCATCACCGGTGGCTTCGTCTACCACGGCAAGAAACAAGCGGGGCTGAAGGGCGCGTACGTCTACGGCGACTTCGACACCGGGCGCACGTGGATGTTGAAGTACGATGCGAAGGCGGGTCGCGTGACGGAACACAAGGAACTGGCGAAGACGAACCTGCGCATCGTCGCGTGGGGGCAGGACCACGACGGCGAAGTGTACGCGCTCAACTTCATCGACGGCGGCATCTACCAGTTCGCACTCGCCCCAAAAGTCGAACCCGTTGGCGAGTTCCCGCGCAAGCTGAGCCAAACGGGACTGTTCGCGGACACAAAGACGCTCACGCCGGAGAAGGGTTTGATCCCGTACTCTGTTAACTCCGAATTGTGGTCCGACGGCGCGAGCAAGGAGCGGTTCATCGCGGTGCCGGGAGAGGGGAAGATCGAGTTTGAAACGATCACGTACCCGCAACCGGCACCGGGTTCGGTCCCCGGCTGGCGATTCCCGAACGGCACCGTTCTGGTGAAGACCTTCTCGCTCGAATCCGCGACTGGCAAGAAGCGGCTCGAAACACGGTTGCTCGTTGTGTCGGTGCTGGGCGGCACGGAAGAGTACGGCGATCAGGTGTGGAACGGCTACACGTACATCTGGAACGACGAGCAGACCGATGCAGAACTTGCGGACAAGAACGGAGTGGACCGCGAGTATGCCGTGAAGACTGCGGCCGGTGAGACGAAGCAGAAGTGGCACTTCCCGAGCCGCGCCGAGTGCAACCTGTGCCACACGGTGACCGCGAAGTACGCGCTTGGCGTGAACACCGCGCAGATGAACCGCGACCACAACTATGGCGGCGTGGTCGCGAACCAGCTCGCGACGCTCGACCACATCGGCATGTTCACGAAGAAGCTCCCGAGCGGGCCCGAGAAACTCGCAAAACTCGCGGACTACCGCGACGAGAAAGCGAGTGTCGAAGACCGCGCCCGCGCGTACCTGCACGCGAACTGCAGCCACTGCCACCGCAAGTGGGGCGGAGGAAACGCCGAGTTCCAGCTACTCTCTACACTCGCTGTGAAGGATCTGGGGGAGTTGGACGTGAAGCCAGGTCAAGGCACGTTCGACATCAAGGAGCCGCGTATCCTCGTCCCGGGAGACCCGGCGCGGTCGATGATCTACCACCGCATGACGCTGACAGGCTTGGGGCGGATGCCGCACATCGCGTCGAACAAGGTGGACGAACCCGCGGTGAAGCTCGTTCACGACTGGATCAAGCAGATGAAGTGAGCGCGGTGAAAGCAGAAGAGGATTAACCACTAAGGCACAAAGGACACAAAGAAGAGGAAGACCAGAGAGGCCAGTCAAAAAGAACTCTTCTCCTCTCTGCTGTGTTCTTTGCGTTCTTTGCGTTCTTTGTGTCCTTTGCGCCCTTTCTGGTTAGGCCGTATTGACTGAAGCTGGGCGAGTTTGGTGAGCTACGCGAGCATAATTGCGATGGAGGCCAGCCAGACGAACCCGAGGAAGTTGGTTGCCTTCTTGTCGTATCGGGTCGCGACCCGGCGGTACTGCTTGATCC
>SXID01000209.1 GCA_005772955.1 Planctomycetia bacterium
CGGATCAAGCAGTACCGCCGGGTCGCGACCCGATACGACAAGAAGGCAACCAACTTCCTCGGGTTCGTCTGGCTGGCCTCCATCGCAATTATGCTCGCGTAGCTCACCAAACTCGCCCAGCTTCAGTCAATACGGCCTAATCACCACACCCACGATGTTAGGGTCGGGTACGCCAGCGGCCCCTCGGTGAAATAACCATGGTTTCGCTGGACCCGCCGGAGTTTCTTCCACCGCTGCGATGCCCCACCTTCGACCAGCTCGGCTGCAGGCACCGTTTCCTCGAAGCCGTGCTCCTGGCTGTCAAGATTGCCTGCGTGCGAACCCTGTAACTTCCTTCCGGCGGAAGCATGGGCCCGTTGGCTGACCCAGCGCCACAGTGTCGACCGTTCGGTGCGACAAGCGGTTCTTGCCGTGAGCGATTACGAGCCGCCTGCCGAACTTCTCAAACGTCCGCGCTCGGTGGGCGCAACAAGCACTTCGCCGAGTCACGGTGTCCGAATCGAATGCCGAGCAACGGGATTACGTTTGTGCGTTTGCGGTCACGCCAGCCGGTCCGTCAGGACGTCTTCTGCCTTTGACCCGAGACGAACTCGGTCAACACGTCGACCGCCTCGCGGATGCTCGCCTCGGCCCTCTGGAGGCGGCTCGCGTTGATCCGATCCCGCTGCCCGCGGACGCGCGGGATTTCGCGCCGCAGCGACGACAGCAATCGGCCGAACGACCGGCCCGTGTCGTTCGCTGCGCTGCCGCCTGTGGCGTGTTCGCCGATCACGGCGGCCGGCTTCTCTCCGGCCCCGATCCGGCGGGCGACCTCGGCTTGCACCGTCTTCGAGAGGAGCGCGACTTTGCCGGCGGTCACGAGCGAGATCGCGCCCTTGTCGAATGCCGCCTGGATCGCCACGGGTGTGGCGAGCAGCAGCAGATAGCGGTTGACCGACCGAAGGCTGAGCGTCATGCGTTTCGCGATCCGGTTCTTGAGTTCCTCCTTCTTCGTGAACCCGAACCTGCGCACCTCCTTGCCTTCCTCCAATCCCATGAGCCGCCTGATGCACTTCGCGCGAGCCAGCGGAGAGAGCTGGCGCCGCACAAAATTGGTTTCGACGAAATGGCGCTCGATCGCCTCCGGCCCTTCGGCAGCGAGGTCGTGGCGGACGATCACGTTGATCTCTGTCCAGTTGAGGCGCTTCGCTGCACGCACGCGCTGGTGCCCGGCGATGACGGTGCCGTCGGGAGTAATCTCGATGGCATCGCGGAGCCCGTGCTTCTCCAAGTTCTCGGCGAGCGCTTCGAGTTCCGCGTCGTCGACGTGGTCGAACATCTCGGCCTGACGCGGGTGGTCCTTGAGTTTGGCGATTTTCCACTTGGTCACGGTCTGTCTCTTCTCGACGGCCATGTCGATGATCTCCCGGATGGTGTGATTGAAATCCGCACTGCGGCCAAACACGCTCGAACCTCAATTTCATCTCCGGCTTATTTCGCTGGCTTGAACGCCACCTGGCGGCGCCAATCGGGGTTCAGCTTGTCCATGATCTTCACCCACGCGGCGCGGCCCCGTTCATCTTTTGAGAGTGCGGCCAGGAGGGCGTCTCGCAACTCGTCGTCCTCTTCGATCTCCACGCAGACTTCTGAAACGGCCCCCGGACGGCGCCGGAGCGACCGGAGGTGCCGTTTGACCCGTACCGCGACGGGTTCGTTGTCCGGTCGCCTCAGCTCCTCATCGGTGAGGCCGAACAGCTTGAACACGACCGTCCGCCGAACCCGCTCGAACGCCGCGAGGACGGACTCCGCCGTGCGCCCGGCGAGCGCCAGCCGCACGTTGGCCACCTGATACCCGTATCGCTCGAAGTATCCGCGGCGCCGCATCGCCTTAGCGAGGAGCGTTCCGGGGTACGCGTACGCGATCAATCTGCTGCGCTGCAGTTTCACGGTCCACTGGTTGGTGGCGACCAGGTTGACGTCGTAGTACCAGGGCGGTTTGCACGCCGGCATCACGGGTTGCGCCATCATGACGTGTTTGACACACTCGTCGCGAGGGTCGCCCCGTTCCGTCAGGAAATCCGCGAATGCGTGCCCGGCAGCGCTGTTCTCGAACAGCCCGCGCAGAAAGGAGCGGACCTCCGGTTCGGCACCGGAGACCGTGAAGGAGTAACGAATCTTGTCGTGCTTGTCCTCTTCTTCGGCTTCGCCCTCGTCCTCCTCATCCCCTTCTGCTTCATCCTCTTCGCTCTCGTCTTCGTCGTCGTCTTCGTCGCTGTCGTCCTCGTCTTCATCCTTGTCGTCTTCGTCGTCCTCGTATTCCTCGTCCTCCTCCAACTCGTCGTCCTCTTCAACGTCTTGGGTTGGAATGGGCGGTGCGACCGTGGGGCGGGGTCCGCCCACTGCCGGTGCCGGGGTGGCGGCGGGGCTCCCCTTCACCGGGTCAGCGTGCCTCTGCTCGTCCGGCACCCCACCGACGTTGCCCGCCACCGGCGCGGTGCCGGGCTTCTTCGCGTTCTTCGGTTGCTTGGCCATCGAAGTTCCTCCCGTTAAGAAATCACCACAGGACAGTCGCCGCCCCTGGACCGCCCCTTGCGGTCACAGGTGTGGAGGGTTCGAGGTGCCAGGAGCCGCACCGTGCAGCCGCGGAGTGGTCCGGGCACCTCTCGCCCCCGCCAGTTAGAACCCGGCGCCATCGACCTCCCGAAGGCGCCGATGGCGTGGGCCGCGTTCGGTTCAGTAGTTGGACCACACGACCTCGGTCATGCGCTTCTTCGTATCCCCGCCGGCGGCGTTGTTGGCCACCTCGAACTCGTGCCGGTTCCAGTTCTTGAGCGCCGTGTCGTACAGTTCGCTGCGGTAGCCGCTGATCAACACCTTGGCGTGCTTGACCGACTTGGCGACCGCCAGGAACTCGCGGTGGTCGTCGTTGGTCATCTCGAACTCGCCGTACACGTTCTTGGCCACGCGGGTGCAGGCCAGGTACGGCGGGTCGCAGTACTGCACGCACCCCTTTACGTCATGCCCCTTCATCAGTTGGACTGCTGGGCGGTTCTCGATCACGACCTGCATGAGCCGGTTATGCACCTCACACAGCCCCTCGACGGCCCCGAGCCACGCGTTGACCTCCGCGTTCCTGTCGCCGCGGGTGCGGCTTTTGGTGATACCCGAGAACGCGTCCATCCGACCCGCCAAGGACATGCGATTGCAGATGAAGAACCAGAGGGCCCGGTCGACGCGGCTCGCGTCCGGCTCCTCGCCCAAGCGGCGGGTGGCGTCATCCCACTCGCGACGGCTGAACGGGATCGCCTGCACCCGGCGGAGGAACTTCTCGAACAGCTTCTGCCGCTGAAGGACGCGGAAAAAGTCGGTCAGGTCGCCGTTGAGGTCGTTGATGACTTCGCTGACGCCCTCGGGGTTCTTACGGAACAGCACTGCGAGACCGCCGCTGAACGGTTCCAGGTAGTGGTGATGCGCAGGCATCAGGTCGATGATTTGCTGGGCGAGATAGAACTTACCGCCGTGCCACTTGATCGGCGGGGTAATCCGGTCCGTAGCCATCAGGTTCTCCGATGTGGGTTTCAAATTTGTTCGTTGCCTTGCCATTCCTCACCTCCAAGAAAAAGAAGCCTCATCCCACAGGTCGCAAGAGGTCTTTGCCCGACCCTCGGTCAGGCTCGACCACCAATGCCGCTTGTTACACCTCGCCACACGCGCCGCCTGACACCAGCGGCTACCTGCGTCACGCCTCGCGGGTGAGAAGATTCTCGGCCCGCTCGGTGAGCGCCTCGCACACGTCCACGTACAGCCCCGACACGTCCAGCGCTTCGAGTTCGTGGACATCAGCGCGATCCAGACCGGTGCCGCCATCGCTCCACTTGAGGAGTACCAAGGCGATGCCCTGTGCTGGGTCGAACGCGCACACGCGTTCCACGACAGGGTGCGTGCCGCCGTTGCGCCGGATCGTGATGCCGTTCATGTTCGCGCCCCCGCTGGTGAACGTGCCGCCTTTGCTGGTGTCGATGCTTTTGCACGCTCGACGGCTTTTCGTTTTCGCTGTGCGCCGCCTTCCATTAGGCGGCGCGCCCACTGCCCCCACTGGCCCGCGTCGGGATCGGTGGCGATGCGCTGGAGTAGCTCGCGTAGCTCGCTCTTCTTGGGCGGGGTGGTCATGTCCACACCGCCTTTGCTTCAGTGGTCGGGGTGGCCTCTTCGGTCGCGTCGGTGGCGCGGCCGTAGTTCACGCGGATACCCATGCGAGCTAGTTCGCGCTGGGCTTCGGCTGCGGTGATGTGGTCGCCGTTCTTCGTGGCGTCTTCGAGGATCAAGAACCAATACACGGGTTGCCGCTTGGCTTCGGTCGTCGGGTCGAGGGTTGCGGTCGTCATCGTGTAGCCCTCCTTTCGATAGGCCACGCCGAATTGACCTGCACTTGACCTGTCGAAAAGCAGAAGCCCCGGTGGGGCCGGGGGTTAAGGAAATGCGAGTTGACCTGGAAAATGACCTACTCGTCTTCGTACGCATCCATGTCTGTACCGCGGTGCTGTGCGGCCCGTCGTGTACCGCTTGCCCCACTTGCGCGAATCGCGTCGCGTGCTGCGAGGTATATCGTGCTGCGGGACAGGTACTCCGGGGAGCATCCTGCCGCCTCCGCAATCGCTTTGTTGGTCCAATCTGGATGATCGACCAGCACACCGATAGCGGTCGCGATTTTGCTCACGTTCGTTTTCGTTGTCGGTGCGTTCGCGGTCGTCGTGTCCGATTCCCCCTTCGCTGCGTTCGCAGTCGTGGTCATCGCGTCCAGTTCCGCGGCCCTCGCAATGTTCCCTCCCAGGGCGTACAGCGCTCGTCGCGTTTCCGGCTGTAGTATCAGCGCGAACGCGTCGAACATTTCATCGGGGCTCATGCCGTCGGGGTTATCGTGGTCGTTGTCGTCGTAGGTGTCGTTGCTGGCGACGACCGGCGGAAGCGCCGCGATGATTTCGGCACGAGTCTGCGTCGGTTTGGTGAGCTTCACGGTATGCCCTTTAAGTGGTGCCCAAAACCAGTGGTGGGCGCCACGCGTGTGGGTACGCGCCGCCCACCGGCCCGCGGCCAACGGGACCTCGGCGGCCGGTAGAAGAGGTCGGAGATGACGCGGGTCCGCACTCCGAGCCGACGGGCGCTCAACCGCGGTCGGCAATTCACGGAAGATCGCAGGCGAGGTGGACGGGTTGACCGGGACGGGAAACCGTACCCAGCCAACCGCAAGTGAAATTTCGACGGGACCGCTTCCCATAGCGATACTCCGCTGGTGACCAACTCAGCACTCCGCTCTCGACAGCGGGATACTTGCGCTCTGTTCGAGAGCGCCGAGAGCCGGTTGTGCCTCCGGCCTACCGGGGCGATCAATCCCGACCTGGGGGCGGTCACACGCCACCCCCTCGGACCTTCGGGACAGCATCCCGTCTCGTCGATCAGGCGTTCGCGTCTCGCTCGTGCCGACGAGACTTTCGCTTCGCGTTGTGTTTTGCCGAGTGCGATGAGTCCTTCTTGTCCTGCTTGGGGTACCAGAGGCAGAGCCGTCCCTGCTCGTCGAAGACGGCTTCGGCTTTCTTCCGCCAGCGGTCCGTCGCCGCGTATTTGACATCGACCAGCAGGTCCGGCAGAACCTCTTTCATGCCTTTGATCATGAGTTTCTTGACCCTCTCGGCGTGCGCTTTCAGCTCGTCCCCGGCGGGGACTTCCACCAGGATCTGGTCGTGGATGAAGTTGACGATCTTGTGACCCTTCCGCCAAACCCGCCAGAGACCGAGTTTGGCACCATCGCTGGTAAGCCCCTGAAAAATGGTGTTGTGGCGAGCTGTATAACCGGCCGCCGCACGCAGCCGGCCGGTGAGAACGAACACGCCGGCCCGGCCGACGTACGACGACACGAACCGCTGGAGCGCTTTTGACGGTTTCCGCGAGCGGATCGCCTTGGCGAACTTCGCCGGTAGTTGGTCAGCGAGTTGCTCGAACCGGGTCCAGAAGTAATCCAGATCCGCCTGCGAGTACGGTTGGCCCTTCGCCGTGCGAGGGTTCTCGTGCCCGAGTACCTTAAGGCACATCATCCCGAGGATCGGACTCGGCGTGTGTTCTTGGCCGGCGTTTAGCGGGTGGCGGAGCATCCGTGCGTCGTCAGTGTGTTCGTGGTGCCCCAGAAGCGTCAGGCCGAGCGCGCGGGCGAGTTCGAGCGGCGTATCGACCGTGTCCTTGAGGAACTCGCGCATCTCCGGGAAGAGGTCGAGCCACTGCTCGGACAGTTCCTCGACTTCGTGTTTGTCGTAGGCGATGCCGTACTGCATTTTCGCGTATGTCTGGAGCGATCCGGCGCCCATGCCGCCGGGCTTCCCGAAGTTGATCGGCTTCACCCGCGCCCGCTCGGAGTCCGTCACCTCGTCTCGAGACTTGCGGGTCACGAACCCCGCGAACACGCGGTGGAGGTCGTCGCCGGCGTTGATCCGCGCCGCCATCTCCGAGACCCAGTTGAACTGAGAGGTGCACGCCTGGGCCAGCGCGGCCAGTTCGATGGTCGAGTAGTCGAGGTCCAGGAACACGTTGTTCTTAGACGGAACGAAGCAGTTGCGGATGCGGTCGTCCTTCGGCAGGTTCTGGGCGTTCAGGTCGCCGAAGGACGACGTCCGGCCCGACCGGGCGAGGACCCCGAAGGACGAGTGGACGACCCCGCGGTCGAGTTTGCTGAGGAACGTCTCGAGCAGCTTGTCCACGGTGCGGTACTTGAGCAGGTCGTCCACGAACGGCACGTACGCGGCGAGGTCGTGCAGCGCCTCCGCGCTGGTCGCGAACTTCTCCTTGTCGGTCTTCGGGAAGTTGACCTCCGGGTGCATCGCCGCCAGTTTTCGGAACTTGGCCTGCAGCGCCTTCTGCGAGCCCTTCCCCTTGGCAAGAACCCCCTGGTCGCGGAGGCGCGACTCGAACAGCTCCCGCTGCGATTCCAGAATGGGGACGAGTTCGTCCCGCCGGGCGAGGTCGATGTGCATTCCGTTGCGCGTGATCTCCTTCAGCACAATCGCCGCCCGCAACTGGATGTGGTGGGTGAGCGGCCCCCAGCGGTCCCGGCACTCCTGGAGCCACTCGTCGGACACATACCCCCAAACATCGCGACAATCCCCCAGGAGTGCGTCGATCCGCCGCCGAAGTTCCTTGTACACCCGCCGCGTGGCGATCACGTCTTTGGCCAGGTACTCCAGGTACAGTTCCGGCATCTTGTGAATCGGCTTGTTCAGCCACTTGCCGTACGACGTGCGAACCGGGTCGCCCGCGTCGTCGGTCACGTCCTTCGGGAGGTCGATGCCCAGATATCGTTCTGCACAGGTTTCCAGAGTGGCTTCGTCCTTGTTGCCCGCGGTGTGCCCCTCGGTCGCGAGCGCGGAGAGTCGGTGCAGGAGTAAGGTGTCCCAGACCCGATCAGCGTCCACCTTCGCGTAGACGTCCAAGTCGGGTACGAGCAGGTGGATCACATCAAGGTCGAACGCGGCGTTGTGAAAGATCACACCAACCTCGTCGTGTGTGTTCCAGAATGCGGCCATATGTTCGCGAGGGACGAAGTAGCCGTGCTTCCCGTCAAATGCGGCGCCGATGACGTACGCCGGGGTGATCCAGTGGCGATTCTCGTCGATCTTCGTGGTTTCGCAGTCGAAGCTGAACGTCCGCGTGAAGACCTGCCCGAGTTCGGGCTTCCAGGGCCGGAACGGGTACGTCCGCTCTCCAAATTCGATGTCCATAACGCCTCTTGTGAATAGTTCGTGGGAACAATGGTCACGTCAAAGCAGTCGTCCGAGCCAGGGTGTTGCGCCGAGAAGTGGTGAATGTGGTGAATAGGAACGGCCTTTGGCTCATGCCGAAGCCCGATTGTCGCTGTGTTCCCACTCGCGTTTGGGGGAGGCCCGTTCCTATTCACCACATTCACCACTTCTCGGCCCACGATCGTGACTTCGTAGTCACGATCGCGTTCGGCTCGACACGAGGTGTCACCACTCCTCGTCGTTGCCGCCGGCTTTGTGCTTGTGTTTGCCCGCCGGCTTGGCCTTCGCTTTGTTCTCCTCGCTCTGCTTCGCTTTCTTCTTGGGCTTGGGCGTTTTCGCTTTGGGCGGGGACGGTTCGGGCGGCGGGACGCTGTCCCATGTGACCTCGAAGTAGTACCGCTTCTCGTTCGACCGCACGCCGATCACGCGGAGCACGGCCTTGCCGTGCCTGCCCTTGATGCACACAGGCGTCTCGCGGCCGACCTTCGCACTGAGCCACTGGCCGACCTTGATCGCCCTGGCGTGTGGCGTCTTCGCGTCCCCAGGGGCGGGAGGAGCGATCCCCGCCGCGTCGAAGATCGGAACCCACTTCGCCGCGGGCAGCGCCCGTTCCGGTTTCGGCGTTGAGTTCGGTTTCGGTTTCACTGTTCATCCTCCTTCGGTTCGACGTTCACGAATGGGCCGTTGGGCTGAGCCAGCGCCGCCTCGACAAGCGAAGTCAGGTCTTCCAGCTCCGAGTTGAATGCACCGGACGCCTCCTCGTAGTTGTTGAGGAAGTCGGGGAGCCCGTTCGCGCCGAGGATGCCGCCGATAACCTTGGCCCACTCGTGACACCGGTGGGAGCGGCTGCCCGCGGGCCGGCCCGCTTGGTTCCAGCGGACCACGAAGCCGGCCAGTTCGGCGAGAATCCCGAGGCGGTTGTCGCGGGCGAAACCGATCGGATCGGGGCCGGTGAAGACGCGCGACTCGGGCGGCCCGTCGTACGCAAGCCGGATGGGCAGACCGCGGCTCATCAGGTCCGGGCTGACCTTCGTCTGGTTCATGGTCAGGCTCCAGATCACGTCGTTGGGCCGGACGAAGTTCTCGCTCACTCCGAGGATGCGTAGCGAGATCTCCGGGGCCATGGAGTTCGCCTCGATCGCCGGGCTGCTGATCGGCGTGCCGCTGGGTTGCTTGGCGTTGTCGATCACGAGTACGCTCTGTCGGGCGGGCCGGAGCGTGGCGCAGATCCGCTTCTGGATTTCCTCCTCGTCGGGCGTGTAGTGGATCAGGTGCGGGTCCACGCCGTCGAGCAGGATGCCCAGCACCCGCATCAGAAGGGTCTTTCCGACGCCGGGCTGGTTCCCGTCAATCAGGGCCAGAGCCTTCAGGACGGTGAGGAAGTGGTTGGTCAGGAGCCCGGTCAGCAGCAGGCCCAGGTAGTTGGTCAGGTCGGCCGCCTCTCGGAAGCAGAAGTCGCCCAGCAGTTCGCGCAGCAGCGGCGGCAGACGGTCGAGCGGCGTGTCCCCATCCGGTTGGGGTTCGGAGTCGGGTTCGATCTCCGGCCCGTGGATCAGAATCCGGTACTCGGGGTGGTATCCGGGACCGAGGAGCGTGAAGTCGCGCGAGAACAGGGGGCGGTGGGCGTAGAGATCGATCCGGGTAAGCGCCCGGTTGAGCGGCTCGGCGTTCAGCAGCACCGCCAGCGCCTTGGGCGGGAAGCTGAATTGGATCGTGTCGGTCTTGGTCTCGTGTTCGCAGACGAGCAAGTTTGTCAGGTACGACGGGGCGACCGATTCGACCCTCGTGCCGCTGCGGAGCGTGACGAGCGCCGAATCCTGACCGTTGACCGTCGTGTCGAAAACGATGCTCTCCCCGTAGGCGTACACGCGGGGTGGGCAGCCCGGCGGCACCAGTACCAGTATCACCTGTTGGATCACGTTCTCGGCGGGAACGGTGAAGTTGCCGCTGGGCGTGATGCCGCGGACGATATTCAGATCGCGTGCGCCGGGCAGGAGGAGCGTGCCGAGCGCACGCAGTGCGGCCTCGAGTTGGTCAACGAGCTGGGCCGCGGAGACCGGGACGTCCGGTGCCTTTGGCTGTTTCTTCTTGGTCGCCATGTTCACTCCTCCCCGCGGGTCGAGGGATCGGACATGAACGAGCCGACCAATTGCACCAACTTGACCGTCCCGCACCGAGCGTAACAGCGGCCGACCCGGTCGAGGGCGGCCAGCGTGCTCCCGTTCGCTTTGCAGACGGGGCACGGGGTGATGCGGTCCGCGCCGTACAGGATGCCGGCGACCGTTGCGAACGGACGGCGCCGCAGGTCGTCAACGAACTGGAGGATCTCTTCCGGCGCGATCGGCTCGCCGGGACGAAGTTGCTTCACCTTGCGGTCGTTCTTCGAGTTGGTGGAGCCGATCGGCCGGGTGAGTGCCGTCAGACCCGGTGCGTTCGGATCGCACGGGAGCGTGTTCTGCATGGCCCGGACGACGGTGGCCCAGAGGTCGCGGTCGGCGGTGCTGCCGAACACGACGACCGGTTCGAGGTGGAAGAGGGCGTGGAGCCCCGACCCCGTGCTCCGCACCTCGGCCTTCTTCCCGAGCGGGTGCCGGTCCAGCCAGTGGCAAACGGTCTGGTGGTACAGTCGGGTGGCGCGGGTGCCCTTCCCGGAGTCGAAGAGAGTCGGGGTCAGGTACTGGGGGTCGATGTCGATCATCACCGTCCGCGACTGCGTGATCAAGTCCTGGGGCGTGGACACCTTCTCGACCGGCCCCGTGAGGCCGTCGTTGAACGTCTGCTCCCGCCAATCGACCTGCCCCACGTCGTCGGCCTGCGGCTCCGCCGACGGGTTTGCTTCCGATTCCTTCCGCTTGTGGGAAGGTCGGTTCTTGTGTACACTACTCATAGTTCGGACCTCGGTTGTTGGTGCTTTCCGCGGCCACTTCCACTGCCAAGGAGGGTGGCCGCAGCCGTTCAGTACTCACTGCATTCAGGCTCTGCTTTTGTTGTTGCCAGTCACGCGATCCCTTCCGCGTCTAATTCCCGTTCGTCTTCCGCGATGGCCTCAGCCCGACGGTCGGAGATCGCCTCGACCGTCGCCTGCTCTCCGCTCACGCGTTCGATGAACTCGTCGATCCACTCCTGACAGGTGAACCGGCGACCGCCCACCTTCCGGGTCGCGAGCTTGATCCGCTCGCCGTGGGGACCGACCTTCACACCCTTCAGCGCCCACCGGGTCACCGTTGCCCCGTGTGGGTTTCCCGGAACCCGTGGCGGTGCTAGAGCCAACGGGAACCACTTCCGCTTCTCGAACTTCGACATGGTTGTTACCTCCTGCTAAGGACTGCGAAGACATGCATCATCTTGAGTGATGTGCCGCAGTTTGCGGGGTAAGTTTGGGGTAAGTTCTGGAGGTCTGGACCGAGCAGAAATGACGCGGTCCAGGTCGCCAAAGAATGGCCGACCTGGACCGCGGAAGGTGAGTAGAGTTGAACTGGTCAGCGGGCGGTTCGTAGCCGCCACCCGATGCCATTTTTAGATCCGCCGGGGTAGAACTCGATTACGATGAGCCCCTTGTTCATCGACTTGACGAGTTTTTTCTTCGGATCGTCAGAGAACTTGGTTTCGACACACGTGGGCCATTCCTCTTTCTGGAACAGGTCGAGACCTTCCCGAACCCGTTTTGCCTGGACTGCCACCTCGCGGATCACGACGCCACCGAACTTGAGTTTGCCAGTATTGCGATCCCAACGTGGAACATGATCCGCCTCTTGGAGCGGTGCGTCCGCTTTCCGAGAGAGAAGGTGTTCGTCGATTCGTCGATGGAGGGCCTCAATCTCGCGCGTGAAGAACGGGCAGGCCGGCCACGGATCAAGTTCGTCGAACGGCCAGTCGGCGGCGAGCCTGTCCACGTATGCTCGACGAAGGCCCGCTTCCCCCTCGAACTCGGGACGGTCGATCAGCGCCGCCACCTCGCGGAATTCTCGGAGGGCGTTGCGCTCGGCCCGCGGCAGAATGCGCACCGCATCGACGACGGGGCGGAAGGGGACGGCGGCTTGCCCTCCGTGCGCCGGGTCGCGACAGGTGAAGTCTCCGATCTCGTGCCCGATGTTCAGCCAGGGTAAGAGGCATGAGTCACTGGGGAGCGCCCCCCGCATCAAGACAGGGAGTCGGTCAGCCAAGTAGTTGCCTACGGCGACGTCCCAAACGAACCGCTCGGAATGGGAGAAGGTGTGCGCCGCGGCGTTGTTAAACGCCTCCAGTTCGTTCACGGCTCCGCGGATCAGAGACGCGACGCCGACCGGCATGACAGCGCCGAGCAGGTCGCAAGTCTGGCGGATGACCGAGGCGCAACACGGGATCGCGTCGAAGCAGTCGGCACCCAACTGCGGAGCCGTCCGGGCGAGTTGAATGGCGAAAGGCATTCTCCCGATTTGATAACCGAGGGAGTAAGCCGCCCAGGGTATCAGGTCGAGAGTCGAGTCGAGTGCCGCCTTGGCGTGCGGCGGATCGACCAGTGGCGGGCGGAAAGCAAACGGTGCTGCGGCTGGCACTCGGCCACGGGAAGATTTGGCCATGATTGCACCTTGAGGAGTCAGACCGCCCGCCGCCGCTCGTCCAAGGTGCGGGAGCAAGCGATGGCGGGCACGCCGGTGATCAGCCGACTGGTCCGACAGTTTCATCCTATCTTCGACACAGGCAATTCTCACCCCATTTTGGTCATCACCTGTCGGGCGAGTTCGCGGTCCTGTTCCGCGTAAATCTGGGTAACGCCGACTTCGCGGTGCCCGCCGCACACGCGACTGGCCTCCAACCCGAACTGCTTGCGGATCTCCGTCAGTCTGCTGTGGCGCAGTTGGTTGGGCAGCCAGATCGCGATGCCCGCTCTCTTGCACGCACGCCGAATTGCCTGGCGGTAACTTCCCACCGGGTAATGCTTGTGGAGCGGAGCCTTCGCACGTCCCTTGGGCTTCCGCGTGGTCTGGCTCGGGGTCATCTTCGATTTGCGGTTCGCCT
Source organism: Planctomycetia bacterium (assembly GCA_005772955.1). Classification (GTDB taxonomy): domain Bacteria; phylum Planctomycetota; class Planctomycetia; order Gemmatales; family Gemmataceae; genus Gemmata. The sequence goes on from SXID01000209.1 coordinate 12,762, forward strand.
TCCGGGCAGCACTTCTCAGTGCCTCGGACCGACGTGGCGAGAACACATGCGCCTCGGCGTCCACGGGCACCCATGGGCGCAAAATCTCCTGGCACTTCGGTCCGATGTACACCACGCGGTCGTGGTCGGGGTTGCCCGCGTCATTGTGGTGTTCGGTCTTGTGCCGCCGTGGCCGGTACTCCCAGATCGGGTTGGTCGTGTCGATGTCGGCGCCGCGCATCTGAACCACTTCCTGTGGCCGGCACCCGGACAGCAGTTGAACTTGGATCATGGTCCGGACCATTTCGGGCACCAGCGGGAGCACCACCGTGACGTGTTCATCGAGCACGGGGCGGACGCGGGGCGTTTCCCGTGCCGCGGTCTTTCCCCTCTTGAGGCCCTTGACCCGCAGGAGCGCAGCGTGGATCTCGACCGGTAGAAGTTCTTCCTCAACGGCCCACGCGTACATCCGCTTCATGCGGCCGATGAGTTTGTTGATGCACTTCCGGGCCATCCCCTTGCGGACGACCTTGCGCTCCCAGGTCACCGCCCCAGTCTCCTCGTCTGCGCCCTTCACCTTGCGTGTGATCTCGTGAGTAATCATGGCCTCGCGAACGGCTTTCAGTTTCTTCGGAGTGAACTCGCCGGCGGGCGTGCCGCCGTAGAGCCGGCGGACGAACCGGAGGGCGAGCCTGATGGAGTGGACCTCGCTGGTGGGTTTGCCGTCCTTGACGTAGTAGGTCTTGGCGAAGCGCCAGTACCGGGCGATCAGTTCGGTGACGGTGAGTGGGGTGTCGGCCGGGACCGGGGGAGGCGGTTCGCGGCGCTCGGCGAGGTGTTCGGCGACGAGGCGGTGGTACTGCTCCCAGCTCTCCGGGGAGTCGTACGTGCCGAGGTAGTGATCTTTGCCACCGATCGTGACGACGGCGCAGTCGCGGGCTTTGTGATAGCGGTAGGACGGGGTTTTCTTGCGTGGCATGGTAGTGAGGTCCAAAAAGCTTGAATCCAGTACGGTACTGGATTTCTCAGGCTTTCAGGCCGCACCACCGACCGTCGGTGGGTTAGCGTAACGTGCTATCGGCGAAGTACTTCCAACGAGTCGTGCTGACAGGATTTGTACCTGCGACCTCTTGGTCCCGAAGCACTTGCTCGCCGAAAGAGCGATTTGGCACAAACACACGATGCGAGATAACACCTTACATCACCGGCGAATCTCGTTCAAGGTTGTGCGAAGAATTGCGGCCGGTTGCGGCGTGACGCGTTACACCCGTGCGAAAAACGGTACACGAACGGTACAGGACGGTACACGTCACCCCGGCCCTTCGCACGCACCGACCGACGATCCACCGCCACGCGGCTCGGGTTGCTGGTATGATGACATCAAGGCCGAACGCCGACCACATGCTGGGCCAGTTCCTCATGACTTCCGCGACGCTCACCGACGCCGACCTGGATGACGATCCGGTCTTCCGTTTGTTACTCTCGGGCCGGGCACGCACCGCCCAGGAGGCGGAACGTATCTACCTGGACGACGCCCTGCCGGAGGTGCTCACGCTCCTCGCGTCCCCGCTGTCGGACGACGAACTGGCCCGGCACCCGCTTGTGGTCATGTACCGCACCCACGGGAGCCGCGGCTGGGAGGACTCGCTGCTGTGAACTCTGACGAGCGACTGGCGGCCGTCGTCACCGTGCTCGAAGCGGCGGGGCTGACGTGCCTGGTGATGGGCGGGCACGCGGTTCGGTTCTACGGCCTCCACCGCTACACCTCCGACTTCGACCTGCACCTCTCCGCCGACGGCTGGGACGACCTTGCCGAACGACTCAACCGCTCGCCCCTGGCGGCGGGCGGCCCGCTGCCCGAAGGCCCGTCGTGGCGGCCCCACGCCTTCCGCCGGTTCCAAATCGGCCGGCTCGACGACGGGCGGGAGGAGTGGCTTGAGTTCTGGCGGGAGAACCACCTGCTCGACGCCTTCCCCGCACTCCATGCCCGCCGGGAAGAGGGCGAGTACGGTGGACGAATCCTGCCATTCCTCGGCCTCGCGGATCTGATCCGGAGTAAGGAGACCGAACGGGAGTCGGACTGGGAAGACGTGCTAGTGCTGGAGGAGTTCCTCGACGCCCGGTCGTTCGCCACTCTCGGGTCCGGTCGTGCCACTGCGGAGGTCGTCCTGAGCTCCGTGCGGAGTCGCCGCGGGTTTGAGCGGGTCCATCAGGCCGGGTTGCTGAACGACGCGGACGCGGTCAGAAATGCCATCGCCCGCGTCGGGCATCCCGTGAGCTGGTGCTACCTGGCCCCGTCCGCCCCCGGCGTTCCGGACCCGCCCGCGGCGTTCGAAATTGAGCCGGTGGTCGTGGCCCGTCTGCGGACGGCCGGTCCCGGCTCCCCGCTCCACCTGTCCCTGGTTGAGATCGCCCGTCGCCGGTACAAGGCCCGGTGCCAGGCGGCCGACGCCGCGAACAAGCAGGCGATCCGTGCATCATCCGAAGGTGGAGCCGGCTGATGCCACAGAACGACAAACCGAAGGCGAAGCCACGGAAAGCAAAACCGAGTGCCATGTTCTACGGCCGGTTCCGGATCCGAGTCCTGAGTGACACGCTCCGGGCTTTCTCTGCCGGGAAGATCGTCGGTGCGAACGAGGAGGTCGCCGGAACTCCGACGTCGATCGCCGACGTGCCCGAACTCGATCTCGTCTTCCGCGAGGTGTTCGTCGCCCCGGACACCTTCGTCAACTTGAACCCCCTCGACGAAGAGGGCCGGGAGTACTGGACCGAGATAGTGACCCGGTACGAAGCAGGGAATTTCAAAGGAGCCCGTAAGTCCGCTGCGGACTTCGCGGACTGGCTGGACGAGGAGTACCAGAAGAGGGAACGTCTCCAGTTCGACGATTCAACGTTCTCCGTCCTGCTCGACGGCGAGTTGTACACCCGCCTGCGGCCCGAGGGGTATGTGATTCTCAAGGTACTCCTCGCCCACCAGGGTCGGGGCCCGTACTGCAACGCTGCCAAAATCATCGAGGATATCCGCGGCGAGGCGACGAAGGGCACCAAGGTGTTCGCCGCGTTCCAGGACTTCCGCGACGGGGCGGTCGGGCTGAAACGCATTTCGCGGGCGATCAAGTACCTCCCCACCGACCTCCAGCAGATCATCATGAGCCAGAAGGGCCGCGGTCGGCGGCTCTGTCTCAAACCCCAGTAGTAAGCCGAGATCGGCTCCGACGACCCCGCGGACGGTACAGTGGTGCCGGGGAGTCCATGTCTCTAAGTGTCTCTAAGTGTCCTCTCTCATAAGTCTGAGGCGGGTGCTTCTTCCTGTGGACCCGAATTCCGGGGCCACGCCAAGGAGTGACCCGATGCCAATCGACATCGCGAAAGAACGGGTCGTCAGTTTCCGCGAGGCGGCAAAACTCTGCCCCGGACGGAGACACGGCCGCAAGCCGCACGTGAGCACCTTCTACCGCTGGGCGGCGATGGGACTCGAGACCATCCGCGTCGGCGGTCAGGTGTGCACATCCGTTGAAGCCCTGCAGCGGTTCTTCGACCGCCAGAGCAATCGCGGGGGGCCGACGCCCCCGCCACCGAAGGCCGTCCCGTACCCGACCGGGGACCGTAACCAGGTCGAGCGAGAACTGGCCGCACTCGGGCTGTATAGAGTTCCCCTCGAATAGTGGACAGTTTTTAGCGGTGGGTTTGGTTATGCGTCCGCTCGTACTCTTCTGGGGCAACGTACCCCAGTGACGAGTGCCGTCGGACCCGGTTGTAGAACGCCTCGATGTACTCGAAGATGCTC
>SXID01000210.1 GCA_005772955.1 Planctomycetia bacterium
ACGCCCACAGGCTAAGAACAGCCGCCCCATCCGGGGCTAAGACGAAGACCAGGGTCGTGGTTTTAGCCCCGGATGGGGCGGCTGTTCTTAGCCTGTGGGCGTAAGCCCCAGGCTCTGACGCTCGGAGAGCTACTCAATGCGCCTTCCCCTCCTCGCCACGTTCTCGTTGCTCCTCGTGTCGCTCGCGGGGGCGCAGCCGCAATCGCCGGACGTGACCGGGCCGATCAACGTCACGCCCAAAGCGATCACTTCCGACAAGTCGGTGAAGTTCGATTACGACATCGTCTACGTCCGCGCGCCGCGGAACGGCGACAAGATCGGCACCAACTGGCCGGAGATTTCCAATCCGGTGTACATGGACGCCGGCGCGGACCTCATGCTGCTCCACCCGAACGGCACCGAGGAGGTGCTTGTGAAGGGCGGAGCTGGTTCGGTCACCGACCCGATGGTGTCGTTCGACGGCGAATGGGTCTACTACTCGCTCTTCCACGACATGAAGGGCGGCAGCGTGTCGCAAGGCCCGGTCGGCGGCGCGGACATCTACAAGATTCACGTGAAGTCGAAGAAGATCGTGCGCCTCACGCAGCAGGTGTTCACCCCAAACACCGGCGCCGGGATCTGGTCGAAGGACTTCCGCACGCCGGCCGCGGGCCGGAACCACTTCGAGTACGGCGTGTTCAACACCGGGCCATGCCCGCTGCCGGGCGGGAAGGTGATGTTCACCAGCAACCGCAACGGGTTCAAACCGCCGAAGCGCGTGCCGCATGTGCTCCAGCTATTCGTGATGGACGACGACGGCAGCAACGTGGAGTGCATCGGGCACCTGAACCTCGGCATGGCGCTACACCCGACAGTCCTCCGCGATGGGCGCGTGATGTTCAGTTCGCTCGAATCGCAGGGCTTACGTGCCTCGACGCTCTGGGGGCTGTGGAACATCAACCCGGACGGCACCGGGTGGGGACCGATGGCGAGCGCGTTCATGCCCGGTGCCAGCCCAAGCGCGTGGCACTTCCAGACGCAGATGAGCGACGGGTCGATTGTTGCGGAGGAGTACTACAGCCAGACAAGTAGCGGGTTCGGGAGCCTCGTGAAGTTCCCCGTGACGGCGCCCGAAGGGCAAGCGTTCGGTCCGGGTTACACGCAAGACCCGCGAAACCCCACGCTGCGCCACGGGCGCACCGACACCGGCGCGGCCCGCGTCCGGCGGTTGCCATTCAGCCCGTTCGGGATCGAATCCATAACTCCCTTTTCGCGCGCGGACGAAGGTCCGTCGGACTTCGCGATTCGCGGGTCGCGCACCGGACCGCGCGTCGGGAAGGTCACGCACCCGTCGGCCGCACCGGACAATCACTTGCTCGTGGTGTGGTCGAGCGGCCCGGTGAACGGCGGCTACACGGTCCACCAACCCGCGGTCGACGGTGGTCTGTACCTGATGAAAGAGGGCAAGACCGTCAACGAACCGGGCGAGCTGTTGCTCATCAAGAACGACCCGAAGTACAACGAGCAGTGGCCTCGTGCGGTCGTGTCCTACAAGCGCGGTCACGGCGTTGCTGAACCCAAGAAGCTCACGCCGCTCGCCAACGACGGGAGCCTCTCGAAACATCTCCCCGCGGGCACGCCGTTCGGCTTGGTCGGTACGTCGAGCTTCTACAAGCGCGAGAGCTACCCCAACGGCGTGGTGAAGCCTGGCACCGTGACCGCGGCCTTCGCGGGCGGGCCCGACGCACTCGGCACCCAAGACCTCGACCCGTTCAACTCCGCCCTCGACGGCGTCTCGCTCAACTGGTTCAACCAGGGCGCGGACGCGGGGCGCTATACGAACGACGACATCCACGCGGTGCGCATCCTCGCGATGGAACCCGCGACAGACCGCAACAAGGGACCGTACTCCGGTCGCACGTTCCGCAGCCATGCAACTGAGAGGTTGCGCATCCTGGGCGAGATCCCGCTGCGCAAGTTCAACGGCGCGAAGGAGCCGACCGACCCGGACGGGAACCCGGACACGAGTTTCCTCGCGAAGATCCCCGCGGACGTGGGCTTCACGTTCCAGACGCTCGACAAGCACGGCATGGTGCTGAACATGGCGCAGACGTGGCACCAGGTCCGGCCCGGCGAGATCCGCAACGACTGCGGCGGCTGCCACGCGCACAGCCAGAAGCCGACCGATTTCAAACTCACGCTCGCCGCAAAGCCGGAATACGAAGTCTTCGACCTGACGCAGAAGGCACCGCTGCTCACCACAAAGGCGAAGGACGAGAGCAGGAAGAAGTGGGATGGGAAGGACGAAACCGGTGTGCGGTTCGCGGACGGCGTAAAGAACGTCGAATACTTCCGCGACGTGAAGCCGATCCTCGACCGCAGTTGCGCCGCGTGCCACACGCTGAACGGCACCGCGCCCGCGAAACTGGTGCTGGACGACGACAAGCGGGTGAACCTGCCGGACGCGGACGACGTGCCGGGCACGTACTACCGGCTCGCGATGGACGGGGCCGGCCGGTTCGGGCACAAGCCGCTCGTGAACGGTTGGCGAGGCGCCAACGCGTCGCGCTACGTCCGCATGTTCCAGTCGCGCCGCAGTCTTCTCATTTGGAAGGTTTTCGGCGCGCGGCTCGATGGCTGGACGAATGACGACTTCCCCACCGAGACGACGCCGGGCGACGTGCGGACCTTGGCGATCAAGGGGGAGCCAGTGACAAACACGATCGCGAACCGCAACCGCGCCGACCTCGACTTCACCGGCAGCGTGATGCCGCCGCCGGACGCGGTGAAGTCCGGCAAGGTCGCGCCGCTCACCGAAGAAGACAAGTTGACGCTGGTGCGCTGGATCGACCTGGGTTGTCCCATCGACCTTAGTTACGATCCCGCGAAGCCGCACGCTACTGGTTTTGGCTGGGCGCTCGACGACCAGCGCCCGACGCTCACGGTCGCGTCTCCGAAGGCCGGAACGAACACACCCGTCGAGCGAATCCTGATCGGCATGCACGACTATGGCACCGGGCTGGACGCGGAGAGCTTCGAGGTGATCGCGAGCTTCGGCGTGAACGGCGTCGCGGCCGGATCAAACCTCGCGCCCAAGTTCACCGCGCTGGGCGGTGGCGTGTACGAACTGAAGTTGTCCGCGCCGCTGACCGGCGCGAACCAGAGGTTGACGGTGAGCGTGAAAGACAAACAGGGCAACGTGACTCGCATCGATCGCACGTTCTCGGGGGGGAAGTGAGTGTTGTTCTCCGCGGAAGAAAACCATCACGCTGCTTTCTTCGCGTAGTGGTCGAGACGGGCGTTGCCGGTGAGCGTTGCGAAGACACGACGGATTTGGGCGAACCCGTCGCGCAGGAGAAAGCCGGAGTCGCGGCCGAAACTCTTCGCACCGAGGATGAAGTAGTTGGGTTCGCGCGTCTCCGGTGCGCCGGTCGGTTCGTCCACGCGAAGCCCGTCACTGATGCGCAGGTCGGCGCGGTAGCCCACGTTCGCGATCACGCGTTCGACCTCCCACGACACCGGCTTGTTGTTGCTCCGCCCAGCCACGCGAAAGCCCTTGTCCGACCCGTGCGAGATGATTTCGTCTAGAACCGTTTGCGGGTGGAACTCCAGGTTGCCATCACAGCGCGTCGCGAGCGAATTTGCCTTCACGGCAAGCCGGTCGCGATCTTTTAGCGGGTCGTTGGGAATCCGCGGAAGCGGTTGCCCACGCTGGCCTCGCGTGAGCCAGAACACCCACATGTCGTTCGCTTCCGCGGCCAGTTCCGCGAGCGCGCAGATGGTCGCCGCGGCGGAATAGCCATCGCCTACGAGGACGATGCTCCGACCCGCGTAGTGCGCCCGCTTCTCGCCGAGGATGTCTTCGAGTCCCCACGCAATCTGTCCCCTCGCGGCGAGTTCGCCAACGGCGGGGATGTTGCCATCACCGAGTCGCTGTGGCGTGATGTACGTGCCGGTGCAGTCGAGTACCACGTCGGCGGTTTCGATACGTTCCACCCCGGCGCCATCGCGCACGAGCAACCGGAACGGCAGACGCTCGACCACTTCCGATTTCTTCACGCTCGCGGCACGGCCGACCTGAAGCACGGCCGCCTCGAGATTGAGCGATTCGATGACTGCTTCGGATTCAGCAAGCGGCAGAAGATAGGAGTCGATGAACTCGCGCCCGGTAAGCAGGTCGGTTTCCACGGGGATCGAGCGCGACCCTTTTTCGCGGCGCACTTCGGCCAAGCCTAGTGGTGTGGCGTTCACGCCGAATGGCGTGAACATCTTCGCGTGGCCCCACCGCCGCAGGTGTTCGCCGACCGGTCCGCGATCGAACACCGCGACCGCGAACCCACACGCTTTCGCGTACAGCGCCGCTTCGATACCGATCGGTCCCGCGCCGATGACCGCGACGCGAAGGGGAGTGGCTTTGAGCATCTGCGCTCCGTTGTCTTGATCGTAGTCATCACGCTCCGCGTGATGACGCGAGGCAATTCGCGTTGCATCACGAATAGCGTGTCGGCGTTCGCCAGAGGTCATCACGCGGAGCGTGACGACTACGATGGAGAGCCTACACTGCGGCCGGTTCCGGTTGCAACGTGAGTCGCGCGGATCGCGGCGCACGCCGCGGTCAGCCACTCCGCGGAAGGCAGCCCGTAAGGACGGAACTTTTCCGGGCGATCCTGTTCGTCCTGAAGGTACATCGCGCGGTGCTGGCCGAGCTTCGACGCGGTAGGCGAGTCCATCAGCGTGCTAGAGTCCATCGCGCTCATCTGGAACAGCACACGCATCGCGAACTCGCGCAACAGCGGCCGGTCGAACGCACGGTTCAGATTCACCAGCGAGTCGCACCACACAATCGCGTGGACACCGCACAGCGAACCGTCTTTGAGGAGTGTGGTGAGCCGTTCGACGGGTGACGGCTCACGCTCGCCCTTCCTACCGAAACTGAAGTCGTCGTCGGCTTTGCGAAACTCGCGGAAACGGTGGACACCGAAAATCAGCACGAACCGCGGCGTGCGTTCTGCTTCCCCTTTCTGCCGGCGCTCGATCGCGCTTGTGAGTTCCGCCAGTGCCGCGGGCAGCTCAGCGCGGTTCGGCGCGATCGCGTGTGGCAAGTTCTCGGCGAGCTTGCGGAGGTACGCGGCCTCATCCGCGTCATCGGGTGTGCCATCAAGGATGGTGAAGAGGGGAGACAACCCCTCCCCAACCCCTCCCCTAAGAAGGGAGGGGCTAAGATCGGTCGTCTGTTCTTCTCCCCCTCCCTTCTTAGGGGAGGGGGTTGGGGGGAGGGGTCTTGCAATCTGCGCCGCGAGGCTGAGCATCGAAGAGACGAACAGCGCGCGGGCGGCGTCTTCGCTCTGCCCGACCATCAGCAGGTTCGCGCCGCCGTGTGCGCGGAACATCGCGGTCGTCGGTTCCTTGATCGCCACCGGGTCACCGAGCCACGCGGCTGGAACCTTCACTTGCGTGGGCGTCGCGAGTTGTTTCGCAAGTGCGGTGTTGTTCGCAAGTGCAGCCGACGTGTTCCCGCTGAACACGAGCGGAGCCGGCCAGCGGTCGCCCGCGCGCTTGTGCAGGTCTTCGAGAACCTGCTCGCGCTTCTCCTCCGCTAGCCACACCACCTGAAACGGGTCGTTGCCTTCTACCAAGCCGTTCTGGTCGTTGTAGATTGCCTCGCCGGGCCGCGAGAGCAGCCGCGCCGCGGTGTTGTCCTTGCTGAGAATCAGTTGCGCGTCGGTGTCCGAGCACTGGAGGGCGACGCGAACCGCCATCTGGTCGATAGTGCTGCGCGCAAGCGAGTACGCACCGCCGAGAGTCTGCGAACCGAGTAGAACGTGAAGACCGAATGCGCGCCCCTGCCGCACGAGGCGGTCGAGGAGCAACGCTGCTTCTTGCGCGAGCTTGTCGTCCTCGGTGAAGAACGCCTGGAACTCGTCGATCACCAGCAGGATGCGCGGCGTTCGTTCGTCCGGGCGCGCACCGCGGTAGCCCGCGAGGTCGTTCACGCCGGCATCGCGGAACTTCTCGCCGCGTTCGCGCAATATGCCGTCGAGTCGCTGAAGCACGCTCAACCCAAACTCGCGCTCGCTCTGGATCGCGACGACCCGCGCGTGCGGCAAGCGGTAGGTCGCGTACCACTGGAACTCGACGCCCTCCTTGAAGTCGATGAGGTACAGTTCGGCTTCGTCGGGGCTGTACATCAGCGCGAGGTTCGTGATGAGCGTGTGCAGCAGCGTGGACTTACCGGAACCGGTTTTCCCCGCGACGACCGCGTGCTGCGCGGTGCCGCGGCCCAGCGCAAACATCTGCTTCCGCGTAGCGCCCGCGCGCCCGACAGCCACTTCGAAGCCCTTCGCGGCGCTACTGGTCCAGATGTCGGACGGCTTCGGTGCGATGTACTCGAACGGCACCTCCACACGCGCGGCTTCCTTGCTTCCCTTACCAACGCGCTGCACGATCGCGGCGACGGCCGCGGGTTCCGGCGGCTTGTCGAGCGCCGGCGCGAATGGCGCGAGCACCGCGTCTTTCGGTGTGAACTTTCCTTCTTTCCAAATCAGTGTGTAACTCGCGGCTTCGAGGTCCGCAATGTTGAAGTCGCGCGGCATTGCAGCGCGGGTGTCGGCGGTCACAAGCACGCACACGCCGCACGATGGGCCACTGCTCGCGAGGCTCACGAGCCGCCTCGCGGCTTCTGGCGTGAAGTTGTTCGGGAAGTTCGCGACCACCAACACGCGATACGGTTCGGCCACCTCGCCCGCCGACCTGTTGTACTCCTCAATCGACTTGAACTGGTTACGCAAGTACTTCTGAATCACGCTCGCGGTGTGGTCAGTGAGGTCGTTGAGACGCTGTTCGATGTCACGGGCTTCGGTCCAGATTTGCGCCGTGATCAGTTTTTCGTCGTAGTCCGCGAGGTGCATGAATGCGCCGAAGTTGTCGCCGAGGCTCACCGGGTCCACGATGGTGAATCGCACTTTCCCGGCTGGCAGACCGGTCAGAAAGCGGAGCATCATCGCTTGCAGTGCGGACACGCCCGCGGCGCGGCCCTCGTCGCGACAACGCATCAGAACCGAACACCGGTCGGGGAACGGCAGGAACGCTGGCACGTCGCCGCTCAGCGCGGCTGGCGGGGCGAGGTGTACGTCCGTGGGCACGGAGTCGGTGATCGCGTTCAGGTCAACGCTCAGCGTGCCGAAGCGAACGCCGGCCGGCACGCGGTTCGCGAGTGGTCGTGCGGGCGTGAACGTGTCCCACGCGGGGAAGGTCGTGGCACCCGCCTCACGAAGTTCTGTGAACGTGGTCGCGACAGAATGCATGATGGAGTTCCACGTGCTCGCCATCGCGTTCCATGCCGCGTCGCGCGTGCCGGTCGCCATGGCCATCTTCTCGGCGAAGGCGGTTTCCGCTGCGTTGTGTTCCGCGCTGAGCCGGGTTTCAATCTCGCTTCTCTTCGTGTGGTATTGCTCATCGACCGCGCGTGTCTCGTTGACGCGATTCCGGCGGACGCGTTCGACCGCAGTCGCGAACTCCGATTCGATTCGCAGCACCTCCTCGTCGAACTGCTTCTTTTGCGACGCGAGGAGCGGGATGTAGTGTTCGTCCGTTCGCTGCCGGCGGCGGTCGTGCTTCTCGTGGAGACGTCTGCTCTGGGCGGCGAACTCCGTTGCGGCGTAGTCGCGAAGCAACTGATAGGATCGCGTTGCTTCCGCGAGTTGCTCCGCGATCTTCTTCCCCTCGCGCGCGGTGACGCTCCCACCGAGCCAGCGGAGCAGAAGCCACGACCCGAGGCCGAATAGCAGACAGACAGACCCCGCTACGCTGCCCGCAATCACCGGGTCCGCGAACGCGAACGCGGACGCGCCGAGACCCGCGAACAGCACGAGCAACACGACCAGGCGCACCGGGCTTCCCCAGGCCGGTGACTTCGCGGCGCGTAACCTCGCGATGCGTTCGTCCGCCGCGGCAAGCCACTTGTTCATACGCTTGATTGGGTCATCATCGGTCGGTGGCGGCAGTTCGCCTCCGAACGCCACTTCCGCCTTCGGAACTCGCCCGCGTTTGAGGAGCGGTTCGGTGTCGGCGCAGAGCGCATCGACCTGTTCGTTCCCGGCGGCGGCCTTGCGTTGGAGCGTGTCGAGTTGTTCCTTCGCGGTCTTCTCGCCGGCTTCAAGCAGCGTGTTGTGGCTCCAGATTTGTTCGTCGTACTTGGTCTGCCCGTTCTTCTGCGCGGTGTAGAAACGGTCCGTGACCAGTCGTTGCCGGTCGTCGCGGGCACGCTCGTTGGCGGCCTGCTCGGTGATGAAGTCTGTTGCGAGACGCGCCTGGGTCGCGGCGCGGTCTTCGTCGAGTTCGCCGCTCTCTTTTTCGAGTGTGGCGGCGTGTAATTTTCGTGCGCGCGCGATCTCACGCTCGGCCTTCTCGCTCGTCGTCTGGAACGCAGCCGTGAGTTCCGCTTCGGAGGAGGCCCGCGCGCGGGCGGCGGCGGACAGGCACGCGAGCGCGGCCCGCTGGCGGTCGAACAGGTTGTCGGACATTGCTACACCGTAAACTGGCGAAGGGATCAGACCCACGAGAAACGCGGAATTGACGCGACTGATGCCTACGAAGGGAACTCGCACTCCTGGCGGATCTGCGTGAACAGAACGGAGAGTTGGTCGATCGCGCGTAGCGTGTCGCTGACGGTACGGTCGAGCGGTTCCACGACCCCCTCGCCGTGAGCGGCGTGGACCGTGTCGTCCCACGTGTCGAACGTCTCAGTCCACTTCGCGCGCGCGGTTTTCTGTGCGTCGTAGATCTGGCTGCGTGTTGCGCCGAATTTCATTGGGGCTGCTCCTCGGAAGTTGGAGCCGCTTGCGGCTTCGCGGGCGGCGCCTCGCGCGCTTCGGGCGAGGCCGCGAGCGACTGCGAAGGTGCCGGTGCGTAGTCGGGCCGCAACCCGGCGTAGCTCTCCAGCGCCCCGATGCGCCGCGAGAGTTCGGTGATCGCGTTGGGCAGGTCGAGTTCGAGCATCGACTTGAGCCGGCGCGACGGCCCGGTGTACGTCTCATCCACCAATTTCGGTAACCGGCCGATCCACCGGTGCACGGTTTCGACCTTCTCCTCCGCGTGTTCGAGCTTCGCCTTCGCGAGCCGAAGTGCTTTCTCTTGCACGGTGCAGTCCGGGTCGCAGCCGTCCCAGGTGGGAATCCTGCGCTGCGACAGTTCCGACTTTGCGCGAACGACGCCTTCTTCGCAGTCTCGCACGGCCCGCTGCCAACGCGTGAGTTGCTCACCGAGCCAGTCGAACGCGCGGCGGATTTCCATGTCGACGCCGGCCATGGCTTCGCTCAACCCGTCGCCGTAGTTGGTGAGGGCCGCGTGCCATTCGATTACCGCGGCGATGGAGCGGACGGCGGCGCTCATAGATGGCTCTCACGCGTCCGTGGTCAGCGTTGCGACAGGTATTCTTCGATCCGCTCGGCCTTGCGGAGCAGGAACGGGACGTGTTCACCGGACACTTCCATGAAGCGTTCCAGCACGAGCATGGTCGCCTCGAACTCTTGCCGGAAGCGGTCCTGCTCCTGGTCTCGCCAACTGTCGCCCAGTGTCATGAGCTGGCCATGCAGACCAGCGATGGCGGATTGCAGGTCTGCGTTGAACCGCTTCAGATTGCTGGCGAACCGTCGCACTTCGGCCGGGTCCACGATGGCCTGGGACATGGCGCGAACTCCTCGGGGAAAGACGTGAGACGGGCTACCCATAATACCACGGCCGCGCCAAAAGTGTTGACGCGGCCGTGTCGTTTCGTTTCTTCTGATCGCGAACACCCCGTCGCTGACGCTCCGGGTTCGCCGCGTGATTGGGCGAACCCGGAGCGTCAGCGACGGGGTGCATCGTTCCCGTTACGGCAGTTCCAGCACGTAAGCGGTGCCGTCGGCGTTCGCGGTGACGACCGACTTGCCGTCGGGCGTGTAGACGGCACCGTTGATCGTTACCGGGACCGTCCACGTGCGAACTTCGGTGATCTTCTTGTCCTTGAACTCCGTTAGCGACCACACCTTGATTTCGCGGTCGTTACTGATGGTGGCGAACGTCTTGCCGGTCGGCGACACGATCAGTGCCCGCACGCCGGTCTTGTGCGCCGGACCGTCGGCTACCACCTCGCGCTTCTCAATCTCCGCCACCTTCACCAGACCTTCGTCGTCGGACGCGACGAGGTACTTCTTGTCCGCGGTCACGCCGAGGTCCGCGAAGCTCCGCTGGAACAGCGGCCAGTCCCCGCCGAGCCGCTCTTGCTTCGCCAGATCGAAGACGCGCACGGTACCAGACTCGTCGCCAGCCACGGCCCACGTGAGGTCCGGCGTGAACGTCGCGGAGCGCACGTTCCGGCTCTTGTCCGGCGTCGAGGAGAGCAGCTTACCCTTCGCGTCGTAGATCTCGTAGGCGTTGTTCTTCACGGTGTCGCCGACCGCCTGACGGGACGCCCACGCGCCGACCATTTGCCGCTCGTTCGATGTCACCACGGTGTACACTTCGCCGGTCGGGATCGAGGCGCCGAGGCGCGGCGGCGTGGTGCCCCAGAAGTGCAACCGACCGGTGTCGCGTGTTGGCAGACTGCCACCCATCACGACGCCGTCGTTGCCGAGGAACGCGATCGCGAATGGCGTGTCCGCGTTGCCAATGAGCGTCGCCACTTCCTTGCCGGTCGCGATGTCCCACACCTTGATCGTCTGATCGGTCGCGGCCGTCGCGACGAACTTCCCGTTCGGGCTGACCGCGACCGCGTTAACCGCGAGCAGGTGCCCGCCGGCCGCGCTCGCGCTGTCCAGCGGCGGAATCTCGAACACGCGGAGCGTGTTGTCTTTCTCTGCCGCGACCGACGCGACGAACCGCCCGTCCGGGCTGAACGCGACCGACGTGACCCAGTCCGTGTGCCCGCGCAGACCGCGGATCTCGCTCTTGGTTTGCACGTCCCACACGCGAACGACCGAGTCCGCCCCGGCTGCCGCGACGAACCGCCCGTCCGGGCTGAACGCGACCGTGGACAGCGGCGAGAACCCGGTGGTGCTGTTCGGCGTCACCTGTCCGTCGAACTTCACCAGTTGGGTGAGCGAACCGTTGTCGCCAACGGACCAGACGCGAAGCGCCCCGTCGCCGCCGACGCTCGCGAGCCGGTTCCCGTCCGGGCTGAACACCACGCACGTCGTTCCGGCTGTGTGTGCGCCCTGCGAGGTGAGCTCCCTTGGCGTGCCGCCGCTGATGTCGAGAATCACCAGACCACCGTCTGCGATGCCGACCGCGACGTGCTTGTTCCCCTTGCGAACCGCGATCGCACACGCGGCCTTGCGCGACATCCACTTCCACTCTTCCTTGCCGCCCGCCGGGTCGAACCCGCGAACGGTCGCGTCGGCCGAACCGGATACGACCAACTTGCCGTCATCCGAAGCGCCGAGGGCGAGTACCGCGAGCGCGTGCCCGGGCAGTTCCTTCGCGACTTTCTTCCCGGTCACGTCCCACACCTTCACCACCTTGTCGCCACCGCCGGCGACGAGCAGGTTGCTGTCCGGGAGGAACGCGAGCGAGGTCATCGCGGCGCCCGCGTCGAGCGTGGCTTCGAGCTTGCCCGTCTCCAGTTCGTACACGCGAATCTTCTTGTCCGCGCCCGCCGATGCGACACGCTTCCCGTTTGGACTGATCGCAACCGCCCACAGCGATTCCTTCGACTCCGTCATCGCCCGGTGTTCGTCGGTGGTGTTCAAGTCCCACACTCGCACCGCGCCGTCATCGGACGCGGACGCGACCTGCTTGCCGTCGCCGCGCACGGCCACGGCGGTCGCCTTCGTCATGTGCCCCTGGAACGACCGGAGCGGCTTCCCGCTGGTCACGTCCCACACGCGCACGGTTTTGTCATCGCCGCTGGTGACGAGGAACTTACCGTCGCCGGTGACGGCCAACCCGGTCACCGAGCCGGCGTGCCCCTGGAAATCGCGGAGCTTGGTCGCGGTGTTGCCGACGCTCATGCCGTCTGGACTCGGTCCGGCCGTGAGCCGCGCCTTGCCGTCGCGCCCGCAAGTGAACACCGAGCCGCTGTCGGCGGTGAAGCCGACGCCCATCACTTCGCCGAGGTCCACGCCCTGCACGCTCATCGCGAGTTGGTTGCCCTTCCCTTCGGGGACGTACACCGCCACTTGCGAGTTGCTGTCGCCGAGCGCGACCAGTTTCCCGTTCGGGCTGAACGCGACGCGCTCGATGCGAGCGTTGCGCGAGTTGCTCGTGTACACCACCTTGCCGGTGTCCGATTCGACCACGCGAAGGATGCCGTCGTCGGCGCCGACCGCGAGCAACTTCCCGTCCGGGCTGAACGCGAGCGCCTTGATGGGCTTGTCCGTCTTGCCGAGGTTCACGAGCGTCTTGAGGAGTTTCCCGGTGGTCGGATCCCAGGTGTGAACCTGGTTACCGCACGCGGACGCGATCACCTTTTCCTTCGGGTGGAACGCGACGTCGGTGGCCCCAAGCGGGTTGGTGCCGGCGCGCGTGGGGTCGTCCGGTTGATCGACGTGCCCGCGATAGGTGACGACTTCGCGACCGTTGCCGAGATCCCAGATCTTCACGTTGAAGTCGCGGCTCGCAGACGCGACGTACAACCCGTCGGGGCTGTACGCGAGCGAGTTGACGCGGTCCGCGTGGCGCATCCGCGATTCGCCGAGCACACGCGTGACGTGCGGCGGCAAACCAGGGGGAAGGTACGGCAGTTGCCAGCGTGCGTCGCGGAGGTGCCGCAGAGCGGCCTTGAAGTTCTCGGTCTTCGCGGCTTCGTCGGCGCGCTTGACGATGTCGTCCGCCTTCGTCATTGTGTCCGCCGGGAACTTGGCTTTGAGTGCCTGTTCACGCTCGGTCTGGTACTTCTCTCGCAGGACTTTCACGTCGGCGGCGGTGGGCGTGCCCGGTGTGGGTTGCGCGGCGACGAACGGCACCGCGATCACGAGTGCGAGGAGCATCAACATGAGGGACCGAATAACGGAACGCATGGCGGCCTCACGCTCGGAGCGGGCGGTGTAACTGGTTACAGACCAACGGGGATCAGTATACACAGACGGTCCACGAGGGCGAACGTAACAAGTGGGCAAGGTGGTGAAGCAACACATACGCGCGGGTCTTGCCTCAAACACAGTTGCGGTTCGCGTTCGCGCCGGGTGCGCAAAGTTACGTTCCGGGTAGGAATTCGGGTGACGTTCTGTAAAGGCTGAATCGGTTGTTCGCAACGTGGCTTGCGGTCGTCTTCCGTGTGGTCACGATGCGGTGAGTGGAGTTTGACGACACCTCAACCTCTCTTCAGAATGAACACATGTTCCGCATCGCCCTGTCACACATCAACCGGCTTCTCGGCCGGACCGATTGCCCACACATTCGTAGTAGCGCTAGAATATCTTCTCCTCTGAGGGCACGTCTCTCGCTGGAGCAGTGCGAAGCCCGCGAAGTGCATGTGGCCGGTTTCGGGGCAAACTTTGTGGTGAACAGCACCGCCGACCTGAGCGACGCAAACCGCTCGGATGGGATCGCCTCAACCGGCAACATGGTCATGGTCCGTGGGGCGATGGTTCCCGAAGTGACGCTCCGAGCAGCCATCGAGCAAGCGAACACAATCGGTGGCGACCTCGCGAACCCGGCTACCATCTCCTTCGCCGATCTCGTTTCCCCTGCTGGTGGAGGGCAACCGGCCGTCACGGCCTCGGTCATGTTAACCCAGCCGATCGAGGATATCCGCACCTTCATCGTGATCGACGGCATCGGCCGCGACCTCCTCACCGTTACGCGCGACACAACGGCCACGGCGTTCCACTACTTCAGCATCGCAACGGCCCAAGGTTCGCCAACCTGTTCGGCCACTTTCAAGAACATGACGATCCGTGACGCGGTGGCGACCAACCCGCAGGTGTCGGAAAAGGGCGCGGCGATTCGCAACGCCGCCGGATTGGTTCTCGACTCCGTGAAGTTCGTCAACAATAAAGCGAAGGAGGGTGGTGCAGTCTTCACCACCGGAACGCTCGGGGTGAACAACTGTGTGTTTGAGGACAACCACGCCATCGGCCAGGGGAACGACGGCGGGGCGATCGATATCACCGCCGGCCAAGCGACAATCACTGGAAGCACGTTCACGGGCAACTCGGCGGACGGCGGTAAGGGTGGTGCGATCGCGGTCAACAACGCCCAGACGCGCCTCAACGTGACCGACACCGACTTCAGCGCGAACTGGGCCGATAACGGCGGTGCTATCTACTCGTCGATCGGCCACGAAGACACGGGCCTCTCCATCACCCGCGGCCACTTCTGGTGCAACTGGGCCACGAGCGATGCCGGCGCGGTCTACCTCTCGACAACGAACGCGCGGATCGACGGCGTCGAGTTCGATGGGAACTACGCGAACAACGGCGGTGCGATCATGTCTAAGACGAACCGCCTGCTGCTGCTCAACTCGACGTTCAACGCGAACCAAGCGTCCAACGCCGGGAACATCGTCATCTACGTTGGCATTCTGGGCGATACGGTGCGGATCACGCTGTACAAAGACCCGACGACGGAGGCAGACACGAACGCCGGCATCACCGCGGCAGATCTGATTCAGTGGATGCCGCCAGCGCCCTGATTCTGTTACCTGTACCCTTGCCTCCAGTGTTCGCGGGGATCTATGAACGCACCTGCCGTCGCAACGGTCCTTCAAGTGCTGTTGGCGTTCGCCACTGTGGCGATTGCGCCGGCGAGTTCCACGCCGGCGGATGGCTCCTCACCATCAGTCTTCACCCTCGACGCGCCGCCTGCGGAGGTCGCCGGCGCTCTCCGCGACCTGCGATCCGACGATGTCGCGCGGCGGAAGGCGGCTGCGGCGGCGCTCGCGAAGTTGCTGGAGGCGGAACCGTACCTGCGGCACTACCGGGCAACCGAACCAGGGAAGAGTGACGGCTTCGCCGGGGACGCGCTCGACGAACTCGTTCTCCGGCGCGGCGCGCGGATCGTGAAGCGCGCCCCCGAGTGGGGCAAGGAAGGCCGATTCGACCTGCTCGTGGACGGGTCCATGCATCTCGACTCCAAACAGGCCGATGCCGTGGCCGAACAGTTCTTCGTGATCGGTAACGCTATTCGTCCGGTGCCCCAGCAATTAGGTGGTCCGAAGTCCGGGTACGCGCTCGCTGAGGGGATGGCCTACCTGACGAACAACCGTAATTTGTATCGGCTGCACGAACCGACCAAGCCGGTGGAGACGGCGATGGCGTCACAAGGGTTCGTCCGCGCCCGCGCGTGCGAAACCTCGTCGTCCAAGCTCTACCGCTGGCTGTTCGTCACCCGCGACTCGCTGCGCGGGGTACACGAGAAGCACAACGAGATGGAGAACTGCTACGTCTTCCACAACGGCGACCTGAGCCTCGACGACATCAACTGGTCGTTGGTAGTGTGCGATGGCGACGTCGAGTTCGTGAACCACAAGTTCGTGAAGCAGTGCGTCGTGATCGCTCGCGGATCGATCCGCAGCGAGAGAGGTCTGCTACTTTCCTCCTCGGCCCTGTACGCACAAGGCGACATTGTTACGAAAGGGCTTGGGAATGCTGACGCGCTGCTCTACGCCGGCGGAAAAGTCGATGTGCCGGAACTGAAATCGACGCCCCGCAAGCGGGTGGAGAAGTCCGGGGTGAAGGAGAACCCGTTCCCGGTGCGGTTCTTCGAGACGCCCGATGTGGGAGCCGAAGCCGCGCTCAAGGGCGACGCACTCACGATTACCAAGCTCACGCCCGGTTCGCCGCTCACCAAGTACGGCGTCAAGGAGGGCGACGTAGTGACGCAGGTCAACGAGAAGGTCATCAAGTCGGCCAACGACTTCCGTCGCGAACTGCGGTACTCGGTCGCGCTCGAAGCGGGCATCTTCCACATCACCCGTGGCAACGAGAAGATTACCCGCGTCGTGTACTTCAAGAACGGCTTGGAGAAGTAAGTTCGGTCCCCGTTACTTCTAGCTGCGCTCGACGAACTTCACGGTCTCGAACGTGAGCGGCTCCTCGTTGTGGATCGGGATTCTTCTCACGGCCCGCTCTGAACGCCCCCGAGAAGTTGCTCAACCGGCTGCGACCCGCGTTCCTTCGTTCACCCACGCCGTTCAGATTTCTTCCGCCCGCGATGTTGCTTCGCACGCCTGCGTCCGATTAAAGTGTTGTGAAGTTCGCTCGTGCCTACGAACTCTCCCTATCCTCACAACCGGCTCACGCCGGGGAAACTGCCAATGGACGTCTTCAACCGTCGCGAATTCATCAACCGCTCCGCGATCATCGCCGCTGCCGCCGCGGCCGGTTCCACGGTAACCGCCGAGGACAAGCCCGCTCCCGCAGTGGCCCGTGCGCAGGCTGACAAACTCCGCGTCGCGGTGGTCGGCGTGCGCGGTCGCGGCATGAGCCACGTGTCCGGGTTCCTCGGCAAGAACAACTGCGAAATCACCACCGTCTGCGACTGCGACGAAGCCGTTATCGGCAACGCGATGAAGGCCATCGAGAAGACGCAGGGCAGAGCGCCGAAGTACGAGAAGGACATTCGGAAGGTCATCGAGAACAAGGACATCGACATCGTTTCGATCGCGACGCCGAACCACTGGCACGCGCTGATGGCGGTGTGGGCGATGGAGTCCGGCAAGGACGTGTACTGCGAGAAGCCCGCGACGCACAATGTCCGCGAAGGCGCGCTCATGACCGCCGCATCGCGGAAGTTCAAACGCATCTGTCAGGTCGGCACGCAGAGCCGCAGCAACCCCGGCATGCGCGACGCCATCGCCTACGTGAAGAGCGGCAAACTCGGGAAGGTCGATCTCGCGATCGGGCTGTGCTACAAACCGCGTGGCAGCATCGGCCAGGTGAAGGCGGCGACCGAGGCGCCCGCGACGATGGACTACGATCTGTGGTGCGGCCCGGCCCCGAAGGTGCCGGTCATGCGGTCCAAGCTCCACTACGACTGGCACTGGATCTGGAATTACGGCAACGGCGACCTCGGCAACCAGGGCGTTCACGAGATGGACAAGGCCCGCTGGGGTCTCGGCAAGACGACCATGCCGAACAGCGCGTTCAGCATCGGCGGACGTTTCGGGTACGTCGATGACGGCGAAACCGCGAACACGCAACTGTGCGTGTTCGACTACACCGATGCGAAGATGATCTTCGAGGTCCGCGGGCTGCCGACCGAGGCGTACAAGAGCGCGAAGGTCGGAAACATCTGGGTCGGCACCGACGGCTACGTGGTGTGCCCGAGTTACAACGCGGGCGTCGCCTACGACAAGGCGGGGAAAGAAGTCGCGAAGTTCTCCGGCGGTGGCGATCAACTGCATTTCGACAACTTCGTGAAGGCCGTGCGCAGCCGCAAGGTCGAAGACCTGAACTGCGACGTCGCGGAAGGGCACCTGTCGGCGGCGCTGTGCCACCTCGCCAACATCAGTTACCGGCTCGGCACCGAGTCGCCAATTGGCATGGCGAGCGGAGTGTACGCCCAAAAGCCCGTGAACGAGTTCGCGGTCGGGCTGCTCGCCCACCTGAAGGCGAACAAGGTGGACGTGGACACGGTGAAGGGCCGATTCGGGACCGAACTGCTCATCGACACCAAGACCGAGAAGTTCATCGGCCTTGGTCCGACCACGAAGAAGGCCAACGAGATGCTGTTCCGCGAGTACCGCAAGGGCTTCGAACTGAAGGAAATCTCCTGATCTCAGGAAACCCCTCCCCAACCCCTCCCCTAAGAAGGGAGGGCTAAATCCTGCTCCCCCTCCCTTCTTAGGGGAGGGGGTTGGGGGAGAGGTTCTTCTCTCCTGACCGACAAGCACCACCACATGCGACTCTCCCTCTTCGCGCTCTTCGTCTGCGCCGCGCCACTCAATGCGGCGGACTTTCCCAATCCCGCGCCCGCAAAGGCCGATGAGCCGTTCGCGAAGCAGTTCTCCTACACAAAGGCCGGCGAGTACCTCGACGGCGTCGGCGTGAACTGGACACGCAACCGCGACTGCATCACGTGCCACACCAACATGCCGTACCTCACCGCGCGACCGCTGCTGAAGGGCGACACGGGGTGGAAGGAAGTCCGCAAGTACCTCGAAGATGACGTGAAGAGCTGGTCCAACGGCGGCCAGCCACAGGGCACCGCGTACATCGTCGCGACCGCGTTCGCGCTCGCGTTCAATGACGCGCACCAAACCGGTGAGTTGCACCCGGCCACACGGACCGCGCTCGACCGCATGTTCGACCCGTACCGCCGAACGAGCGAATGGGCGTGGCTCAAGTGCGAGTGGCCCCCGCTCGAACACGACGACTATTACGGAGCGACACTCGCGGCCCTCGCGATCGGCTACGCACCCGGCGACTACGCGAAGACCGACAAGGCGCGGCGCGGACTAGAACACCTCAGGTTGTACTTCAAGAAGAGACCCGCCCCGGACCTGCACCACACCGCGATGCTCCTCTGGGCGTCAACCAAGATCGACGGCCTGATGACCGCCGACGAGCAGAAAAAAGCGATTGCCGCGCTGAAGGCGAAGCAGCGGAAAGATGGTGGCTGGTCGCTTCCTTCACTGGGCGACTACGTTCGGCGTGACAAGAACAGGACTCCTAATGACGCGAAGGCGGACAGCGACGGCTACGGCACGGGCTTCGTCGCGTTCGTGCTACTGCAAGCCGGCGCGAAACCGGCCGATGCGGAGATTGTGAACGCGGTGAAGTGGCTGAAGGCGAACCAGCGCGAAAGCGGTCGATGGTTCACGCGCTCGCTGAACACCGACAAGGCGCACTACATCGCCAACGCAGGCACCGCGTTCTGCGTGCTGGCGTTGATCGAAGCCGGCGAGAGGGTGAACAAGTAGCGTGCGTTCGTGGCTGTTTGCCTTGACCCGTGACTCGCCCAAACGAGGCGGGATCATACGGGATCGCGTTGATTGTTTTCTGTAGCCGGCCTCTGTGAGGCCGGTCCTTCGCAACTGGAGTTGCTCCGGGATCACAGACTCGGGCTACAGACGGAAACGAATCAACGCCACTCGGTATCACGGGTCTTTCTCGATCACGCGCGGCGCGATGACCGACGGGAACTTCAGCAGGTCCGGGTCGAGCAGGAACAAGTGCCGTCGACCCTGCACGTCGGGCGCGTCGATGATGACCTTGTCGCGCAGCCGCAACACATCGACTACCGTTTGGTACGTGAGCCGCGTTTCCAGCAGCATTCGGCGCTCAGTCAACACTTTCGCGCGGCGCTCTGCGATGTCCCTGTCCACCGCAGCGGGGTCTTGCTTGGCGGCGATACGTTTCGCGCGTTCCGTTGCGAGGGCGGCTTCCTCCGCGTCGGTCAGTTTCGTGCGCACGAGGTGCCACGCGAGGAACGCATCGCGTTCGGCCTTTGCAGATTCGAGCTTCGTATGTTTCTCCGCGGTAGTGCGTTTCAACACCCAGTCGGCTTCTTCTTCCGCCCGGCG
>SXID01000004.1 GCA_005772955.1 Planctomycetia bacterium
CATCGAAGCCGTGGCAGTTCCGCAAAGTCGTGGAAGTTACCGGCAAGGAACTCGAAATCAAGTTACTCGCCAACCCGACCGGCCCTGCGATCAAAGGCATCGAGATCCGCGGATTGCCCGCGAAGTGAGCCGCAAGCAATCGTCACATTCGGGCACCCGCGGCGGTGCGCTCAAATGTGACTTCAGCGCCAGCATTGACTCAGTCGGATGGAACACCATGAAAACAACTCTCCTTGCCTTGGTTTTGGTTCTCACGCTCGCTGGACCGGTGTCCGCACAGTACCCGGGATGGAAGCACTCCGGGTCAGTGTTCGTACTCACCACACCCGAAGGCGCGGACCTGCCGGCGTCCGCGGCGGTCGAGAATTTCCCACTGCTGGTGCGACTTCACAAGGACTTTTTCGACTTCGGTCAATCGCAGCCCGGCGGTGCCGACCTGCGGTTTTCGTCCGCGAAGGGCAACCCGCTGGCGTACCAGATCGAGGAATGGGACGCGAAGGCCGGAACCGCGAGCGTCTGGGTGCGCGTGCCGAAGATTACCGGCAACGCGCGGCAGGAGATCAAGCTCCACTGGGGTAAGGCCGACGCGAAGTCCGAGTCCGACGGGAAGAACGTGTTCAACGAGTCGAACGGGTACCTCAGTGTCTGGCACATGAGCGGCCCGGTGACGGACGAGGTGGGCACACTCGAATCGAAGGACACCGGTACGACATCCGTCGCGGGAGTGGTGGGGACGGCGCGGCACTTCCCGGGTCAGAAGGGCATCTTCTGCGGGGACAAGATCCCGAACTACCCGACGGGCGCGAGTTCACACTCCACCGAGGCGTGGTTCCGCGCCGAGAGGCCCAACGGCAACGTCCTCGCATGGGGCAACGAGCAGGCGCAGGGCAAGGTGGTCATGCACTACCGCAGCCCGCCGCACGTCAAGATGGAGTGCTACTTCTCGGGCGCGGACGTCGCGGGCAAGAGCACGCTCCCGAAGGGCGAATGGGTTCACGTCGTCCACACCTACGAGAAGGGCGACTCGCGCCTGTACGTGAACGGCGCCCTCGACGGCACCACGGCGACGGCGTCGGCCCCGCTCAACATCAAGAGCCCGGCGCGGATGTGGATCGGGGGCTGGTACGGTAACTACAACTTCGTCGGCGACATCGACGAGGTCCGCGTCTCCAAAGTGGTGCGCTCCGCCGACTGGATCAAGTTGCAGTACGAGAACCAGAAGCCCCTTCAGACGCTGGTCGGCCCGGTCGTGCAGCCGGGCAAAGAGTTCGGGCTGCCGGAATCGGCCGTAGGGCTGGCCGAGGGCGGGAGCATGGAGTTCGAGGCGAAGGCGGGTGGCGCGCAGAAGGTGTACTGGAGCGTCATTCGTGACGGTAAGGAAACGGTCGTGGCGACCGATCGTTTCAGCTACCGCCTCGTCGCGGGCCGAGTGGTCGGCAACACCAGGGTCGTGCTCCGGTTCAAGGCCGTTTACGAGAACGAAACGAAGGTCAAGGACGTCGCCGTCACCATCAAGGAGGACATCCCGGAACCGGAGTTCACGCTGCAAGCCCCGGCCGATTGGGACGGGCGGAAGACCATCGAGGTGGTGCCCCGCATCACCAACATCGACGCGATGAAGGCCACAGGCGCGGACATGCTGAACTACACGTGGAGCGTCGCCGACCTCGCCACCGTCAACGAAGTAGCACCCGGGAAACTGGTTCTCAAGCGGTCCCAGAATAGCGGCAAGATGACGGTAACGGTCGCGATCGACAACGGCGGCGCACCCACGGTGAAGTCCGTTACGATCACCGTCACGGAACCCGCGAAGGACGCGTGGGTCGAGCGCGTGCCCGCCAGGGACGAGAAGCCCGAGGACGGCCAGTTCTACGCCCGCGACGACAAGAACGAGGGCACCCTCCACTGCAACGGCACGCTGATCGACAAGGCCGATGCGGTGATCCTGAAGGTGTACGCCGACGACAAACCGTTCGGCGAGCCAAAGCAGAAGCCGGGCGCCGACAAGTCGTACGCGTTCGCGGTGAAGCTCAAGCCGGGTCTGGTGAAGTACCGCGTCGAACTGGTCGCCAAAACCGGCCCGGCCGAGAAGGTACTTCACAAAGCCGAGAACCTCGTGTGCGGCGACGCCTACATCATTCAGGGCCAGTCGAACGCGGTCGCCACCGACTTCGGCAAGGACGACCCGGCGTTCCGAAGTGAGTGGGTCCGTACCTTCGGCACCATGTCCGGCAACGCGAAGGGCTTCGCCGGATGGGGCAACGCGGTCCACCGGGGCCGCGACGCGGAGAAACTCCAGATCGGCTACTGGGGCATGGAACTCGGTCGCCGGTTGGTCGAAGCGCACAAGGTGCCGGTGTGCTTCATCAACGGGGCGGTCGGTGGGAGCCGCATCGACCAGCACCAGCGCAACACGGCCGACCCGGAGGACCTGACCACCATCTACGGGCGCCTGCTGTGGCGCACGAAGCAGGCGAAGCTCACGCACGGCGTCCGCGGCATCCTGTGGCACCAGGGCGAGAATGACCAGGGCGCCGACGGCCCCACCGGCGGCTACGGGTGGGAAACGTACCGGCAGTTCTTCATCGACCTCGCGGCCGCCTGGAAGACGGACTTCCCGAACGTCCGGCACTACTACGTCTTCCAGATTTGGCCCAAGTCGTGCTCGATGGGAATCAACGGGTCCGACAACCGGCTGCGCGAGGTGCAGCGGAACCTGCCGACGGCGTTCTCCAACCTGAGCGTCATGTCCACACTGGGCATCGACCCGCCCGGCGGGTGCCACTTCCCCGCGGCGGGGTACGCCGAGTTCGCCCGACTCATCTGCCCGTTGGTCGAGCGCGATTTTTATGGGAAGGTGCCCACGACCTCGATCACCCCGCCGAACCTGAAGCGGGTGTTCTTCTCGGGTGAGAAGAAGGACGAACTCGTGCTGGAGTTCGACCAACCGGTGAAGTGGGACGACGCGCTCGCCGGTCAGTTCTACCTCGACGCGCAGAAGGGCAAGGTGGCCTCCGGCTCGGTGACCGGGAGCGTCCTGACGCTGAAGCTCGGCGGGCGGTCCGACGCGAAGACGGTCACCTACCTCGACAGCGCCGCGTGGAGCCAGAAGGCGCTGCTCGTCGGCGCGAACGGCATCGCGGCGCTCACCTTCTGCGAGGTGCCGATTCAGACCCCGAAACCGTGATTTTCGAGGGAACGCCCACCTGCCGCTTCAAACTTCCCCCGCCGCGCCCGATGCGTTCGAGCGCGGCGGCACAACAGGCTCCTGAGATGAACACGCGCGGTGCGATCCTCGTCCTGACGTGCGCGGTCCTTGTCACGGGCGCGGTGATCGGACGCCCGGACCCGGCGAAGCAACCCGGTGGCACGCCCGACGACCCCGCGGGGGTTCTGCGGCAGCCGATCCCCGAGAAGCTGGTGGCGCTCACGTTCGACGACGGTCCCGCCAGCGGGTACACGGTCGTGGCCCCGGTGCTGAAGGAACACGGCTTCGGCGGGTCGTTCTACGTCTGCGACTTCGACTCGTTCCGCACCCGCAAGGACTGGTACCTGACGTGGCGCCAGATGCGGGCCATGGCCGCCGACGGGTTGGAGATCGGCAACCACACCCGCGGCCACGCGGGCGGCGCCCCGATCGGGCCGTTCCTCGACCTCGAAGACGACCTGCGCGCGAACCACATCCCCAAGCCCACGACCGTCGCCTGGCCGGTGTACCACGTGAACCCTCGCACGTTCCCGGACCTCGCCGCGAACGGCTACACCTTCGGACGCGGCGGCCACGAGCGGCCCTACCGCCCGACGGTGGACAACCCCTTCGACGTGCCGTCGTTCTCGGTGACCGACGACGTGAGCGTGGAGCGGTTCATCGGCTACGTGCAGCAGGCGACCGAGGGCCGGGTGGTCGTGATCACGTTCCACGGCGTGCCGGACATGGAGCACCCGAGCGTGGGGCTCGAACCCGCGACGTTCAAGGTGATGATGAAGTACCTGAAGGACAACAACTACACGGCCGTCGCCCTGCGCGACCTGGCCAAGTACATCGACCCGGCGAAGGCCGCGAAGTTGCCGCCCACCGCGAACAGCGCCAAAGATGCGTTCCCGAAAGTTCCGGTGAAGGGCGACAAACCGTACTTCGGTAACGACATCCGGTCCGCGACGTTCCCCGGTCTCCCGGCCCCGCGGGTGTCCGGGGCCAACATCACCCTCGCCGTCCCGCACGCCACAAACGTGACGGCGCTCGCGCCGACCTTCAAGCTGTCCGACGAGGCCACCATCGCCCCGGCGTCGGGCACCGTCCGGGATTTCCGCACGCCCCAGACGTACACCGTGACCGGCCGGGGCGGGTCCACGAAAACCTACACCGTGACGGTGAACCGGACCGCGGCCAGCACCGCGAAAGATTTGCTCACGTTCGAAGTGCCCAAAGCATCCGTGGTGATCTCCGGGACCGCCGTCGACGTGTTCGTGCCACCGGCGACCGACGTGACGGCGCTCGCGCCCACGTTCACGGTGTCGCCGGTCGCCACCGCCGTTCCCGCGTCCGGTACGAAGCGCGATTTTAGTAAACCGCAAAAGTACACCGTTACCGCCCAGGACGGCTCCTCCCGAACGTACACGGTGACGGTGGTCACGAGCGACCGGCCGAGCGTCTTCAGTTGGGCCAGCGAGAAGGCCGGGAACTGGAGCGACGACGCGGCGTGGACGAACAACCTGTTCGATGGCAAAGCACCTGCCGCCGGGGGCCGATCGGATCACGTCTTCGAGTTCCGCAAGCCGGGCGACTTCACGGTCACGACCGACCGCGAGGTCCGGCTCAACCAACTCCGCTTCGCAGGACCGACCGTGAAGGTGGACGGCAAGGGGCTGGCGTTCGTCGCCAGCGAGGCCACGGCGACGCCCCCGCGCATCGCCCAAATCGCCCGCGGCAATGCCACGGTCAGCGCCCCGATCGAACTCGCGAGCGGCCTGACGGTGGACGGCGCCCGCGGCACCACCGTGGCACTTGAGGGGCCGATTTCGGGTACAAGGGGCCTCACCAAGACCGGCGACGGGCAACTGCGGCTCACCCACAAGTCCAACACCTACAGCGGAGGCACCGTGATCGACCACGGGTCGCTCATGGTGCTGGGCACCAACAAGGGCCTTGGGACCGGGCCGGTCACGCTCAACGCCGACGGCGTCCTCGACCTCGAGAACGTGAACGCGACCAACCGGCTGATCCTGAACGGGGGCATGATCAACGCGGGGAACGGGTTCGGCAACAGTTGGAACGCGCCGATCACCCTGAACGGGAACACGAAGATCACGTCCTATGCGTTCCTCCTCTTGAACAACAACAGCGGAGGGATGAGCGGCCCCGGCGGGTTCACCCAGATGGGCAGCGTCGGGCCGTTCGGGCTGGTGAACGCCGGCACCGTGACCCTCGGCGGGACCAACACCTACACCGGCCCGACGGTCGTGAAGCTCGGCACGCTGCGGGTTCTCAAGGCCGCAGCGCTGTATAACGCGGACCCCGCGAACTGGATCCCGGCGAAGATCACCGTCGCGCCCGCGGCCCAACTCCGCCTCAGCGTGGGCGGCCCAGGCGAGTTCACCGGCGCGCAGGTCGGCACGCTGCTCCGCAACCTCACCACGGGGGGCGAGAACAACGGGCTGACGGCCGGTGCGGTCGTGAGTCTCGACATGACCAACGCCACCGCCGCGGTCACGGTTTCGACCGTCGTCGCGGACTCGCAAGGGCCGGGTGGCGGAGCGTTCGTGCTGAAAAAGCTCGGACCCGGCACGCTGCAACTTAGCGGGAAGAACAGCTACACTGGCCCGACGGTTCTCGAAGCCGGCGCGCTGCGTGTGGCTTCGCTCAACAGCGTCGTGCAGGGCCAAACGAGTAGCAGCCTGGGCGCGCCGACGACCGTGGAGACCGGCGAGATCGTGATCGGCAGCGGCGACGGCCCCTGCACCCTGATTTACACCGGCCCTGGCGAGACCTCGGACCGCGTGATGAACCTCGCCGGCAAGAGGTCCGCCGTCACCTTCGAGCACGCGGGCATCGGGTTGCTCAAGCTCACCAGCGCGTTCCTGCTCTCCGGCTACGGGGCCGACAAAACCATCGTCCTCACGGGGGACACCGCGGGCGTGGGCGAACTCGCGGGCGACCTCGCCGACCCCTACGACCGTGCCGGGAAGGCGACCACCGCGGTCACGAAGTCGGGCGCCGGCACCTGGATGCTGTCGGGGACGAACACGTACACCGGCCGGACGACCGTCGCGAAGGGCACCCTCTCGCTGGCAAGCGCTCGCAGCCTCGGGGTCAGGGCTGACGTTCACGTTGCCGACGGCGCGGTTCTCGACCTGAACTTTAAGGGGCGAATGAGCGTTCAGAAGTTGTCCCTCGGCGGGAAACTTCAACCCGAAGGCGTTTACAACGCGGAGAACTGTCCGGGCTTCATCACGGGGACGGGTGAGCTGACCGTCCGCGCCGGGAAGTAGAGCCCGAACTCACCAAACTTGTTCCGACCGCTGTGGAGTCCGACGAACATGATCTGCACTTCCGTCCCGCAACAAATGCTGCGCGGACCGCTCGCCGCCGTCTTCTTTTTATTCGTAACCGGATCGGCGCGCCCCGCCGACTCGCCGCCACCGGACCTGACGCAGAGCACCAAGGTCGATCGGAAACTGACCTACAACCTCGGCGCGACTGGCCTGCGCGGGTGGATCTACACCAAGCCCGCGAACTTCTTCGAGAGCCAACAAGGGCGGACCACGACCGCAAGCCGGCAGATTCTGGTGACGCACGTCGGGGCGAAGTCTCCGGCTGACGGGGTGGTAAAGGTGGACGACGTGATCCTCGGGGTGAACGGCAAGCCGTTCGCCGACGACGCGCGCAAGAGCCTCGCGCTGGCAATTCAGGAGGCCGAGAAAGCCACCAACGCGGGCACGCTCAAACTCACCGTCTGGCGCGCGGGCAAGGCGCAGGAACTGGAACTGAAGTTGCGCGTGCTGGGCACCTACGGCGATACCGCACCGTTCGACTGCCCCAAGTCGAAGGTCATCTTCGACGAGGCCTGCAAGGTGCTGGAGAAGGAGCCGCTCAACGACGACATCTGGGGCGCGGTCAACGGCCTCGCTCTGCTCGCGACCGGGAAGGACGACTACCTGCCGCGCGTCCGTGAGTTCGCGCGGAAAATCGCCCCCAAGACGCTCAAGCTGGAACTCCGCGACGGCATGGTGATCTGGGACTGGGGCTACCGGAACCTGTTCCTGTGCGAGTACTACCTGCTCACCGGCGACAAGGAGGTGCTCCCGGCCATCCGCGAGTACACGATCACGCTCGCGAAGGGGCAGAGCCTCTACGGCACCTTCGGGCACGGCATCGCGAACCTGACCCCGGACGGCAAGTTGCATGGGTCGATCCCGCCCTACGGCCCCGTGAACGCCGCGGGCCTGGTGGGCAATCTGGCGATCGTCATGGGGAAGAAGTGCGGCGTCGAGCACCCGGAGATCGGCCCCGCGATCGACCGCGCGTCGAAGTTCTTCGGTTACTTCGTGGACAAGGGCGCGATCCCCTACGGCGAACACATGCCGTGGCCGAACCACGACAACAACGGCAAGAACGCGATGGCCGCGGTGCTGTTCGCGGTCCAGGGTGAGCGTCTCAAGGAGACGCAGTACTTCGCGAAGATGGTGACCGCGTCGTTCCGCAACCGCGAGTACGGGCACACCGGCCAGGGGTTCAGTTACCTGTGGGGCGCTCTCGGCGCGAACACCGGCGGTCCCGACGCGGCCGCGGCCTTCATCAAGGAAGCGTCGTGGCACCTGGACCTGGTCCGGCGCTCGGACGGTTCGTTCACCTACGACGGCGGCGAGCAGTACGGCCCCGGCAAGACGGACGACAACACGTACTACGGCAAGAGCAGTTACTACGGCCTCAGCCCGACCGCGACATACGTTCTCACGTACTCGCTGCCGCTGAAGAAGCTGCTCATCACCGGCCGCGACGCGAACCCGAAGAACCACCTCACCAAGAAGGACGTGGCCGAAGCGGTCGCGTCCGGGCGGTTCGACCTCGACCGCAAGACCAAGAAGATTGAGAAGTTGATCGAGGCGCTGGGCGACTGGTCGCCCGTGGCCCGCGGGTGGGCGGCCGAGGAACTCGCGAAGCGCCCCGAGAAGAAGGAACTGATTCCGAAGCTCATCGCGATGGCCGAAGGCCCCAACGCCCGGCAGCGTCAGGGAGCGGCCGAGACGCTGGGGTACATCAAGACGGCTGACGCGCTGCCGGTGCTGGTCAGGCTGCTGACCCACGAGGACCGCTGGCTGCGGGTGAAAGCCGCGAACGCGCTGAAGAACATGGGCGACGCCGCGAAGCCGGCGGTCCCCGCGATGCTCAAGGCGCTGGTTGCGACCGCCGAACCCCTTCTCCCCGTCGTCTGGGACGACCCGATTCAGCTCACGCACGGCGAACTGGCCGCGGCGCTGTTCCAGGGGCTGCTCCGCACGTCCGTCAAGGGCGTCGATCCCGAGTTGCTGTACCCGGCGATCCGGGCCATCTCGAAGAACGCCGACGGCATGGCCCGGGCCACACTCACGCACACCCTCGCGAACCTGCTCACGCTCGAAGACGTGATCGCCCTCGCGCCGGACATCCTCGAAGCCATCGACGTCCCGTGCCCGGCCGACACGATGTTCGCCAACGAGATCCGCATGGCCGGGTTGCGGGCGCTGTCGAAGTACCACTTCAAGGAAGGGATCCGCGTGAGCGTGACGTTCGCGCAGACGCAGAGCCGGCACGGCAGCGAGAGCCGCACCGGCGAGATCATGAAGGAACTGCTCCGCTACGGCACCGCCGCGAAGGACGTGCTCCCGGACCTGAAGAAGTTGATCGTGCAGTACCAGGCAGAAACGGATTTTCCGGACTGGGCGCGGAAGCAGAAGATCGCGTCCGTGGAAGCGGCCATCAAGTCCATCGAAGCGACAACCACCCAGCCCGAACTGCGGACCATCCCATCAACACAACCGAAGGATACCCCCAAGCAATCTTCATCAAAAGGGCCGGTGAAGGTATTCATTCTCGCCGGCCAGTCGAACATGGTTGGCCACGCTCAATACCCAACCATTCCGGCCCTTCTGACGGCCGAGGAACCCGGCGTCAAGCAACTCGCGAAGTTGATCTTCAAAGACGGCGCGATTGCTCCCGAGGATACGAGGGACATGATCGAAATCCGCGTCAAACGCGACGCACTGGACGGTGACCTGCGCGCCAAGAAGATCACCGGCGACGACAAGATCGCGGCGGCACAAGCCGAGTTAAAGCAACTTCAGGCGAAGGTCGATGCCCGGGCCAAGAAGATTAAGGACGCGTTCGTCGTCTCCAAACGGGTTTACATCACATCCATCGCCGACGGCCACAAACGGTCGGGGCCGCTCACCATGGGATACGGTGCTAGCGCCGACAAGACCGGCCCGGAACTCGGGTTCGGCCTCGCACTCGAGCAAAAGCTCGACGGGCCGATTTTGCTGATCAAGACCTCGTGGGGCGGCAAATCCCTTCACTACGACTTCCGTCCGCCGTCCACCGGCCCCTACGAGTTGAGCAAGGCGCAAGCCGACGGCAAGGACGCGCAGACGATCAAGGACAACGCCGGCCTGAACTACCGGCTGATGAACGAAGCCGTGCGAGATGTGCTGAAGGATCTGAAGAAGCACCATCCCGATTACGACGCCGGTGCCGGTTACGAGATCGCCGGGTTCGTCTGGTTCCAGGGCTTCAACGACCAGTTCGATCCAGCGTTCCACGGCAACTACAAGACGAACATGATCGCCTTCGTGAAGGACGTTCGGAAAGAATACCAGGTGCCGAACCTGCCCTTTGTGATCGGCGTGCTGGGCACCGGCGCAACCAAAGAGGAAGTTGACAAGAACCCGGTTTCCCTCGGTCAGCGCGCCGCGACTGCGGCACCAGAGTTCAAGGGCACCGTCGCGAGCGTCGAGAGCTACCCGTTCTACGCGCTCGACGCGCTGGCGATGTGGAAAGATGGGACGTGGAGCAAGAAGCCCGTGGAGTTCTCGCAGATCGGCAGTGACCGCCCCTATCACTACATGGGCAGCGGCAAGTTCTTCGTCCGCCTGGGCGACGCGCTGGCAACCGCGATGGTCGATTTGCGGAAGAAGTGACTACCGCGCCCACAGCGCCCAACCGCGTGATGGAACATTCGTTTTCGGATACCCCAGCAGTGTGATACTCTGGACTCGGGATCCCGACGGCGAAATCCCTGAATCGAGCAGCAAGCGGACAACTAAAGGCTTTCGAACCTCCATCAAGTCAGGGAAGCAGCGATGAGCGACCAACCGTGCCCCGCGTGCGGACTTCCCGTTTCCGCAGCGGCCATCAATGTGGGCCGCTGTCCGTGCTGCGAGCACTCGTTTCTCGAACCGACCGTACCCGCCTCCCCGCCGGTTGCACAGACACCGATCGAGCCTCAGTTGGAACCAGCGTCTCACCGTAATCGCGTTCTCATCGGAGTTGCGGCGTGTGTGCTCGTCGTGATCGGATTGATCGGAACGTGGCGACTCCTCAAGGAACCGGTTGAACCGAACGAATTCGCTGAAACCGTTCCGACCGCACCGCCAGTGCCCGCGGGCCGACCATCTCTCGAAACAACCCCGGGAGGGGAACGGCTCCCACCGGTGCGCGAGATCGCACCTGCTCCGCGCCCGGTCAACGGTCAGCGCCCCGACGGCATCGCGATCCAACCCGCACCTATCCCGGTGGCCCCCGAACCCCGCGCAAAGCCCGAGGCTGGGAAGGTCGAGTTTATCAACGTCTTTGAAACCCCGGAACGGAGACTCAACAACCCTACCGGCACCGCGGAGGTTCTCGAACTCAACGCCCAGGACCGCCTCGTCCTCACGGGCAAGGTCAAGGTACTCAAGATCGGGTTCGTGGACGGCGAAGCCGTTCTGGATGCATCGGGGCTCGATGTCGAGGAAATCATCTTCACCGAGAACGTCAACGGGAGTGCGGTGGTCAAACTCAACGCGCCGGGTGGGAAGGTTCGGATCACGCGGCAGATCAACGGGAGCGCGCGGCTCACGATCCACGCACCGGATGGCGAGGTGGTCTTCGCCGGGGAAGACGACGCGTGCCTCACCGGTGGATCGGTCGTCGCCGTGACCGCGAAGCGGGTCGATATCCAGTGCCTGATGAACGGGGGAACGAGGGTGGAAGCAACACTCACGTGCGGAGGAAGTCTGCGCACCCGGTTGATGGACGGCGGTGCCGCGGTGCGATATAAACCGTCCGCCGGGAACGAAGCCGAACTGAAGATCGAAACCGGAGAACTTCGGGGCGGGGCCACGGTTCGACCCACCAAGTAACCCCGCCGTGCCCGCCGCGTCCACAAGGAGACCGGCCTGCCCACCGGGTTGCTCCGCTCGTGTGTGGGCGGAACGAACATCGAGTTGTTGAGGTCACACGACGCGCTGATAAACGTGCCGGCGCTGGCCGGTTATAGTAAGATCAGGCGCGACGCGCTCTCCACTTACCAGAAGGATCTGGCCGCAGCACTGCCCGCGGTGGAGGTGTGGCCTGACTGTTTCCTCAGGTTCCTCAATAGATCGGTTGACTCCCATGAAGCTTGCCTCGCTTCCCGCAACTCGTCGCGAGTTTTTTGCGCTGGGAGGGTTGTCGATCGGGGCCATCACCCCGCTGGCGCTGGCGTTACCACGAGTCCTGGCGGACGAGTCGAGGAGTCGCGGCAAGAAGCAGATCAACGTCATCTTCCTGTTCCTCCAGGGCGGTGCCAGTCACATCGACATGTTCGACATGAAGCCGGACGCGCCGGACGACGTCCGCGGGAAGTACTCCCCCGCGGCCACCAATCTGGCCGGGCTGCAACTGAGTGACCAGTTGCCGAAGCTCCGCGCCTGCGCCGACAAGTTCTCCCTGATCCGCTCGATGTACACCACCAAACCCGTCGATCACGGCGAAGGCGACGTCCACCTGATGTGCGGTAGCCCGGTCGATAAGAACCTCCAAGCTCCCGGCATCGGGGCGGTCCTCAGCCGGCAGCAGAAACTGGACTCCCGGTTCCTCCCGTTCGTGCACATGGGGAACATGAAGCACCCGGCCCACAGCGCCCCCGGGTTCGGCGGGTTCCTCGGGCGCCAGTACGACCCGTACGTGCTCACCCAGGACCCCAATTCGCCGACCTTCGCGGTGCGGGAGTTCGAGCCGGACTCCGATGTCGATGTGAGCCGACTCGCCGGGCGCAAGACGCTGCTCCGTTCACTCGACCGCTTCCAGGCCGAGCGAGAAAGTGCGCCCGACGCGGCTCGCGCGCGGGACACGTTTGCCGAACACGCCTTTCAACTCGCGACATCGCCGAAGGCAAAAGAGGCGTTCGATCTGTCGCGAGAACCGGACACGGTTCGCGACGCATACGGGCGCAACCGGGTCGGTCAGGGCATGCTTCTGGCCCGCCGGTTGATCGAAGCCGGCGTGCGGTTCGTCACCATTCAGGGTTACGTGGACACCGGGATCTACGCCTGGGACCACCACTGGGGGATCTTCGGGCACCTCGACAAGCAGTTGCCGATCTACGACCGGTGCTATTCCGCCCTGCTGAACGACCTGGCCGACCGCGGGTTGCTCGACACCACGCTCGTCATCACGGCCGGCGAATTCGGGCGCACCCCGAAGCTGAACAAGGACAAACAGGGGCCCGGGCGCGACCACTGGTCGAATTGCTTCAGTCTCACGATGGGCGGGGGTGGGGTGAAGACGGGACAGGTGATCGGTGCCAGCGACCGTCTCGGAGCAGTGCCCAAAGAACGCCCCGTGTCCGTGGCAGACTTCGTTGCCACGGTCTATCACGCGTTGGGACTCGACCCGCACGCGGAATTCGTGGCGCAAGGGCGTCCGATGAAAATGCTGCCGCAAGGATCCCCAGTGGCAGAACTGTTCTAGCGAGACGGTCTATTGTGTTGCAACCGAACGACCGGAACTCGACGAGTTCCGGAAGCCCTCAATCGCCGGAAGGCACCCTGCAATGACTGCTGATTTCTTTGGTCTTCCGTGCTCGTAACTGCTTGAAATACCTTTTCATCTTTCGCCAATCACCCGCCAGCGAGTTCTCAGTCATGTTCAGAATCGGCCTTCTACGAATGCTCGCGTTCGTCGTGATCGGGTATGCCGGATTTGGTGCCGCCCGGCCCGCGGCCGAGGAGACAAAACGCCCCGACCTCTCGGAGTTACGCGATGCGGTGACGACGGCGAGTAAGCGCGGCGAGAACGTGGACGAGATCCGTAAAGCCCTCGATGCGCTGGAGAAAGTACTCGCCAAGGGTTGGACCGCTCCCAAGCCGGGCACGACCACCCCCACGCCCGCAGAACTCATGGCACTTCGCCAAGCAGTCGAAGCCGCTGCCAAGAAGGGCGAAAAGGTTGAAGTCATTGCCCGGGAACTTGAAGCTGTCGAGAAACTCCTTGTCGGCCGCGCGTTTGCGCGGATCACCAAGGCCGACCTTGATGACTTCGTGGCGGAGGTACTGAAAGCGACGGATATCCTCGCCAAGCGATATCACCGCGAGTTGGATAAAAATGAGTTGATCGATTGGGCGGTGGACGGGTTATACCTGACCGCCAACGAGAAGGTTCCCGACGCGGTCCTTCTCGATCGGTCACGTCGGCGCAAGGAAGATCTCATCGACGGGCAACTTCTGTTGGGGGGCGCTCGCGCGACTCTCGGGACGCGCGACGATCTGGTCGACGCAAAGGACGTCCAGGGTTCGGTGCGATACGTCTGCGGTCGCCTCGATGAGAATACGACGATCCTGACCGCCCAGGCTATGGGGCGGATGCGAGCGCAACAGTACCAGAACGGACTCGGAGAGGCCGGCGTCCAGGTTCGTCGCGTACCTGATCGCGGGATCGAAGTCGTTACCCCGTACAAGGACGGCCCGGCTTACAAAGCCGGGATTCGCGCGGGCGATCTCATCACACAAATCCAGGTGTACGAGGACGCCGAGGGGAAACCGTTGGCGAAGCCGTCCGTTTTCGCGCCCAACGCCCTGATCGACGAGGACTTGGACTGGGCCCTCTGGGGGCGCCCAGGTGCCCGCGTGGAACTCACGGTCGGGCGTCAGGGAGCCAAACCCAAGCCCATCGAGATTACTCTCGCGCGGGTGAAGCGGGAGAGCCTGTTCGGGCACAAGCGCCAAGCGGATGATACATGGGATCATCTCCTCGACGAGAAATCCGGTGTCTATTACATCCGGCTCCTGGACTTCCACCGCTCGGATCTCGCGAACGAACTGGCTCAATTGGTCACCAAACTCGAAGCCCAGAAGATGAAGGGGTTGATCCTCGATCTTCGATTCGCCGGGAGCGGTCTCATCGATACCGCGATCGGGGTCGCGGACCTCTTCGTCGATAACGGCCTCATCGTTGAGTTTCGCGGGCGCAGTAACAGCTCGGACAAGAAAATGGGCCATCGGACGGGGAGCCGTCTCCAGTTCCCAATGGTGTGTCTAATCAACTCATCGTCCGGGACGTGCACGGAACTGGTTGCCGCGTGTCTACAGGATCACAAACGGGCATTAATCGCGGGCGAGCGGACGATCGGAAAAGCCAGTGTCCAGAACTATTATCCGCTCGATCGGGGGACGATTCGCGTCACTATGGCCCACGCCTACCGCCCGAGTGGCAAACCCCTCGATCGCACGACGGCACCGCTCGAGCGGGCGGATGAATGGGGCGTCACGCCTGATGACGGCTACGCGGTGAACCTACCGAAAGCGGAACAGGACGCCTTGCGGGATTATCTGGAGTCGAGCCGCATCATTCCACACCGAGACCCAGACAAGAAGGACGTGGTTCGTCAGGTCAAGGACCGACAGTTGGAGAAAGCCCTGGAATATCTCCGTGGGAACAGCAAGCCCGAGTAGCCGACGAACTCACAGGCGGACCTCGCGCCCGCGTAACGATCCCTCGCGTCGATCGAACTCATTGCAATAAGGAAGCAGATGCCCCGTGCGATCCACCGCCGTCAGTTCGTCGCGACCGCCGCGGGCGGCGCGGCCCTCTCCGCGTGGCTCCGGGCGGACGAGCCGAAGCCGAAAGACGAACCGGTCGCGTTCTTCCTCGTCGGCGACACGCACTTCCTCGCCAACAAGGAAGATACCGCCAAGCTCGACGAACGTTCCGCGAGTGTGACTTCGCGGCTCGTCGATCTCCTCAACAAACTGCCCGGCACGAAGGTTCCCGAAGCCGCGGGCGGCGGGACGGTGCTGGCGCCGCGCGGCGTAATCCACGCCGGCGACTGCATCGACACGGGCGACAAGGCGAATGTCAAGATGCAGGAGACCGAGTGGGCCGCGTTCGCCGACGCTTACGGGCTAACCGGCAAGGACGGCAAACTGAAGGTTCCCGTGTACGAGGTTCACGGCAACCACGACAGCCCGCGCGGCGACGGTCTCGCCGTCAAGAAGATCATCGAGCGGAACAAAACGCGGCCCGGTGTGATCAACGCTTCCAAGAACGGCGTTCATTACTCGTGGGATTGGGGCGGCGTCCACTTCGTGAACCTCGGCATCGTCGTCGGGCAGGTGGAGGACGTGACCCGCAAGCGCCGCTACGGCCCGCTTGGCAGCCTCGAATTCCTCGTCAGCGACCTGAAAGAGAAGGTTGGCACGTCGGGCAAGCCGGTGGTCATCACGCACCACGTCGATATGCTCCGGTACGCGCAGCCGCTGCCGGTCGAGGACAAGAAAGCCGAAGGGATGGAGTGGGATCCTGCCGACGTGAAGGGGTTCCACGACGCGCTGAAGGGGTACACGGTCGCGGCGATCCTGTACGGGCACACGCACGCGCGGAACGTGTTCCGGTGGGACGGCTCGAACAGGGCCGCGAAGGACGGCATCCCGACGTTCAACGTGGACAACAGCAGCCACTTCGGCGGCAAGCAGCAGGCGTTCTTCTACTTCGAGGTTCGCACCGATGGGCTGATCGTGCGCGAGTACCAGACCACCGACGCCTGGGAAACTGGGTCGTGGACACCGCAAACATGGACCGCTCCAA
>SXID01000211.1 GCA_005772955.1 Planctomycetia bacterium
AGCAGGGGAACGTGACACTTGTGGATCGCACGTTCTTCGTCGTGCCAGGACGGAAGTGAGTGCTTGTGGCTTCTTGCGGCTTCGCGGGTTTCTTGCTTCGTTTCTCGCCTGGCGATTATCGCTGGTAGATCGGGAGAATGCCCTTCTCCAGTTGGAGCAGGCAGAGGTTGACGCTCGTGGTGTAGACCGGCCCAATGTTGCCACCGAGACCGCCACCGCCAACTGTCCACGCCCCGCTGGTTTTGTCCTGACTGCTCAAAATCTGTTCAAAGTAGCAGTCTTTGAACCGCGACCAACTGAGCCACTTGTCCTTGTCCTTCTGGTCGGGGAACATCTCGCCATACTTCTCGTCACCCAGTGCGTACATGGCCTGGCCGAAATAGTACGTCTGGTACTCGTTGTGCGCCTGTCGACCCTTCGCGAGGAATGTGCTCTCGTTGTCCTTGCAGTACTTGAGCCACTTCTTGGGGAGTTCGCTCTTGTACTGTCCGGCGCTGAACCCGCAGCAGATGGCCGCAGCCGTTAGTGGCGGGCGACCCGCTCCGCGGCCAGCACCGCCACCGTAGTTGTAGATGATTCCGCCATCGGTCGTCGTGCAGGCCTCGAGGTAGTTCACCGCCTTGTCGATGTTTTCCTTGGGGACCGGGATGCCGGCGTTGCGGGCGGCGCGAAGCCCCTGCAACGCGGTGATCGTCACCGAGCCTTCGTCGAAGTTGTTGCCGTCGGCTGCGCTCACGTAGCCCCAACCGCCAATGTCGACTTCCTTGCCTTCCGCCTTCTTGTGCTTCTTGAGCGTCTGCCCCTTGCAGATGAATTCGACAGACTTCTTGAGGAGTTTTTCGAGCTTCTCGCGTTGCTCCTTGTCCTCTTCCTCACCGTAAACGCTGGCGAGGAACATGGTGCCGAACCCCTG
This sequence comes from Planctomycetia bacterium, assembly GCA_005772955.1. Taxonomy (GTDB): domain Bacteria; phylum Planctomycetota; class Planctomycetia; order Gemmatales; family Gemmataceae; genus Gemmata. The sequence continues at coordinate 914 of SXID01000211.1, forward strand.
CCCGTACATGTACCGTGTCGATTCGGTCGGGTTGCGCACGTCGCCGAGCATGCCGTTGGGCTGCTGACGCGCTGGAGCGAGGAACCAATCGACCGCCTTCTTCACCTGATCGGAGTACTTGCCTTCTTTCAGCGTACTGCCTTCCATCAGGAACGCCATTCCCGCGAGCGCGGTCATGGTGGTTGGGTACTGCCCGCCTTGTGCCTCCCAGTGCCCGTCCTGCGCTTGCGTCTTTTTGAGATACTCCAAGCCCTTCTCGATCGCCGTCTCGATCTCTTTCTTCTGGTTCTTCTTGTCGTCGGCAGCCTGAACGGGCGTGGGGGCGGGAACGGCGAGCACGCCTCCCACCACACACGCCGCCAGGGTCGCGAGCAACCAACTGCGGGGCATCAGATTACTCCAGGTAGGAAATTGCGGGCCGCGCGACCGGGGATAGCGAGGTAAGTGTTAGACGACTGGATCGCGAACCGCTGACACCGGTGGGCAAACGTCAGGCACCGAACATGGGAGTGGGATGGAACTTCGGTCTCGAATCCGAACTGCGCCACCCAACTTCATGCTCTCCTATTCCCGATGATACCGCCACTGCTGGGGTGCCGCCATGCCCATTCTCGCTTGCAGGCGGTGGTCGTTACTTGAGTAACTTTTTCACCAGGTTGCCGCCCACATCGGTGAGCCTGAAATCGCGGCCCTGGAACTTGTACGTCAGTTTGAGATGGTCGAGTCCGAACATGTGCAAGACCGTCGCGTGCAGGTCGTTCACATGCACTGGGTCTTCCACCACGTTCCAGCCGAGTTCGTCGGTCTTGCCGACAACCTGCCCACCCTTGATGCCGCCACCCGCGGCCCAGATGGTGAATGCGAACGGGTGGTGGTCGCGTCCGGTCACGTCGGGGCGGCCGTTCCGGTTCTCGCCCAGTGGCGTGCGCCCGAACTCACTTAACCACAACACCAGCGTGCTATCCAGAAGACCGCGTCGCTTCAGGTCGGTGATGAGCGCCGCGACCGGTTGGTCGGCCATGAGGCAGTTGTGCGGTAACTCCACGTCGAGGTTCGAGTGGTGGTCCCACGACGCGTGGAACAGCGACACGAACCGGGTGCCGCGCTCGACCAGTCGGCGCGCGAGCAGGCAGTTGGCCGCGAACGCGCGAAACTCGCCCTTCGCGCCGCGGCCCTTCGTATCCGGTTCAGGCCGGTCGATACCGTACGCGTCGAGCGTCTTCCGGTCCTCGCCGCTGATGTCGATCAGTTCCGGTGCTGAGGACTGCATTTTGTGCGCGAGTTCGTAGGCGGAGATGCGGGCGTTGATCTCCGGGTCGCCGACGGTCGCGTGGCGGATGCCGTTGAGGTCACGCACTGCCTCGACGGTTGCCGATTGCATCGCGCCGGACAGTCCCGTGGGGTTGTTCAGATTGAGAACCGGCTCGCCCTTATTGCGGAACAGCACGCCCGCGTGGGTGCTGGGCAGGAACCCACTGCCCCAGTTCGACGTGCCACCGGACGTGCCGCGACCGGCGTTCAGCACCACATAACCAGGGAGGTTCTTCGACTCGCTACCAAGCCCGTAGGTCATCCAGCTACCCACGCTCGGCCGACCGAACATCGTGCTGCCGGTGTTCATCAGCAGTTGGCCGGGGTGGTGGTTGAACGCCTCCGTGTGCATTGAGCGAATCAGACATACGTCGTCCGCGACGGTACCGAAGTGCGGGAGCAGGTCGGAAAGTTCCATCCCACATTGGCCGTGTTTTTTCCAGGTGCGATTACTGCCGAGAATGCGCGCGGTCTCCTTCTGGAGGAACGCGAAACGCACGTTCTTGGTGAGGGATTCCGGCAACTTCTGACCGTGCAACTCGTTGAGTTTCGGCTTGGGGTCGAACAGGTCGAGTTGCGACGGCGCGCCTTCGAGGTAGATGCAGATGCAGTTCTTCGCTGTGGGCGCGAAGTGGGGCTTCCTCACGCCATCCTCGGCGGCGGTCAGTCGTCCTTCACCTTGGAGGAGCGACGCGAGCGCGAGCAACCCGACGCCGTTGGCGCTGGTCGCGAGGAAGTCGCGCCGGGACTGCAACATGGATTCGTGAACTGGGTGCATGGTGATTATTCTCGTGTCACGAATTCGTCGAGGTTCATCAGAGCGCGGGCGAGTGCCACCCACGCAGCCGCATCAGTCGCCGATACGCCTACAGGCTTCTGCGTGCCGAGCAACTTCGCGGCGCCGTCGGGGTCGCTCGCGGACAGCTTGCGGAACTGCGCGAGCAACTTCGTGAGCCGCTCTGCTTCGGTCGGCAGTGGAGCGCGACCGAGACACAACCGGAACATGCGCGTGATGCGCTCCACGTCGGTAGCGTCCTTCGATTCGGTGAGGACTCGCTTGCCCAGTGCTTGCGCTGCTTCCACGAATACCGTGTCGTTGAGCAGCGTGAGCGCCTGAAGCGGCGTGTTCGAGCGGTCACGCCTCACCACGCACACATTTGAATCGGGCGAGTCGAACGCGGTCAGCATCGGGTACGGGCTGGTGCGCTGGAACCAGATGTATAACCCGCGCTTGTATCGCTCGGGGCCGGTCGTCTCGACCCATTTCGCGCTGTTCGCGTAGGTCAACTCCGAAATGCCCGCGGGTTGGGGCGGGCGGATCGACGGCCCGCCCACCATGCGGTTCAGCAGCCCGCTCGCGGCCAGTGCGTTGTCGCGCATGAGTTCCGCTTCAAGACGGAGGCGCTGCTGCCGCGCGAGCAGCACGTTCAGCGGGTCACGCTTGAGCACGTCAGCAGTGACCGCGGAGGATCGGTTGTAGGTGGCGGACGTGACGATCAACTTGTGGAACTTCTTCAGCGACCAGCCGCCGTCGCGAAACTCGCTCGCGAGCCAGTCAAGCAACTCCGGGTGCGATGGCTTTTCGCCCTGTGTTCCAAAATCATCGGGCGTGTTCACCAACCCGCGACCGAAGAACTTCCCCCAGACCCAGTTCGCCGTGACGCGCGCAGTCAGTGGGTTGTCCTTCGACACGATCCAGTTCGCGAGGTCGAGGCGCGTCGCGCCATTGGACTTCGGCAGCACGCCGGGTGTGCCGGGTTTCACCTCCACGCCTTTGCGGAGGAAGTCTCCGCGGAGCATCACGTGCGTCGGGCGTACGGGGCCGGCAGCGAGCGTCGATGCCTTTGTGCCAACGGGTAACTTCTTGAGATGCGCCGCGAGGGCCGCTTCGCGCTTTTTCAGGTCCGCGTCCGGGAGCTTCTTTTCCTTCGCTTCGGCGACAGCCGATTGCAGTTTCATTTTCTCCGCGGCGAACGCGGCCTGTTCTTTCTTTAGTCGCTCCTCTTCGCCAGCGAGTGGGGACGCGATGTCTACCTCCTTGTCGGAATTGAAGAACGCGAAGAGTTGATAGAACTCGCGCTGCGAAACGGGATCGTACTTGTGGTCGTGGCACTGTGCGCAACTGACCGTGAGGCCGAGCCACACTTTGCCCGTGGTGCTGACGCGGTCCACCACCGCCGCGACGCGGAACTCTTCCTGATCGACGCCGCCTTCCCTGTTGGTGAGCGTGTTGCGGTGGAATCCCGTCGCGGTCTTCTGCGGCGTGGTCGAATTAGGAAGAAGGTCGCCCGCGAGCTGTTCGACTGTGAACTGATCGAACGGCATGTCCGCGTTCAGCGCGTTAATCACCCAGTCGCGGTAACGCCACGCGAACGGGCGGCCTGTGTCCTTCTCGTATCCGTCACTATCCGCGTAGCGTGCGGAGTCGAGCCAGTGACGACCCCAGCGCTCGCCGTAGTGCGGCGACGCGAGCAACCGATCGACCACCTTCTCGAAAGCAGTGGTGCTGGTGTCTTTCAGAAAGGCGTCCACTTCTTCTGGTGTCGGGGGCAAGCCGGTCAGGTCGAACGACACGCGGCGGATGAGCGTCGCGCGGTCCGCTTCCGGTGCCGGTGACAGGTCGTTGTCGTTCAGCTTCGCGATCACAAACGCGTCGATCGGGTTCGCCGGTTGAACCTTCAGTTGCCACACGCCGGGTCGCGCGATCGGTTTGAACGCCCAGTGATTCGACTTCCCCTCGGCATCGAGAAGAACAATCGCGCCGCCCCACTTCGCGCCCTGGTCGATCCACGCGCGGAACTTGCCGATCTCCGCGTCGCTGAGCCTCTGGTTCTTGCCCGGCGGCATCTGGAGGTTTGGATTGGTGCCGGCGATCGCGTGAATAATCGTACTCTCGGCGCTCTTGCCTGCGACGATCACCGGGCCGGTGTTCCCACCTTCCTTTGCGAACGCACCGTTGTCGAGGCGCAGCCCGCCCCTCTGCCGAAAAGGGCCGTGACACTTCACGCAGTGCGCCGCCAGGATCGGTTTGATGTCGGCATCGAAGTCGATCTTCACTCCGGAAGCGGGCGGGAGTTTCGGCACTGGCTTCTTGTCGTCCGCGCCGGCGGCGGCGAGTAGTAGTGCGAACCCAATGGCCGGGAAAATGATGTGCGTGCGATTGGGCATGATAGCGGGGAGCGAGGAGGGCGGGCGGTACTTCTCCCATGCTAAACCGTGGACCGGAATGAGGCAATCGCTTTGCTGTGTTTCAAAGTAGTAGGCACACGCCGTGTGCCGCGGTTTAGCACTTCGCAGCAGTGACGTCACACATTGTGTGCATCCTGCTTTGCGCCTGCGGTCACTTTTCCAATGCGTGAATCGTGTTGTGGACCGTGCCCGTGACGGCTCGTCCGTCGACACCCTTCACGCGGTACTTGATCTCCATGCCCAACGTGGGCGCGAGGTCCGGGATAGCGAGCCGCACCGTTTTCCCGTTCGCGGACACGGTCGCCTCCACCACCGCGAGCGGCTTCTCGTCGATGTGCTTCGAGCCGTATTGCTGGCTTCGTTTCAGACTCCAGACTTTCACCTCGTAGTTCTTCGGGTCCGCGGCGTTCTTCGCGTCGAGCGCGTCCGTGAAGGTGAGTTCCACGCCCTTCGACTTCGCCTTCAGCCCTACAGGGAGATCGGCCGGTTTGTCCGTGTACCGGACGCGGTAGAAGCCGCCCGGCACGACCTGATTACCCGCCCACGCGAACATGCCGCAAACGTAGAGTTGGCCGTCGGTCGGGTGGAACCGGGGCCGCATGATGCCGGTGGGGAACGTCGGCAGCGGCAGCGCGCACATCCCGCCTTGCGCCTGCCCGTTCACGAGTTCGTGCGGCACGACGTAAATCTTCCCATGCCCGTAAGACGTGTTCAGCAGCGACCCCTTGAGCGGTCCCCACTTGTCGGAGGTCACCCAGATGAGTTCCGCGGGCGAACGGTCGAAGGCGTTCGTGACCCAGCACAGCGGTTGCTTCATCGCGGAGTCGGACGTGTCGGTGAGGTCCGTGTAGCCCCACATGTTGCCGTAGAACCCGCCCTTCTCGACGAAGTTGATGCGGTTCTTCGGCGTCCAGAAACCTTCCTGATCGGTAACGAAGAACGTGCCGTCGGGGTTCAGACACACGCCGTTCGCGGCGCGGAACCCGGTCGCGATAATCTCCGTCTTCGTGCCGTCCTTCGTCACCTTCAACAGCGTGCCGTGGTGCGGGACGAGCGCCGGCAGCGCGTGCCGACCGCTTTTGGCGTAGTAGAAGCTCCCGTCCGCGTCGGTCTGCAAGCCCATCGCGAATTCGTGGAAGTGTTCCGTCACCTGATGGTCGTTGTTGAAGCACTCGTAGAAGTCAGTTTCGCCGTCGCCGTTGAGGTCGTGCAACTTCACGATCTGATCGCGACAGCAGACGAAGATGGCCCCGTCGCGGTACTTCAGCCCAAGCGGTTGGAACAACCCCGATGCGATCCGCTGCCACGTGAGGCCGGCTTCCACCTTATCCAACCCCGACACGAGCCACACGTCGCCGTCCCATGAGCAGACGGCCATCTTTTTGCCATCGGGAGTGAAGTCGAACCCGGTGAGGCGCATCTGTGCGTTCCACGGGTTGCGCTCCGGCAGCGCGAAAGTGTCCACCGCGAACGGGCCGTCGTTTTTGCCGACCGCGACACTTGCTCTCAGCACCTCGGGCCAGCGTTTCGGCCCGCCCTTGGTGAACGCGGCGAGCGCACGTGGCGGTGGTGAGGTTTTCGCAACCGCCTTCAAGTCGGCGGCATCGCTCTTTGCGACCAGCACTTTCACGCGGGTCGGCGTTGCACCTGCGGGAACGCGTAGGAGCATGAACCCGTCGCGCTCTTCCAGTGACACCCGGTTGTCACCGTTCACGGCCACGGCCACGCCGACCGGTGCGATACGCGCGAGCAGGTCACGTGACGACTTCCCGATTTCGAGCGTGCGCGTGAACACAACTTCGCTCGGTTTCTTTGGGTCGGACTCCGCTCCGGCCAATTCCAGAACCGACGCGTCGCCAACCGTGTAGGCGATGATGGTCTGGTCGCCGAAGTGATACACACCTTTGAACTGCGCCCACCCCTTCGGGAGCGGGCCGTACGGGCGATTGTCGCGCCCCAGGAATCGCGGGTCTTTGAAGCTCCCGGTTTTGGGGTCCGCCCAGCCGGGGCCAACTGGATTCGCGATGTGAACTTCGCCGGCGAGTTTCGGGTGTACCTGGTGTTGGCCGTTGAAGTGGATCCCCTTCCAGTCAATAAAGCGGTCTCCCGTCCACGCGGCGGCGAACCGCATCGTGTCGTGGTCGAACAGCGTCCACCGCTTGCCGCGCGAGACGCCGCCCGCCCCAGAGTCAAGGCGCACCGCGAGGCCCTTGTACGCGATGTTCGGCCCCGGCCCGCCCACCTCGTACGTGTTTATCAGGCTCGGACCGTAGTCCATTGTTACCCACGGCTCGACGTTCACCGCGGGCGGTCCGAACTCGTTCTTCTTTCCTTGCGGCAACTTCGCGAAGTACGCGTCATCCGTCTTCGTGTATTGCGTCGGGTTTAGTGGCTTGAGGTACGTTTCGCGCAGGTAGTGGATGAGGTCGTACTTCTGCCTGGGCACCATCCACGTCTGCGGTGCCATCAGCCCGTAGCCGCGCGTGAGCGTTTGGTAGAGGCTGAACGGGTCGCTGCCGTTCTTGAAGACGTGGCTCGTGAACTTCGGCGACGTGGGCAGCGAACCTTCCTGGTCCTTCGTGCCGTGGCAGTTCGCGCACACGCGGGTGTAGATCGCCTCGCCGCGCTTCAAGGCTTTGTCGTCCCACGCGCGAGTTAGGCTCTCGTGGTCAATGTCCTTCTCGTACTCGGGAATGACGAGCGCGGTCACCGCCGGGCGCAGTTCCTTCGCGCGTGCTGGGCCGCCTTCGGCGATCTCAACGAGATACTTCGTGAGGTCGAGGAACTGTTGCTGGTCCGAGAGCAGATTGACCAGTCCTTCGGGCATCAGCGACTTGTTACTCGCGACACGTTTCTCGATATCAGCCTTCGCGATGGTGATGAGTTTGCCGTTGGCCGAAGGATCGAGCAGTGTGAGCGTCGCGGGCGACTCGGTCGCGACAAGCCCGGCGATGGTGCGCTCATCCTTCGTGGTGACGACGACCGTTTCGTATCCTTTCTTGAGCACCTTCGAGGGGTTCAGTACGGACTCGACGAGGTACTCCGCGGTTGCCTCTTTGCCAGATTTCGCGAGGTCCGGCCCGAGTTGCGTTCCCGCCTCCGAGTCGTGGCAGCGCGCGCACGTGAGGAACTGCTGGAAGAACAGCACCGCGCCGCGACCGGCGTCGCCGCGCTCGCGTGCAGCCTTCGCAAGTTCCGCGACAGGTTCTTTCGCGAGTCGCGTTTGAAGCGGGTCCGCACACAGTGCCGGAGCGGAAAACGACAGAACAAGCCATCCCGCGAACAACGGGCGAGCAAACATCCGGCGATCCTCGTTATGTGTGTCGGAGCGGTGTGGTATCATCGTAGCCGCCCGAACCAGCCCTGCAACCGAGACCAATCACATGCCGCCCCGACGACTCGCGATTCTCCTCTTCATCTGCTTCGTTGGTGTGTCCAACGTCTGCGCCGACGAACCGCCCAAAGCGAAGGCGGAACCGGCGAAGCCCACCTCGCACACGGAGCGGAAACTCGAAGGCTGGACGGTTCGCGTCGATGACCGGCTGTTGAAAGCCCCTGACGACGAACTCGGCAAGCGCGCGCTGAAGTTCCTCGAGAACAAGCTGAGCGAAATCAAGGTAGTCGTACCCGAGGACAAGGTGAGGAAGCTCCAGACGGTTACAATCGTACTCGACCTCACGCACGGCAACCTCGGCCCGATGCAGTACCACCCCAGCGCCGACTGGCTGAAGGGGAACGGCTATTCGACCGACCTCGCGAAGTGCGTTCACCTGCCGCGTGCGGCCGACCTCGCCACCAAGCGCAACATCAACGAGCAACCGTGGGTGATTCTGCACGAGTTGGCGCACGCGTATCACGATCAGTTACTCGGCTTCGACGAGCCACGCGTGAAAGAGGCGTTTGAGAAGTACAAGAAGAGCGGTCGCGGGGAGAAGGCGCTCCTGTATAACGGCAACCGCGTGAAGCACTACGCGCTGACCAACCACAAGGAGTTCTTCGCTGAGATGACGGAGAGCTACTTCGGCGCGAACGATTTCTTCCCATTCAACCGGGCGGAAATGAAGGAGAGCGAGCCGGAGATTTACGAACTCATGGCGCACGTCTGGGACACGCCCGCGAAGAAGAAGTGACGGTCTAGTTGCCCTCTCCCCTTGCGTGAGAGGGCGAATACCAGAAGGGCATCACATGCGAAGCGCGATCCTCACCCTCGTCTGTCTCATCGCCGCCCCCGCGTTCCTTAGCGCTGCCGACGCGAAACCGATGAACGTGGTCGTGCTGCTCGCGGACGACTGGCGCCACGACACACTCGGCTGCGCCGGGCATCCGATCCTCAAGACCCCGAATCTCGACGCACTCGCGAAGGACGGGTTCAGGTTCACGCACGCTTGCGTCACTACCTCCATATGCGGGGTGAGTCGCGCGACGCTGCTCACGGGGCAGTGGATGTCGCGTCACGGCAATGAAGCGTTCTTGATGTTCAAGACGCCGTGGGCCGAAACTTATCCCGGCTTGCTGCGCGAGAAGGGGTACTGGGTCGGGCACGTCGGGAAGTGGCATAACGGCCCGTTCCCGAAGGAGCGATTCGACTTTGGCCGCGCGTACGCCGGCACACACTGGATTAAGAAGAAGGATGCCGAACCGGTCCACGTCACGCAGGCGAACGAAACCGACGCGCTGGAATTCCTCAAGAAACGCCCGCAGGAAAAACCCTTTTGCCTGACAGTTGCGTTCTTCGCGGCGCACGCGGAGGACGGCAACCCGAAGCAGTACCTGCCGCAACCCGGCAGCGCGGAACTCTATGCGAACGACAAGATTCCCGTCCCCGCGCTCGCGACCGACGAGGCGCTGAAGCGACTCCCGCCGTTCCTCCAGTTGCCCGCGAACGAGGGCCGCAAGCGCTGGACGTGGCGGTTCGACACGCCGGAGAAGTATCAGACGATGATGAAGAACTACTATCGGCTCTGCACGGAAGTAGACACGACTTGCGGGAAGGTGCTCGCGGAACTGAAGAATCAGGGCGTACTCAACAACACGCTCGTGCTCTTCACCGGCGACAACGGTTACTTCCACGGCGAGCGCGGACTCGCGGACAAGTGGTACCCCTACGAAGAGAGCATTCGCGTACCGCTGATCGTGCGCGATCCGCGAATGCCGGCCGTCACGAAAGGTAAGACCAATGGCGACTTCGTGCTGAACGCGGACATCGCGCCAACGATACTGAGCGCAACGAACGTGGTCGCGCCGCGCACGATGCAAGGCCGCGACTTCGCGCCGCTATACGGCGATGCGAAGAATACCGCACCGTGGCGAGACGAGTTCTTCTACGAACACGGCATCATCGGCAACAAGGACCGTATTCCTTCATCGCAGGCACTCGTCAGGCACGACGCGAAGTACATCTACTGGCCCGACTTCAAGCACGAAGAGTTGTTCGACCTGAAGGCCGACCCGCAAGAGCAGAAGACCCTGATTGCTGACCCGGCACGCGTGAAACAACTCGCGGAGATGAAACAGCGGTTCGACAAACTCAAGGAGCAGGCGAAATGATGCGATACAGTGCCGCGTTGGTGATCATCGCGCTCGTCGTGTGTGGCTCACATGCGGCCGAACCCGTGAAGCCTAACATCATCGTGATCATGTCCGACGACATGGGGTTCTCGGACCTCGGTTGCTACGGCGGCGAGATCGCGACTCCGAACCTCGACGCGCTCGCCACCGGCGGGCTGCGGTTCACGCAGTTCTACAACATGGCCCGCTGCTGCCCCACGCGCGCGAGTCTGTTGACCGGCTTGTATCCGCACCAAGCGGGCGTTGGCCACATGATGGAAGAGAAGGGCGCGGCGCACCCCGGTTATCGCGGGAACCTGAACGCCTCGTGCCGCACCATCGCGGAAGTGCTGAGACCCGCGGGCTACCGCACCTACGCGGTCGGGAAGTGGCACGTCACGCGCTTCGCCACAAAGGACGGCCCCAAAGACAACTGGCCGCTCAGTCGCGGGTTTGACCGGTACTACGGCACCATCCACGGGGCAGGCAGTTTCTATGACCCCTCTTCACTGGTGCGCGACGGCACCATGATTTCGCCCTACGCGGACAAGGAGTACAAGCCCGCGACGTACTACTACACCGACGCCATCTCCGACCACGCGGTGCGGTTCGTCGGTGAGCACGCGAAGGACCACGCGAAGAACCCGTTCTTCATGTACGTGACCTACACCGCGGCGCACTGGCCAATGCACGCACTGCCCGAAGACATCAAGAAGTACGCGGGGAAGTACGACGGTGGCTACGAGCCGATCCGCAAAGCGCGGTTCGAGAAGGCCGCGAAACTCGGCCTCATTGACGCGAAGCAGGGCATCAGTCCACAGGCGGGTGACTGGGACAAGGTGGCTGACAAGAAGTGGGAAGCCGCGGGGATGGAAGTGTACGCCGCGATGATTGACCGGATGGATCAGGGCATCGGCAATCTGGTCGCGGAGTTGAAGCGCACCGGGCAGTACGATAACACGCTCATCCTGTTTCTCCAGGACAACGGCGGGTGCGCGGAGCCGCAGGGCCGGACCGGGAACAAGGACCACCCGAACATCGAGCGCCCCGAAAAGCCGACGTTCCCGGCGATGAGGCCAGAAGAGTTCGCCACGATGGGAAGCGTGCCGAAGCAAACCCGCGACGGCTTCCCGGTACGCATGGGACCGAGGGTGATGCCCGGCCCCGCGGACACCTACGTCGGGTACGGCCGCGGCTGGGCGACTGTGTCGAACACGCCGTTCCGCGAGTACACGCACTGGATCCACGAAGGCGGCATCAGCACGCCGCTCATCGCACACTGGCCGAGCGGCATCAGCACGAAAGGCGAGTTGCGAAAGCAACCCGGCCACCTCATCGACATCGCTGCGACCTGCACCGCCCTCGCGGGCGCGAAGTACCCGAAGGAGGCGACGCCGCTCGAAGGCAAGAGTCTTGTGGTCGCGTTCGCGAACAAGCCAATCGACCGCGAAGCGATCTTCTGGGAGCACGAGGGCAACCGGGCGGTTCGCGCCGGCGACTGGAAGTTGGTCAGCAAGCACGGTAGCGCGTGGGAATTGTACGACATCGCGAAGGATCGGGTCGAGGCGACCGATTTGGCCGCGAAGGAACCGGATCGCGTCAGAGCGCTGGCGGCGAAGTACGACACCTGGGCGAAGCGAGCGAACGTCGAGCCGTGGCCGGTCCCCGGGCCCAAGAAGTAACGCCGGTGCTGTGCTGGGAGTTGGTCTGTGCGACCGTGTTTTGCCCTCTCCCGCAAGGGGGAGAGGGCAAAACACGGTCGGCCTTCAACGCGATTTCGAGCGGCTCCACTCCATGAGGTGACACCATGCGAAGCGTCGTGATCGCGATTCTGTTGCTCTGCCCACACACGCTCCGCGCTGCGGAACCGGTGAAGCGGCCGAACATCGTCTGGATCGTCGTTGACGACATGTCCGCGAACTTCTCCTGCTACGGCGAGAAACTGATCCAGACACCGCACGTTGATCGGCTCGCGAAGGAAGGCACGCGATTTAGCAAAGCGTTCACTACCGCCCCGGTGTGTTCGCCGTGCCGGTCCGCGTTCATCACGGGATGCTACCAGACGACGATCGGCGCGCACCACCACCGCAGCGGGCGCGGCGAACTGAAGATCATGCTTCCGGGCGACGTGGTGCCGGTGCCAGTGTTGTTCCAGAAGGCCGGGTACTACACATGCATCGGCGGGTTCCAGGCGACCGGCGATAAGCTCGGCAAGACGGATTACAACTTCGAGTGGAAGCCGGGGATGTACGACGGCAACGACTGGACAGGGCGCAAGCCGGGGCAGCCGTTCTTCATGCAGGTTCAACTGCACGGCGGGAAGTACCGCGGGCAAGGGGCGAACAAGAACTGGCAGGCCCGCGTGCTCAAGGAACTCGGTTCCAACACCAAGCCCGCGGACGTGGCGCTGCCGCCGTACTACCCGCGCGACCCGGTGATCCTTCAAGACTGGGCTGACTACGTCGACTGCTGCCGCTATACGGACAAAGAAGTCGGCGACGTGCTCGCGCGTCTGGAGCAAGAGAAGCTCCTTGACGACACGGTCATCTTCTTCATGACAGACCACGGCATCAGCCACGCGCGCGGCAAGCAATTCCTGTACGACGAAGGCACGCACATCCCGTTCATCGTTCGCGGTCCGGGCGCCGCGAAGGGGGTTGTTCGCGACGACCTCATCGAACACATCGACATGACCGCGACCTCGCTCGCGCTCGCGGGCATCGACGTTCCGAAGTGGATGCATGGCCGCGACATACTCGCGAAGAGCTACGCAAAGCGTGACGCAGTGTTCGCCGCGCGCGACCGGTGCGACGAGACGATCGAACATCTTCGCAGCGTTCGCACGGGTCAGTTCAAGTACATCCGCAACTACCTCAACGAGCGCCCGCATCTCCAGCCCTGCCGCTACAAGGATGACAAAGCCATCGTTCAGAAGTTGCGAGAATTGCACACCGCGAAGAGGCTCGATGACCTGACAGAGAAGTTGCTGTTTGCTCCGACGCGCCCGGCGGAAGAACTCTACGACCTCGTCACCGACCCGCACGAAGTGAAGAACCTCGCGGCCGACCCGAAGCACAGGGCCACCCTTGTAGCGATGCGGAAGAAACTCGCCGACTGGGAAGAGAAGACCGGTGATATGGGTCGCGAGCCGGAGACGATGGCGATGTACGACTCAGACATGAAGGTGTATCTGAGCAGCGGCAAGAAGGACTCGACCGACGTACTCCAGCGGAACATCGACCTCAACAAGAAGTGGGCGAAGGAGGGGAAGTGACACGCGCCGTACTGATTCTCGTTGCCACGCTACTGCCGGCACTCACCGCGACCGCGGCCGACACGCCGCGGAAGCCGAATATCGTGTTCATCCTCGCGGACGATCTCGGCTGGAAGGATGTGGGCTACCAGGGCAGCGACTTCCACGAGACGCCGAACCTCGACGCGCTCGCGAAAAAAGGGATGGTGTTCTCCAACGGCTACGCGGGCGCGGGCAACTGCGCGCCCAGTCGTGCGTGTCTGCTTTCGGGCCAGTACACACCCAGACACCACGTGTTTGCGGTTGGCGACACGAACCGCGGACCGAAGAGCCTGATGCGGATGATCCCGATCCCGAACAAGAGCGGACTCCCGCCGGGACAGGTTACTCTGGCTGAGGCGCTCAAGGCCGCGGGCTACAAGACCGGTATCTTCGGGAAGTGGCACCTCGGCGGCAAAGACGGCGCCGCGCCGAGCGCGCAGGGCTTTGACACGGAATTCGACTCGCGCGCGAACCCGAACGCGAAGCGCGACGAGCCGACCGACCCTAAGGGCGCGTACTCGCTCACAAAGGCCGCGTGCGCGTTCATCGAGAAGAACAAGACCGAGCCGTTCTTCGTGTACCTGCCGCACCACGCGATTCATTCGGCGCTCGAAGCGCGCCCTGAGACGCTCAAGAAGTTCAAGGCAAAGAAACCCGGCACGCAGCACAAGAGCGCGCTGTACGCCGCGTGCCTCTACGACCTCGACGATGCCATCGGTGTGTTGCTCAAGAAGCTCGATGAACTGAAGTTGGCAGACAACACGCTGGTGGTGTTCACGTCCGACAATGGTGGGACGCAGCAGTCGTCGCAGGAACCGCTCCGTGGGAACAAGGGGTGTTACTTCGAGGGCGGGGTGCGCGAGCCTTTCATCGCGCGCTGGCCCGGCGTCATCAAACCGGGCAGCGCGTGTGCGGTGCCAATCATCAACGTCGATCTCTTCCCGACGTTCCTCGCTGCGGCGGGTGCCGAGGTGCCGAAGGACAAGGTACTCGACGGCGAGAGCCTGGTTCCGCTTTTGAAAGGCGAGAAGGCGTTGAATCGCGATGCCATCTTCTGGCACTTCCCCGGCTACCTCGACGACCCGGTGATACGCGGGCGTGACCCTGTTTTCCGCACCCGCCCGGTCAGCGTTATCCGTAAGGGCGACTGGAAACTCCACCTCTATCTGGAAGAGTGGCAACTCGATGGCGGCAAGGACAGACTCGCAACGAACAAGGCTGTAGAGTTATACAACCTTGCGGATGACGTGGGTGAGCGGAAGGACGTGGCGCTCACGAACACCGCGAAGCGCGACGAGTTGCTGGGCGATCTGTTGAAGTGGATCGAGGCGACGAAAGCGCCGTTGCCCACCGAGACGAACCCCGACTACAAGCCCGACGCGCCGCTGCCCAAGAAGAAGTAAGTGAAGCAGCTTGCGGCGTCGAAGGCTGCCACGCCGCAAGTTGCAAAACGCTCCTGCAATCTCACGTCATCGGTTCGAAGCCGGGGCGGATCTTCCCGTCCTTGTCGATCAGTGGTCGCGCGTCCTTCACCTTGCCGAGTTCGCGTGACCCCTTTGCTGCCCCGTCGACACCGAGGTCGTCCTTCATCGCCGCGACCAGCGATTCGAGTTTCTTCACGACGTCGGGGTTCGCGGCGGCCACGTCCTTGGCTTCGCCGATGTCGGTTCTGAGATTGTAAAGTTTGGGCTGGAAGGCGTCGTCCTTCTTCGCCGCGCTTGCGATCTGCAACTTCCAGTCGCCGTGGCGCACGGCCTCCAGTCGCGGCCCGCGGTAGTAGTAGAACGTGTCGTGCGCCGCACGCGCCTCCTCCGTGACTGGCTGTCGGTGTCCGACACAGAAACACCACGCCCGCGAGGAGAATCCTCGCGGGCGTGGTGTTTGTTCGCGGGCTGGTTTACGGCTTGCCGGACTTCCCGACATCAACACCCTTCTTCTTGAGCGCCTCTTCGAGCTTGGACTTATCCGTCTTGGCTGGGTCGATGAGAGCGGTTATTTTACCGTCCTTGAAACTGGCCGTGGCTTGCTCGACGCCATCGAGGACGGCGACGGCTTCGTAGGCCGCGAGGCAGCACGCCTTGCAATCGTGCCCCGCGACCGGAATTGTCACTTGTCGGAGTTTGTCGCGCGTGACGGTGCGCCGCGGTTTCACGCCGAACGTGGCGCGCGTCACCGACCGTACCTTGTCGTTGACCAACTCCGTGACGCGCTCCGGCTTCTGACCTGGGAACAGCTTCGCGGGCGCGAACTCGACGGTGATTTCCGCGTCGTCGAAACTGACCGCGACGAGCTTGAAGTCGGGCAGTTCCTCGAACGCGGCTCGCAGGTCTTTCTCGCGGTCGCGGGAGAATAAACCGGTGACGCGATAAGTGATCTTCTCGATCTGTAGTTCGGCCTTCGCAGGCTGCGCGGCGCCGGCGGTAGCGGTCGTCACGAATGCCGCGGTCAGGAGCGCCGCGGAGAACAGTCGGTGTGTGTGCATGGCGTCCTATCGGGTGCGGAACAACTGACTCAGGACCAATTCGTACACCAGCGTGCGTGTGCCGCCGCCATTCTTGTTCGTGGTGGCGATCAGGGCTGCGATCTCGTCACGGTCCGCGAACGACACGCCGCGCCCGGTGCTATACACCGCGAACTGACGCGCGAGGTTGGTCAGCAGCGCGTCCTTGTCGGCCGCGAGCAGCGTTTGAAATTCGGCGAGGCCGGAGAACTTACGGCCGTCGGGAAGAACACCGCTCGAATCGACTTTCGGACCGAGTTTGAAGCCGATCCCGATGAACGGGTCGATCATGCCGCGCGTGGCCGGGTCGCCGATTCCGAGCGACCGGTAGCGCGCGCGGTGCCCGCCGATCACGTCGAACTCTTCGAGCGCGAAGCCGGGCGGGTCCATCTTCCGGTGGCAGGACGCACACGCCGCGTTGTTGCGGTGCTTGTCGAGTTGCTCGCGGATCGTCACTGCACCGCGAACGTCCGGTTCGACCGCGGGGATGTTCGGCGGCGGAGGAGCAGGGGGTTGACCCAACAACCTGTCGAGTACGAACGCGCCGCGTGGCACCGGTGAGGTGGTCGTACCGTTGGCGGTTACCTTCAGGACAGCCGCCTGCGTAATGCACGCGCCGCGCGGCGTGCCCGGCGCAAGCAGCACCCGGCGCACCTGCGAACCGCTCACCGCGGGCAATCCGTAGTGCGCCGCGAGTTTGCCGTTAATCATCGCGAAGTCGGACTTCACGAGGTAGTCAGCCGTCAGGTTCTTGTCGATGAGTTCGCGGAAATACGCGAGCGACTCCGCCATCATAGAATCTTGCAGGTACTTGCTGAACTCCGGGTAGAGCTTGCGGTCCGGGTCGTTGGCCGCGATCAGCCGGAGTTTCAGCCACTGGCCAAGGAAGTCATCGACAAATCGCTGCGAACGCGCGTCCGCCAGGAGTCGGTTGATTTCGGCGCGAAGCACTTCCGGTTGCTTTAGTTTTCCGCCGGCGGCCTGGGCGGAGAGTTTCTCGTCCGGCATCGAATTCCACAGGAAGTACGACAAGCGGCACGCGAGCGCGTGCTCATCCAGTTCGCCCGCCGGTTCGACGTGATAGAGGAAGTCCGGCGAACACAGTGCCGCACGGTACGCCCACCGCATTGCCAGTTCAAAACAATCGCCTGCCTTGAGACGCTCTCTGACGCGGGCAACGTAGAGATTGCGCACTTCGGCCGACGCCGGGCGCCGGAACACACGGGGCAGGAAGTCCGCGAGCAACCTGTCCGCGTCCTCAAGCGGCTTCGCGCTCGTCACAGTCCAGATGCCTTCGACCGGGTCCGGTTTGTTCTTCCCCATGAAGAGTTGCTGGCGGTCCGGCGCTCGCGCTGGTGCGCGCACACCGACATTCTCCTTCGGGTCGAACTTCGTGATGGGTAGATTGCCGAACAGTCGCTTGTGACCGATCGGTGGCCAGGTGTCGTGAAGCGGTCCTTCGACGTCGAGATAGTCGCACGTAATGCCGGGACCGGTGAAAGCCATTGCGCGCCCTTTGCGGGCATAGTTCGCCGCCGGTGCCAGTGACGCCGCGTTGAAGCCGATCGTCTCGCGCGGGTTCAGCCACGTGGTAATCACGTGCTTCTGCTCATCCATTGACGGCGCGTCGTAGTAGCCGAGGACCGTGCTGGGGTGGCCACCACCGCGGCCGTCGCCAGTGAGTTGCACGACGGAGAGCCGCGCCGCTTCGGTGCCGCGCGCCGGCAGCACTTTTCCCTTGTCCCATTGGAAGGCCCAGAGGGAAGTTGTGAGCCTGTAGCGGCCGGGGTAGATCGCGACGAACTCGTTGAAGTATGGATGGAACGATTCGTCTTCGTGGCGAAACAGCCCGACGCTCGCCCCGTTGTGGAATGATCCCATGCGTTCGTGCGCGCCCTGGTCGATATGAGCGTGATCACCGGCCGGTGGGAAATCCGGGTCCGGCCTCTTGTCTTTTAACAGCACCGCGTCGCCATTCATGAGGACGTGCGCGACGAACCCGTGTGGGTTGACGAGCGAGATGCGCTGCTTGATCGGTGCCGGCGCGTTCGGGCGTTTCGCGATGGCCGTATCGAGAACGCGGTCGGCGGCCTCCAGGTACTTCGAGAGATTGACGTGCGACAGGTCGAGTGCGTCACCGTTCTTGTCGAAGCCATGCACCTGCCCGTCGGGCGGGAGGTCGATCTGGAGCGGCAGACCGGGCAGGTCAAAGAGATCGCGAACGGTGTTCTCGTACTCGACGCGAGTGAGCCTTCGGAGGCGCGTCTTGCCGTTCGCGGCGACCGCTTTCCGCTCGGCCGCGACGAGATCATCGTGGAGTGTCTTCGTTGTCGCGACGATGTCAGGCGCGGGCGGGCGGGGTTTGTTCTTTGGCGGCATCTCGCCGCTGGCGATGCGGTCGTGAACCTTCACCCACAGTGCGAAGTTCTCCGGGTCCGTGGGGCTGAACTTGAGCGCAGTGAGGTCGAGGCCACCGGACTTGTCCTTGCCGGTGGCGTCGTGGCACGACACGCAGTGATCTGCAAGGAACCCGGCCGGCGGCGCGGCGAAAGCGGTAGACGATAGCGCGAACGTGGCGACTGAAACGAGGAGTGTGCGCATGGTGGTTTTGTTTATTGTGGCGAGCGGGTCGCGTAGGTTCCCTGTTGCGGTGGTTGGTGGCCCCGGAGACCAACAGGGGGCTTACGCCCCCGCTCGCCTCAAAACGACGTCATGCCAGTTCCAGACCGCGCATGGTGCCCTTACCAGTTGAGAACTCACGCGTCTCGATCCCCAAACGCTGGAGCATCGACACGAACAGATTCGTTAGCGGGTAGTTGTTGTCCTTGTCGAACGCAAGGTGCTTGCCGTGCTTGAACCCGCCCCCTGCGAGTAGTACAGGAAGGTTGTAGTTCGAGTGCGAATTTGCGCTGCCCATGCACGTGCCATACATCACCATCGTTCGGCCGAGCAGCGTGTCGCCGGCTTCCTTCGCCTCAGACAGCACCTTCAGGAAACCCGCGAGCGCGTCGAACTGCGTCTCCTCCTTCCCCCGGAGTTCCGCGAGTACCTCCGGCCGGTTCCCGTGGTGAGTGATGTTGTGAATCGTGGTCGCATCGATGAACAGCGACACGAGACGCGACGAGTCAGTTTCCAACGCGAGTTTGATCACGTCGAACATGATGGTCGTTTGTTTCGCAAACTCGCGCCCGTCCTTGATGTCTTCCGGCAGTGTCGCGGTCACCTTCGGCTTGGGCTTGGTCTCCCACTCTTCTGCGGTTGCGAGCCGTTGTTCCAGATCGCGAACGGAAGTCAGGTACTGATCGAGCCGCAGTTTGTCGGCTGCAGAGAGCGACGCATTCAGCCGCTTCGCCTGATCGCCAACGAAGTCGAGCGTGCTGCGACCCTGGCGGAGCTCTTCCATCCGAACCGCCACTTCCGATGCCTTGCCCTGAACGAAAAGCCGCTCGAACAGTTTCCGTGGGCTGCGCTCGATAGGGATTGGCGCACCGCTACGGGTGTAACTGAGCGTTTGGCCTTCGTTGCCGACGCCGAGTGTGAGCGACGGGTAGCGCGTTCGGTTGCCGATCTGTTCGGCCGCGTACTGATCCAGGGACACCCAGTTGCGGAACCCGCCGCGCTCCGGGTGCGGCGTGCCAGTGAGGAAGCATTTCTCGGCCGCGTGTGCACCGGTCACACCTGGGTGGCTGACGCCTGAGAACACAGTGAACTGGTCGCGATGCTTCGCGAGCCGCTCCAGGTATGGGGACAGAGCGTAGTCCTTGCCGGTGTTCTCTGGAAAGAAGAACTGTGGGAGGATGCCCATATTTGTTTCGATGCACACCATGCGCCGCGGCACATCGGCTTTGTCCGCGGCGTGTGTTGGCCGCATGGCGTCGAGCAAGGGCAGGGCCATCGCGACCCCAGCCCCGCGCAAGAAGGTCCGACGGGACAGCGCCCGCGGGGCAGGTGAGAAGGAGCGCGGCATGTTGATCGCGTTGGGTTGTTAGTGCGAAACGAGAGCGAAACGGCGGGGGATCATACAACTCTCGCAACTTTGGGGATCATCGTCAACGACATTCCGATGTGCCGATGCGATGCGCGGGGGGTAGGCGTCGCAGTTGGTGGTATGGCTAGGTCGATGTCAGGTCGCGCAAACCGCGACGTGGCGTGCTCAGCGGCCCTAGCGTGGAAAGAGCCGCCTTGACCGTTAGTGGTTTCACTCGCTACACTACTATTACATCATTGTCTTCCCAGGTTCAGGTCTGTTAGTACTCGATGCGGCTTCCCGCCACGGTCGCGTGACTCGCTTCCCCACAGGCTCCATCCCGATGTCGGACCCGGTTTCCACGGGCAATCTCTATCTGTTGGATGCCCACGGACTCATATTCCAGATGTTCTTCGGCGTTGGCCCGATGAACGCACCAGACGGGCGGCCCACGAATGCCGTCTACGGCGTCACGCGCTCCTTGATGAATCTCTACGACCGCGGCGCCGACTACTTGATCGCGACACTCGACCACGAGCAGCCGACCTTCCGCGTTACCATCGACGCGAGCTACAAGGCCCACCGCGACCCGCCACCGACCGACCTGCTCCTGCAAGAGCCGTTGATTCAGCAGGTGATGGAGGCGATGCGGATTCCGTTCCTCATAATGCCGGGCTACGAAGCCGACGACGTGATGGCGACTGTGTCTGCGCAAGCCGAATCGCGTGGGCTGAACGTGTTCCTCTGTACGTCCGACAAGGACTGCCGCCAGCTCGTCACCGACAAGGTGAAGATGCTGAACCTCCGCAAGGATTACGAAGTCCTCGACGCGGCTGGAATCATCGCGGACTGGGGCGTGCGTCCAGATCAGGTGATTGACTTCCAGTCGCTCGTTGGCGACTCGGTGGACGGCATCAAAGGTGTGGTCGGCGTCGGGCCGAAGACCGCGGCGAAGTGGCTTCAGCAGTACGGCACGCTCGACAAACTCATTGCGCACGCCTCCGAGGCACCTGGTGGGCCGAAGACGCGACAGGCACTCATCGACGCCATCGCGAACGGCAATCTGGCCAAGAGCAAGCAACTCGTCACGCTCGACAAGAACGTACCGGTTGCCTTCGACTGGGACGGGTGGCGCCGACGCGACTGGGACGGGCAGAAGCTTCTCGAACTGTTCCACGAGTTTGGGTTCCGCGGGTTTGCTGATCGCGTGCGCAAGACGCTCGCGAGCAGCGGAGCGAAGAAGAACGCCGAGGCGCTCTCGGTCGCGGACCTCACGCCTTCATCTGACGCGAGCGATCGCGGCGTTCCCGGCGCTACGGAACCCGCGAAGGCCAAGAAGTCGAAGAGCAAGAAGGACGCGACGCCGAGCCTGTTCGACAACGAGGCCGAACCAGTCCAACCGGTCGACGCGATCACGACGGGGGTCGAACCGGTGCTGTCCAACGACGGTTGGAGCTACTCCGGCTACGACACCGTGGACACCGAAGTGGATTTCAACCGCTTCCTCGCGGAATTGAAGCAGCAGAAATCGTTCGTCTTCGACCTCGAAACAACCGGCCTTGATCCTCTCCACGACCCCATCGTCGGCTACTCGTTCTGCTGGGAGAAGGGCGTCGCGTACTACCTCCCAGTGCGCGCCCCCAATGAGGAGGCCGCGCTCAACCCCGACGCGACACTCGCCGCTCTCAAGCCGGTCTTCGAGAACTCGAAGGTTGCGAAGCGAAACCACAACATCAAGTTCGACCAGATCGTTCTTGCTGCGAACGGTGTGCATCTCGCGGGCGTCGCGGGCGACTCAATGCTCGCGCACTACCTGCTCGACCCCGGGGCGCGCGCACACGGACTCGACGACCTCACGCTCGACGAACTCAAGCACAAGAACATCGCGATTCACGAACTGATTGGGAAGGGAAAGAAGCAGACCACGATGAATGCGGTGCCGGTCACGCGCGTCCGAGATTATGCGTGCGAAGACGCCGACGCCGCGTTCCAACTGGCCGCACTCTACGAACCACAACTGGAGGCGCGCGGGTTCCGCGAACTCTACGACACGCTCGAAGTGCCGCTGATCAGCGTGTTGGCCGAGATGGAACGTACCGGCATCCGCGTGGATGTGCCGTACTTGCAGAAGCTTAGCGAGGAGATGGGCACCGAACTCGTGGGACTTGAGAAGGAGATTCACGCGCTCGCGGGGCGCGAGTTCAACATCGGCTCACTGAAGGAACTGCAAAAGATTCTGTTCGAGGAACAGAAACTCCCCGTGCAGAAACGGACCGGGATCAAGAACGAACCTTCGACGGATCAGGAGTCGCTCGAACGGCTCGCGTCGCTCGGTCACGAACTGCCCAAGAAGTTGATCACGCACCGCAAGGTGACGAAACTGAAGGGCACCTACGTCGACGTGCTCCCGACGATGGCAGACGTAGAGGGTCGCGTTCACACGTCCTTCAACCAGGCGTCAGCCGAAACCGGGAGGTTGAGTTCAAGCAGTCCGAACTTGCAGAACATCCCGACGCGAACGGAGCAGGGGGCACAACTCCGCAAAGCGTTCATCCCGCGAGACGGCTGGACGCTGGTGACTGCGGACTATTCGCAGATCGAACTGCGGCTGATTGCGCAGTTTTGCGGCGACGAGGCGCTGAAGACCGCGTTCATGGAAGACCGCGACGTCCACACTGCGGTCGCGGCGCAAATCTTTAAGGTCGCGGAGGCGGAGGTAACGAAAGCACAACGCGGAGTGGCAAAAACGGTCAACTTCGGCGTCATCTACGGGATGAGCGCGACCGGGCTTTCCACGCGATTGAGCATCTCACGGAAGGAAGCGGAAGAGTTCATCGACGCGTATTTCGCCCGCTACCCGAAGGTGTTGGAGTACCAGCAGAAGCTGTTGGGCCACGCGCACAAAACCGGTGAAGTTCGCACGCTGTTGGGACGCAAGCGCATCCTGAACGCGGGGGCGATCAACCCGAACTCGCGGTATCAAGGGCGCGGGCAGGCCGAGCGCGAGGCGATCAATTACGAGATTCAGGGTTCGGCCGCGGACCTGATCAAGCGCGCGATGCTCGCGGTGCGGAAGCAACTTCTGGCGCAGAAGTTGCATGCGAAAATGCTTCTCACCGTTCACGACGAACTCGTATTTGAATCACCGCCTGGTGAAGTGAGGGCGCTTGCACAGCTCGTTCGCAAGGAGATGACCGCGGCGATGAAACTGGACGTGCCGCTGCGAGTGGATGTGGCCGCCGGCCCGAACTGGCTGGAAGTGGAAGATGTTTAGCCCCAACTCGCTGTGGAGTGCGATCACGTTCAAACACGGCACAAAGCCGGTGATCGGCTTGATCGGTGCGATAGGCGCGGGGAAGAGCACTGCGGCGAGGTGTTTCGCGGCCCGCGGCGCACACGTGATCGACGCCGACACGATCGGGCACGAGGCGTTGCGGCAACCAGAGGTCGTCGGGGCGCTCGTGAAGATGTGGGGCGCAGGGATTCGCCGCGAAGACGGCACGCTCGACCGCCGTGCGATCGGGCGAATCGTGTTCGGCGACCCCGCGCAGCGGAACGCGCTCGAAGCAACGGTGTTCCCTTACATCAAGGGGCGCACGCACGAAGAGATCGTCAGGGTGCAAGCGAACCCGGATCAGGCGTTCATCATTTTGGACGCGGCGGTGCTCCTCGAAGCGGGGTGGGGCGACCTGGTCGATTCGCTCGTCTACGTGGACGCGCCGCGCGGAACGCGGCTCGCACGACTCGCGGCCCGGAGCGGCTGGAACGAGGCCGAACTGACCGCTCGCGAAGCGGCCCAGTGGCCCGCCGAAGAGAAGAAATCGCGGGCCGACGCGATCGTCGTCAACGACGCCGGACCGCTTGAGTTACAAGAAGCGGTAAACCGCGTGCTTGAGATCATCAGGATCGCGCGGAAACTGTAAGATCGTGATGTTTGGTTGGTATGTCCTCGGTCTATGTTGTTGAGTGGTTCGTGAGTGCGGGTCCGATTCTCACCCGAGTTGTTGCTGACGTTCATGGAGCGCTCCCGCGTCTCCCGTCAGCAACGGCCTTGCACTCACTTGATTGTCTTCTGACGTGCCGGTGAGGTTCCCCATGTCTGATCCCAAGTCCGATATCGTCAAGCCCACACGCCCGCCCGGTCGCGGTCGCGTCCGCAAATCCGACGAACAACCAGCCGTCCCCGCGCCGCCCGCGGATGACGACGGGTTCGCGACCGGGATCGTGGACGAAGCGCCCGCGACGCCCGAACCCGCTGCGGTGGTTGTGACCCCTCCGCCCGTTCCCCCACCCGTACCGGAGGTCCGCGAGCCGCGCCGCACAGAGTTGCGCGAGCAACCCCGCCCCGAGCGTGCCCCGCTGCGCGCGCCGGAACCGCCGCGTACCGCGGCGCCACCACCTTCGCCGTCGACGCCCGTGCGAATCGACCCGAACGAACAGGGCTTCGACGCCGAGACCAACTCTCGCTACGAGGAGATCAAGCGCGGAAACACGTACATCACCGAACTGCAACACATGACCATCGTGCAGTTGCAGAAGGCCGCAAAGGAGGAGGGTATCCCGCGCGAGGAGTACGCGGGCTTGAAGAAGCAGGATCTGGTGTACCGCATCCTGCGAGAGTTGAGCACGGCCAATGGCTTGATGTTCGGCGAAGGGACTCTGGAAGTTCTCCCTGACGGCTTCGGGTTTCTCCGCAGTCCCGACTACAACTACCTGCCGTGCCCGGACGACATCTACATTTCGCCGAGCCAGATCCGCCGGTTCGGGTTGCGCACTGGGGCCGTGGTCGCGGGACAGACGCGCCCGCCGAAAGAGAACGAACGCTATTTTGCGCTGCTCCGAGTTGAGGCAATCAACTACTCCGAGCCGGACCTGCTCACGCAGAAAGTGGTGTTCGACGACCTCACGCCGCTCCACCCCGAACGCCGGCTCAAGCTCGAAACGGCGTCCGACGAACTCAACACCCGCGTCATCGACCTGATCACGCCCATCGGCAAGGGGCAGCGCGGGTTGATCGTCGCGCCGCCGCGGACCGGGAAGACGGTGTTGCTCCAGAAGATGGCGAACTCGATCATCGCGAACCACCCGGAATGCTACGTTATCGTGCTGCTGA
>SXID01000212.1 GCA_005772955.1 Planctomycetia bacterium
CGCGCGAACCAGTTTCACGATGAACTCGATCACGAAGAACGGGTCGGGCAACTTCATCGTCTCCTGGCCCGCGGTCACCTGCCGTTCTTGCATTGCTTCGAGCAACGCGGCTTGCGTCTTAGGTGGGGTGCGGTTGATTTCGTCCGCGAGCACGATGTTCGAGAAGATCGGCCCGCGAACGAACCGGAATTCGCGCTTCCCGTCGGCCGTTTCGTCGAGGATCGTCGTGCCGGTGATGTCCGACGGCATCAGGTCGGGCGTGAACTGCACCCGCTTGAACGCGACACTCAGAATCTGCGCGATGGAGCTGACCAGCAGCGTTTTCGCGAGACCGGGGACGCCGACCAGGAGGCAGTGCCCGCGGGTGAAGATCGCGGCGAGTACCTGCTCGATGACCTCGCTCTGACCGACCACCACGTGTCGGAGTTGTTCAAGCATCGCGACGCGGTCGGCGGAGAACTTGTTCAGGTAGTCCGTGAAGCGGTCGTCGGCCACGGGTTCAACTCCGGGTGCGGTGAAGGGTCGCGAACCGGCATTTTACCAATTCCCGCGTGCGAATCCCGCTCGCGTTGGCCCCGCCCCGCGTTACGATGAAGTGACACGTCAGGAGTGATGCCATGCGATACGCGATTCTGGCCGCCTTCGTAGCGTTCGGGACCGGCTGCGTGCCAGTCACGGAACCGCTCAGCGACATCGAGAAGGCCGAACCGGACAAGAACCTGATTGGGGATTGGGCACTTACGGACAAAGGAGGGGACCTGCGGATCACAGTGCCTGAAGTGAAGGGCAATCCGAAGGGGCTAATACGGGCAGGGGGGAACGACGACCCGAAGGAAGCGGTTTGGTTCTACACCACGACAATCGCCAAGAGCACATACGCGAACGTCATCCTCACCAAAAAAGGCGACCTCAAACAGTTCGATACCGTGGGCGAGTTTGCCAAGTGGCAGAAGGAACCCGCGAAGTGGTTTTATCTCTTCCGCTACACGATCGACGGCGACAAACTCACCATCGACGCCGGGAGCCAGAAGGTGGTGAAACAGTTAATGACCGACGCGAAGGTCGCGATCTCGAAGGGCACCGAGTTCTACGAGACTCCGGCCGGCTGGCTCGCGAAGTACCTCGACAAGAACGACCCGAAGGCGATCTTCGACGGCTCGAACGTCGCGAAATACCGCAAATTGAAGAAGTAAGTGTGTACAGCCGCTTGCGGCGTAGCGGTCGCGACACCGCAAGCGGCTACCCACGCTACGCCGCTTCGGGGCGCGCGATCTGGATCGGTGGGAAGAGGAAGCCAGCGGGCGTGGGCAGTCCGCCGGGGCCGTGCGGACCGGCCGGCGTGCCTTCCCACGGGTGAACGCGCAACGCGTCCAGAACTCGCTCCGCGAGTTCGAGCGCGGCGCGACCATCGACCCCGGTCACGCGCGGCGTGCTGCCGGTTCGCACGCAGTCAATGAAGTGCTTCAGTTCCGCCGTGAGTTGGTCCTGCTTGCGATCGGCGTCCAGGTTCAGCACCTGCAAGTAGCGGCCGAACACCTCGTCCTTCAGACGCGCTTTCGCGGCGGCGTCCATCTCGTCGGCACGCAGTCCGTAGCGCCGCACCTCTTCGCTCTGTTGAACCAGAGTGAGCTTTCGCGTCACGAAGTCGATGCCCGCGTAGCCCTCCGGTGCCCAGATGCGGAGCCGGCGCTTCGGGTGCTTGGTGATTCGGCTCGCGGTCACGTGCGCGATGCACCCGTTCTCGAACTCCAGGCGCGCGTTCACCATGTCCTCGTGTCCACCGAACACCACCGCGCCCACCGCGGAGACACGCATCACCTTGCCGCCGACGAGCGCGAGCAACAGGTCGAGGTCGTGAATCATCAGGTCGAGGACTGCGCCGATGTCCACCGAGCGCCCGGTGAACGGGCCATGTCGTTCCGCTTCCACGAACTTCGCGCGGATCGGCCGCTTCACGAGTTCCTCGAACGCCGGGTTGAACCGCTCGATATGGCCGACCTGCAACGGCACGTTCGCCTTGTCAGCAAGCGCGATGAGTTCGTCCGCTTCCGCGACCGTGCGGCACACCGGCTTCTCGACCAGCACGGGCACGCCAGCCTTCAGAAACGCAGACGCGACCGCGTGGTGGTGAATCGTGGGCGTGACAACGCTGACCGCTTCGACCTTGTCGAGGAGCGGCTCGAAGCAGTCGTAAGGGGTGGTGCCGAGTTTTGCTGCGATCGCGCGGGCCTGTTCCGGGTTTGCGTCCACCACGCCGACCAACTCCACCTCTGGCAGGCTCGCGAGGATGCGCGCGTGGTGCTGTCCCAGATGCCCGACGCCGATCACCGCCATACGCAAACGGTCCATAATTTCGGTCTCAAGTCGTAAAGTCTCGGTCGAAAGTCTGCTCAGAGTCACCAGTCGTGAAGTCAGGCCGCCCACTTCGCGGCCCTGGCGACCTGACGACACTCCGACTTGAGACACGTCAAGGAGGCAAGCGTGCGGGCGAGTTCCACATTGAGGGCGTGCCCACTTCGGTACGCGATCACGTGGCCCGCGATATCGAACCCGCACAGCGCGAGGTCGCCGATCAGGTCGAGAATCTTGTGCCGGGCCGGTTCGTCGGCGTACCGCACAACGTTGTCGATCGGCCCGTTGCGTCCGAACACGAGCAGGTCCGCGCTCGTGAGGTGCCGACCGACGCCTTCGGCGTGAATCGCCTGCGCCTCGGTTTCGGTCAGGAACGTGCGGCACTGCGAAAGGTCGCGTGCGAACGTTTCGGGAGTTACGGTGAGCGTGTGCGCCTGCGGCAAGATCGGCGCGCCAGGACCGTAGTCGAGTCGGTAGGTCACCCGCAATTCGGCATCGTTCCCCGGATGCAGACCGAGCGTGGCGCCAGGCGTGCGAACGATGATCGACTTCTCAACGCCGTAGATCGGTCGACGGGCATCCTGGTTCACGATTCCGGCGGCGAAGAGCGATGAAACGAAGCCCGCGGCCGACCCGTCGAGGCCGGGCGGTTCGGGGCCGTCGAGTTCTACCACGCAGTTGTCGATGCGGAGGCCCGCGAGCGCCGCAAGCACGTGTTCGACGAGCGTGATACCGGCGTGTTCCGAGCCGAGGGTGGTTCTGCGCTGCGTGCCGCTCACGCGGGAGGTGCGGGCCGGGATTGTCGGCGCGTCCGGCAGGTCGGTGCGCCGGAACACGAGGCCGGTGTCCGGTTCCGCTGGCAGGAACCGCAGGCGCACGCGTATCCCTGTGACGATGCCCACGCCGTCGATGGCCGCAGGCGCGGCGAGTGTCCGTTGGTGTCGATAGCCAATGACGCGCACGATGTCCGCCTTCCCTGGCGTAACCGTTCCGAATCGAATCGAGTAGTTCAGATTCGTTCCGGGCCGGTCGTGACACCTCTATCGGCGTCGCGACCGGCCCAGGTTTAACACCTTACCCGAACTGCTTACTTCGGGGCCGGCACCGGACTCGTTACGGGCAGGCCGGTTGGCGAGTTCGGAATGTCGAGTTTGGTCAGATCCACCTTGTTGCCCTGCGCGTCCTTTGGTTCATACCAGACGTTGAGGGTCTTCACGACGACACCGGTAATGTCCGCGTGAGGGGCGACGTAGAACGGTTGCGCCGCTGGCGGCTTCAACTTGAGTTCCTTGATGTACGGGCTTTTCAGCTCTTCCGCGGTCACCGCGTCCGGATACGCGAACACGATGTGGTAGCCGTTCATCTCGGCCGTCTTATCGACCACCGTCTTGATCTTGTCGTACAGGTCCGAAATGATCGCGCTCGCGTCGTCGTTGAGCAGTTTGTTGATCCTCCGGTCCTCGTCTTCGATAGCTCGCGTCAGCGCGAGCATCCGCTGAACCTTCGCTTCCTTCTCCGGGTGGTCCGACCGCTTTTGGAGATCCTGCTGGTGCTGGATGTACTCGCCACGCCAGGCGAGCAACTGCTTGGACTGCTCGTTCTTTTTGAAGTTCAGCAGGTGAACCTGATACTTCGCCTGGCCGAAGTCGCGCATGACCCCGGCCATGTTGAACACCGCGATCGTCGGCCGGGTGGCCGGGGGCGCGGCCGGCGCGCCGACCGGGGGCTGTGCGTACGACGAGCTGGTGAGAAACACCGTGCCCGCGACGCCGAGCACCGCCGACAGGAACATGAACGTGCGATTCACTCCTCAGTCCTCCTCTGTGTCTGCTCCGGTGCCGCGGGGTTCCGGTCCCGCAGGCTGTACTAACACCGGCCCGCGCTGCGGGCGTTGCAAGCGGCAAAGTCCGACGAATCCTCGCCTTGGACCGTTTCCGCCTACGTTCCCCTCGGTGCCGTGGCGAGCGTAGATACCCAACGACCTACGGGGCGTCAATGCTAACGCGGTAAGTGCCCTGTGGCGGGTAATTCGTTCGGTTCGAAGGCGTTAGGCGAGTACTACAGTGGACACTTTAAACCGGCGGGGTCGGTTCCGTCGATGTCAAGATGTGGGTGGTTTCGCGTCGAGGACGGTTTGCCATGAAAACGGTGTTTCGGCTCGTGATTCCAGTGGCGGCGCTGGCAGTTGGCCTTGCGGCGATGTCGCTTTCCAGCGGCTGCGGCACGAACGCACCACCCCACGGACCTGCGACGGTTCGCGGGAAGGTCACGCTTAACGGGCAACCGGTCGCGGGCGGGTTGGTCGTGTTCACGCCAAACCCGGATCGTGGTGGACGCGGCAAGTCCGCGTACGCCGAAACCGGCGCTGACGGCTCGTACTTGCTTCTCCTTGACAAATCGAAAGCGATCCCGGCGGGGTGGTATCGCGTGTCGCTGTCACCACCGCCCGCGACGGCTGCGGGACTATTCCCCGCGAAGCTCGCGCGCCCGGATTTATCTGGCCTCGAGCGCGAAGTTCAGATGGGTAAGGAGCACGTGTTCGAGTTTGTGGTGGAAGTGAAAGAGTAACCTACACCCCAACCCCCTCCCTATAGGGGAGGGGAGTAAGAGCCGGCACGCTCGCGTTCGCGACAACGGAAGCTGCGGCGCGAGTCGCACCGCTGATGGATCCCCTTCCCCTTAGTGCAGGGGGTAGGTTGCCTTTTATACTCCACGCGGCCAGAAGTGAGGCGAGTCGTGTCTGACGAGCCGGAAGCGTACGCGACGGACTCGCTTGTCCGTCGCTCACGCACTTTGAAGTTGCGCTCGATGCGTGTGCAAGAAGAATTGGCATTTGGTTTTCGCCCCGGAGGGGCGTTGGATGGTAGCCAGGGGTGAAGCGAACCGAAGGTGAGCGCAACCCCTGGTGAGTGAGACAAAATAACCAGAAGCCCCG
>SXID01000213.1 GCA_005772955.1 Planctomycetia bacterium
CCGCAATCGACCGGAAGATGATCGCTCTCGACGGCACCCCGAACAAGGCCCGGTTCGGCGCGAACGCGATTCTCGGCGTGTCGATGGCTGCGGCGCACGCCGCCGCGAACGCGCTCGGCCAACCGCTATTCCGCTACGTCGGAGGAACCAGCGCGTGCGTGCTGCCCGTTCCGCTCATGAACATCCTCAACGGCGGCAAGCACGCGGACAGCACCGTGGACTTCCAGGAATTCATGATCGTGCCCATTGGCGCGACCAGCTTCCGCGAAGGTCTCCGCATGGGCGCGGAGGTGTTCCACAGTCTCAAGAAAGTGCTGCACGACAAGAACCTGAACACCGCGGTCGGCGACGAGGGCGGATTCGCACCAAACATCCCGTCCGCCGATGATGCGCTCGCGACGATCTCGCAAGCCATCGAGAAAGCCGGGTACAAGGTCGGCGAGCAGATCGCGTTCGCGCTCGACGCGGCCTGCACGGAGTTGTTCGAGGAGGCGAAGCACCTGCACAAGAAGGAAGGGTACTGCTTCTTCAAGAGCGACCCGAAGAAGGTCATTTCGTCTGACGAGATGATCGACCTTTGGGCCGGGCTGTGCGCGAAGTACCCGATCATCTCCATCGAAGACGGGCTTTCGGAAGACGACTGGTCCGGTTGGAAGAAGCTGACTGCAAAACTCGGCTCGAAGGTTCAACTCGTCGGTGACGACCTGTTCGTGACCAACACCGCACGTCTGAAACGCGGCATTGCCGAGGGCTGCGGGAACAGCATTCTGGTGAAGGTGAATCAGATCGGCACGTTGACGGAAACGCTCGAAGCGGTGGAGACCGCGAAGCGGAACAAGTTCACCGCGATCATGAGCCACCGCAGCGGCGAAACCGAGGACGTGACGATCGCGGACCTCGCGGTCGCGACGAACTGCGGCCAGATCAAGACAGGCTCCGCGAGCCGCACCGACCGCATCGCGAAATACAACCAACTGCTGCGAATCGAGGAATGCCTGGGGGCGGCCGCCGTCTATGGAGTGGAGTTGCGCCGCTAGCAGTTGAGCCGCAAGCGGCAAAGACGAGAACGATCATGCCGACCTTCATCAGTGACCCAGTGCCGGCGGTGTACCTCTTCTGGGCCGCCGCGCTGATCGGAACAGCCGCGGTCGCGGCGCAGCGCCAGGATCGCAAATCGGGCGTGACGTTCCTCAGCGTGGCGGTTCTGTTTGCCGTGCTGTTTCTCCTCGACCGGTTCATCGATAGCCCGCGTGAAGAGGCGGTCAAGAATGCGCAAGCAATGGCTGCCGCAGCGGACACGAACAACCCAGACGAGTTCGTGAAGCACGTCGCGGACCCGTTC
This sequence comes from Planctomycetia bacterium, assembly GCA_005772955.1. Taxonomy (GTDB): domain Bacteria; phylum Planctomycetota; class Planctomycetia; order Gemmatales; family Gemmataceae; genus Gemmata. The sequence goes on from SXID01000213.1 coordinate 1,343, forward strand.
GTCTACTACAGCGAAGGGCCACCGCGAACCGTCACGCGATCCGAACTGAAGAGTTCGCAGTTCTGGCCCATGCTTCGACAGTTCAACGTCCACGTCGCGGTGTGGAGCTTTTCACGTGGCGATGTGAAGGTGATTGACGAGAACACCATCGAGATCGGGTTCCTGGCGAAGGGTGAATCGCGGAACGACATGAAGGGGGTGCCGCTGTACATCCGCGCGACGTACAAGCGGCAGAGCGATGGGACGATGAAGCTGAGTGAGTTCCGTACCTTCGACGCGGTGAATCACGAGAAGCCATTCACCATCCCGAACTTCCCGTGAGCGGACCGCGACTTTCCCATCGATGCTGAAACTGACCCTTCGCGCCGTCGTTGATCCCGACTGGAATTCGACAGCGCCACGCCGGAGTTGGTCGCGAGCCTGTCACCGCGAAAGCTTGGTTAACACGCCGGTTCGTCAACTCACTCACGGCCGGCGGCGTGCGACTGGCGGTACGATCTTCAGCCAGCGTTCCGGCAACTCCAGTCGCTTCCCAGGTTCGATACCGCTCGCGGTGAACACGTTCGGCTGTGCGGCGCGGGCCTGCACCAACAGCGTCGCGGCGCCGCCCGCGAACGCGGTCGCGACACCGGGACCGCTTGCGGTCTGCGCGCCGAAGGTAACCGCATCGGGGCCGACCAGGTCCGGCTTCCCGCGAAGCGTCAGACCGGTTCCGCCGCCCACCAGTGAACCGGTCACGGCTGTGCCCACGGTGATCGCACCGAGCGCGTCGCCAGGAATGCCCACACCGGCCGTCGGCGCGGTGTACGAGCGGAACACCGCCTTCGGTTCGCCGGCCGCGGTATTGAGCGTTTCGATCGCGAGCCGCGGATAGATCTCCACAGTGCGCCGTAGCGCCGGGATAAGCGAGTCCGCAACCGCCGCAGATTCCAACACCAGTGCGTAGCGCCCGGCCTCTGGAACTGTGAACTCCATCAACTGCTCGAACACCAGGAACGTTCGCGTCCTATAGATCACGGTTGGCACGCTCACCGAGCGCGCCGACTCTTCCATTTCATCACTCGAGCGATCTGTCCCTTTTGGGTCGATCTGCCGCCAAACGCGAAGCGTGAGCGGGTACACCGGGATGTCGGCCTCCGCGAAGTTCGGATCAGCCGGCTCACGCCACTGCACCACCAACCGCAACTTTGTCCCCATTGCAAGTTCAGGCGTCACGTCGCCGTTCGCGGCGCGTGTCCCGAGGAAGTTCATCGCCGGCGACCAGTTATCGCCGTGCTGCAGCATCCCCAGCTGAACCTCCCCCGCGGCGGCCAACAACGCTCTCAGGTCTGCGGGCACGTAGTCCGGGATGCGGAGCCGCGGAGGTCGCGTGAACTCCATCTGACCGTCGCGGTTGGCATCGAGGAACAGCCCGCCCCACACCGACGCGCCGGCGGCGCTCGCGGACTGCACCCACACCAGCGGCGGCTTCTGCGGGGCCAACGGCTTCACCACACGCGGCGGCAAGTCGCTCGCAAGCCGGTCCACGATCGCGGCGAACTCACCGATCGAATCGAGTGGGTAGCCCGACTCCCACACCAGCGTGTTCACAATTACCTGTCCGCCTGCGAGCGCCGTAGTGATTTCCTTCTGGTACTTGTTGAAGCGGGTTGAGAGGGCGGTCAGTTCCTTCTCCCGCACGAAAATCGCGTCGAGGGCCGCTTTCGTCTTCTCGCGAAGCGCGATCGCGACCACGTTGTCGCTCAGGTCCGCAAACGCAGCCTTGTACGCGGCGATTGCTTTCGTGCGATCGGCGTCGAGCGCCGTGTTCCGCGTGGCCAGTTCGGACAGGCGTACGAGGAGCGCGTCCGTGTATTCGATGTCGCCTCGTGCGAGCCGGATGATCGTGTTCAGGTGGAAGAACGAGCCTGGGTCGATGCGAACGAGAACGAGGTCGCAGTCAGGCGCACCAGCGGCCAGCACCTTCGCCGCCGCGACCCCGGTGCCGAGGCGCGTTGGGTCTACCTTGAACGGCAGCAGGTCCGGCGAAAGCTCAGCCGTCAGGTCCACGATCTTCGTTCGCTTTGGCAGTTCAGTGCCGATGAGCTTGTCCACGCCGGTAAAGTCGGAGCCGATGAGAACGACTTTCACGCCCGCGCCGGTGTAGCCGAGTTTGTGCAACTGGTCGAGTCGCGCAGCTTTGAGTACTTCAGCTGCGGTCACGCCCGCTGCGCCAACGGCGGTCGCGATCGTCTCCGCGCCCGGTCGCGGTAGCCGGACACCGAGTACGCCAGGTTCCTCCGAGAAAGTTTCGACGTACGCCCCGCGTTGCAACCGCACGCTCACGATGTTCCCGATGACGCCTTCGAGCGTCGAGCCGGTGTAGCGTCCCTGGATCAGGGTCGTGAGCGATTCGAGGTTCAGAACCCGGTTCGCAAAGATGATCTCCACGCGAAGCGGTGCGTCCTTTGTCGCTGGGTCCAGGAGCAGCGTCCGCAGGTCGGCGGAGTATTTCAGTTGGAGCGGAAGAACCGGAGTCGGGATAAAGGGCGCAGCGAACTTCGTGATCGGCAACACTTCCGCCCAAAGGATCGGATTGCGATCCTTTAGGGGCACCGGCAACTCCTTCGTCCGAAGTTTCGGCAGGAACCACCCGCCCGGTTGGGTTCGCACATCCGTCACCAACAGCTCAACACTCTTCGCTTGAATCGCCCCGCGAATGAGCGTGTACCCCTGCGTGTCGTAGCCAAGCGCCTCCACAAAACCGAGGCGAGCGAGGTGCGCGACCGTTTGCTCGTGCAGTTGCTGTTGCGCCTGCGGTAGATACCCGCCGCGCAACCCGAGTTTGACCGCGACCGGTTTATCGCCCTCCACCGGAATCACGAACCCGTCCGGCACGAAGAGGATGTTCTGGACACGGACATGATCCAACACTTCGAGTACCCGCGTACCGGGGATCGTGCCGGAGAATCGCTCTGAAGTGGGGTCGAGTATGTCGAGGTCGTAGTCGGGTTCGTTCTTCCGCGCGTCGTCGAAACCGAGCTTCGCGAGGTATTTCTGGAGGTCAAGGTACTGCCGGACACGCTCATCGCGATCAGCCCGGATGCGGTACCGTATCTCGATTTTCATCTTCTCCGCGCGCGGGGGTTCCTTGACTTGTGCGGGCGCGAGCGTCGCGACGAACGTCAGCGCTACAGTGACCAGTGCGAAGCGAGTGATTGTGTGCGTCATGGTGGCGTCCAAGTCCGGGCGCACGACAGTGGTGCGCATTTATCGTGACCGGCGGGAGCGAACTTGCCAAGCCTCCAGCGTGAAAGAAGTGGTGACAGCCCGCCGCACGACGCGAACAACCGGAACGGCGAAGGTGATGAGAAGTGGGGTTACGCGGAAAAAGGCGAACGGCCGGTGTAAGCCGGCCGTTCGCCCGCTTACTTCACGGTGCCCGGTGTGAGCTTGCCGAGGTTCGCGAACAGCCCGACCAGCGACGCCATCAACTTCTTGAAGTCACCTTCGTGCAGGCTCTCGTTCGGTGCGTGCGCGTTGCTCGCGGGGTCTTCGATGCCCATGAGCAGCGCCGGCGCGCCGCCGAACAACTCGGAGAGCGGCCCGACGAACCCGATGGTGCCGCCGCAGCCGATCGCGACTGGGTCGCGGTCGAACCCGGTGCGCATCGCGGAAAGCGCCGCCTCGAATGCCGGGCCGTTCGGATCGGTCATCCACCAGTCCACCGGCGGCCCGGCCGGCGTCACGGTCACCTCGCAGCCCCACGGCGGGTTCGCCGTCAGGAACGCGGTGAGTTTCTCCCGCACGTGTTCCGGCTTCTGGTCCGGCACGATGCGGCAACTCACGATCGCCGATGCCTTCGGAAGCACCTGGTTGGAAGCGCCCTTCAGCGAACTCGCCTCCTGCGCGATCACCGTGATCGCGGGTCGCCGCCAGCATTGCGCGTAATCGCCATAGCCCTTCTCCATCGTGAACCGTGCGCCGGGGACCATGCCGATTGCTTGCCGCATTTTCTCCAGATCCGACGGCAGTTTGCTGAACGCGGCCTTCTCCTTCTCGGTGAGCGGGCGCACCTGATCGTAGTAGCCGGGGATCGGCAGCGGGCCGTTGTCCCAGTAGAGCCGGCCGAGGACCGCGTTCAGCGCAATGGCCGCGTCCGGCAGGCTCCCGCCGCCCATGCCGCTGTGAACCGGCATCTTAGCGGTCGTCACGTCCACGCGCACCGCGACGATCCCGCGAAGCGAGTACGTGATGCTCGGAATCCCGACCTCGATGTTCTCCGTGTCGCACACGACGATCACGTCGGACTTGAGCCGGTCGCGGTGCGTGTCGAAGAACTTCAGTAGGTTCTTCGAGCCAACCTCTTCTTCGCCTTCAACCAGCATCTTGATGTTGACCGGCAGCGTGTTACCGGTCTTGCGGTACGCGGCCACCGCGCCAAGTTGCGCCGAGATAGCGGCCTTGTCATCGGCAGACCCGCGAGCGTAGAGCCGCCCGTCGCGCCGGGTGAGTTTCCACGGGTCGCTGAGCCATTGCTCGACGAAGTTCACCGGTTGCACGTCGTGGTGCGCGTAGAGGAACACTGTGGGCTTGCCGGGTGCTTCGAGCCATTCGCCGTACGCGTAGGGCAGCGATTGCCCGACGCGCAGGATATCGACGTTGTGCAGCCCGGCTTGGCGCATCTGGTCGCAGGTGAGCTTCGCGGTGCGGTCGATCTCCGGGTTGTGTTCGCCGTCGGTGCTGATGCTCTGGATCGCGACCAGATCGGCCAGCCCGCGAACGATCTCTTCGTGATTCTTGTTCAGCCAGTCGAGTGCGGCGGCTTGCATGGGAGGATGCTCCGGTGCTGGGAGAGGGTGTGATCACTCTACCGGTCGGGTATGCTGAGGGAAAGGCAGACCCCTCCCCAACCCCTCCCCTAAGAAGGGAGGGGCTTCAGACCGAAACCAAGGGGGACCACGAACGCGCAGCGTTCGCGTCTTAGCCCCTCCCTTCTTAGGGGAGGGGTTGGGGAGGGGTTCTTCCTGCACCACGAGGCACACAATGTCCGCATCTCCTTCGACTCTGGCGAACGAACTGCAGTTCCGTGCGAAGTTCCTCAAGGTCGCGTGTCTGGCCAACATCGTGTTGTTCGTGCTGCTGATCGGCGGCGGGACCGCGTTGCTCACCACGGTGGCGCGTGCGACCGGCGCCAGCACCGCCGCGGCCGACGAGAAGGACATCCGCGCAGTGCTCGACGCACAGGTGACCGCCTGGAACAAGGGCGATCTCGACGGCTTCATGGCGGGCTACTGGAACGACGAAGGTCTTACCTTCATCTCCGGCGGCGACATAACGAAAGGCTGGAAGCCGACGAAGGAGCGTTACGAGAAGCGGTACAAGGCCGACGGCAAGGAGATGGGGAAGCTCACGTTCAGCGAGTTTCACATCGAAGCGTTCAGCCCGAACGCCGCGATGATGCGCGGCAAGTTTGAACTGACCTTCGAGAAAGAGAAGGACGAGAAGAAGAAGACCGCGAGCGGGCGCTTCACGTTGATTCTTCGCAAGACGCCGGACGGGTGGAAGATCGTCCACGACCACACCTCCGCGGAGGAGAAGAAGTGAGCAACGAGCGTTCCCGAGTCCGACGGTGGCTCAATCGCGGAACCGCGGTCGGCCTCATTGCTGGATTGGTATTGGGCTTCGTGTTGACGACCGCGCACTTCCAGCAGCGCGGGCTTTTGGGAGTGCACGCGGACCAAGTGAAGAAGGAAGAGAAGAAACCGTTCGACCCACAGGAGCAATCGAAGGAAGCCGCAAAGAACGGGTGTCTCAACGTCTCTCGCGCCATTGAGGCTTACACCTCGAACCCGGCGAACCCGAACTCGGACCCGCCGACCCAACTGCAAGATCTGATCCAGCCGCCATTTGGCGGCCCGTCGTTATTGCGGAATGGGGAAAGAGACCTACAAGACCCGTGGGGCAAAGAGTATCAGGTCGATGCCCAAACGCGCAACGACGGCACTCCGTACATCCTCGTCTTCACTCGCGCACCAGACGGGACACCCATTAGTCAGCACGGAATTGGCCGAGAATCGCGGATGGAGAAGTGAAATCAGGCTGGGCCGGTAAGCCTTCGGGGACGCTGCCAACCCCTCGGCTCACCGTCTCCGATGCGCGCCGCGACTTACTTATTGCCGCGCGGGGGAACTTTTTTCTTGCGGTCACATTCGCGGTGTGTTTTGTAGGGTGGGTCAAGGCTTTGCGCAGGCCCACCACGCATCTGAAATCGCGAAGACGGTGGGCCTCGAAGACTCGACCCACCCTACAAGAGGTCAGCATGAACACACTCTCCCGCCGCTCGTTTCTCGCTGCCGGCGCTGCACTCGCCTCGGGGGGCGTATGCCCCCCGCTCACCCAAGCAGCAGACGAAGCCGCGAAGTTCAAACTCGGCACCGTCACCTACAACGTGCCGCAGAACTGGGATCTGCCCACGCTCCTCAAGGTGTGCAAGCAAACCGGAATCGCGGCCGTCGAGTGCCGCACCACGCACAAGCATGGCGTCGAACGCACGCTCACCGCGGACCAGCGTAAAGACGTGAAGAAGCAGTTCGCGGACGCGGGCATCGTGTTCTGGGGCTGCGGTAGCGTGTGCGAGTTCCAATCCACCGACGCCGCGGTCGTGAAGAAGAACGTCGAAGACTGCAAAGAGTTCGTGAAGTTGGTTCACGATATCGGCGGCACCGGCGTGAAGGTCCGACCCAACGGCATGCCGAAGGGAGCCGACGAACAGAAGATCTTCGAGCAGATCGGGAAAGCGCTTCAAGAGTGCGGCAAAGCCGGTGCGGACGCGGGCATCGAAATCTGCGTCGAGGTTCACGGTGCGATCACGCAGATCCCCAAGAACATGAAGACCATCATGGAGGTGTGCGGCCACAAGAGCGTCGGCGTGACGTGGAACTCCAACCCCACCGACGTGGAGAACAAGTCGGTCGCGGCGAACTTCGCGCTGCTGAAGCCGTGGATCCGGTCGGTCCACATCAATGACCTGACCAACGACGCGGCCGGCAAGTACCCCTACCGTGAACTGTTCAAGCTCCTTCGCGGCATCGGCTACGACCGCTACACGATGTGCGAGGTCGGCAAGTCCTACGACGTGGCCGAGGGCGCCGAGTTCTTCAAGGGCTACAAGAAGTTGTGGGACGAGTTGGTGAAGGGTTAATGGTTCAAACCCCTCCCCAACCCCTCCCTGCTTAGGGGAGGGGTTGGGGAGGGGTCTTGCTGCGGTCACCACTTCGCGTCGTCGTCGAATGCGCCCCACTTGGGTACATCGGGGACGGCACTCAGCCTCGCAGCGCGGGCCTTCAGCACCGCGTCCGCGAGTTCCAGATCGTCCTTCGTCGTGATCTTGAAGTTCACCGGTGCGCCGGGCACCACCACCACCGCGTGCCCCAGCGCTTCGATCAGTTGCGCGTCGTCGGTGATCGGAACGCCGAGCGACGTGCGCTTCGCGTACGCCTCCACGAGCCAGTCGCGGCGGAACACCTGCGGCGTCTGCGCCTGCCACACACCGGCGCGCGGCACCGTTCCCGTAATGCGGTTGCTCGCCGCGTCCACCTGCTTGAGCGTGTCCGCGACCGGCACCGCGAGCATCGCGGCCCCGTGTTCGTCGGCCGCGCGAACCACGGCATCGACCAGCACGGAGGTAACGAGCGGGCGAACCGCGTCGTGGACCGCGACCAGTGGCACGCTGTCGGGGATGCGTGCGAGTGCGTTCGCGACCGACTCGAATCGCTCCGCTCCACCGGTCACCACTTCCACCTTCTCCGCGTGAACGAACGCGATTAGGTGCCCGAACCGCGTCCGGAAGTCGTCGCGGTCTTCTGGCGCGATGACGAGATAGATCTTGCTCACGTCGCTTCGGGACCAGAACACCTCTGCGGTTCGCTGCCACACCGGGCGCCCGTCCAGCGAGACGAAAGGCTTCTTCTCCATCCCACCGAACCGCGACGACCGACCGGCCGCCGGAATGATGACCGCGAACTGCGACATGATGGAACCCGCCTAACGGGGCGAACTCAGGACGTGGCTTCCGTTCGTTTTAGCAGTTCTTCCCACTCCGCGAACAGCGCGCGCCAGTGCGCCACCGCCGACGCGCGCTCCGCCAGTTCGCGCTCGACCGACGCGGTCAGTTCGTCCGCGGCCCGCAGGCGCGATTCCCATTCGTCGAGGCGCGCGTCGAGCCGGTGGAGCGCCGCGGGCGGTTCCCCTTCCCCGGCGGAAGGCGCGACGGCGCGCTCGCACCGCTCCTCACGCCGGTCGAGCGCACGCGTCGCGGTCGCGAGCGCGGTTTCCATGCGGTCGAGCGCGTCCTGCCATTGAGCAATCGGAAGCGAATTCATCCGGCCCCTTCATCGGAGGTCAAGTGCGTAAGCTGGGCGGCTCGTACCCCCAGGTTCGCGCGACCGCAAGCCGAGTTTCGTGGACTTTTTGCTTGCGGCAGCCGCGAGCGCTCGCTATTCACCCGCTCTGAGTTGGGGGACTCCTCGCACGGACTTCGACGGGGGTCGAGGTTCGCGTGGGACGAATTGGGGGACGCGGACAGCATCTGCTTCGGCGGGTGCCGTGCGCGGGGAGGATATGCCGTGTACGTTGCCTGCTCGACGCTAAGTTTCAGCAAGGTGTCGCTGGAGGACGCCCTTCGCACCGTTCGCGAGATGCGGTTCGCCAAGGCCGACCTCGCGATCCACGACGGCAGTCCACACCTCACGCCCGCGGAGGTGGCCGACGACTTCGACCGCACCACCTTACGCCTGAAGGCCGCGAACCTGCCACTCGCCGCGATCCATCTCGTCATCGACGCGCCCGATACGGCCGAGACGCGGACACGGTTTCGCGCGGTCTGCCGGCTGGCGCGAGTCTCGACCGTGCCACTCGTGACGATCCCGGCCGCGCCGCTCGGTAGCGACCTCGATGCCGAAGTCGCCCGGCTACAGGAATGGGTGCGGATCGGGGAAACGGAAGGCGTGATTCTGTCCGTCGAAACGCACACCGACACGGTGACCGCGGACCCGCTCGGCGCCGCAGAACTGTGTCGCCGTGTGCCCGGTCTGGCGCTCACACTCGACCCCAGCCACTACCACGTCGGACCGCACTCGAAGACCGATTACGACAATCTTTACAAGTTCGTGCGCCACGTTCGACTGCGCGACACCGGCAAGACGCCAGCCCAGTTCCAGGTGCGCATCGGTCAGGGCGAACTCGAATACGGCAAGGTCATCACGCAACTCGACCGCTTCCGCTACGACCGGGCGCTGACGGTGGACATCCGCGACGTGCCCGACAGCCCGTTCCCGGTCGAACCGGAAGTGCGGAAACTGAAGTACCTTCTCGAATCGCTCGTGTGAGTCGCGGATCAGAACACGACCAGTAGCGAACGAAACCGCGGAACACGAGGCTCTCGCACTCTGGCGCCGCCGCCGGTTCGGCATCCGCTTCACGAGCGTCGTGAAGCCGACCTCCGGGGCGGGGAACGCGGTTCGCCACCTGCACCTTGTCCAGCTACCCGTCACAACAGCCTGTCCCAGCACTCGCGCACGCAACGGTGTCGCGCCCCAGCGTGGAAGAGCCATCTGTTGGCGGCTAATCCGCTCGAAGTCCTATGTGCTGGCCGTGTTGCTGTTGCACAGTTGGTAGGGCGAGGTCGTCCTCGCAATGGTGAGTGATCACGGCACCATCATCGGCACCGGTGGCATGGTGCGTAACCGGAGGCCGCCGCGGGCGTAGTTCCCGTCGCACGGGCTGAGCGCCGGCGGCAGGTACATCCAGTTCGGCCCGCTCTGACCGTCCTTCAGTCCTTCCTGGTACAGCTTCGTCATCACTTCCTGGTTGAAGATCACGGCCGAGTCCGCGCGGATGTCCGCATTCTGGCGGAGCGCGACCGTGTGATATCGCATCCCCGCGAGCCGCGTTTGCCAGTACATGTTCGCCAGTTCCGCTCGGCAGTGTGCGGACAGCAGCGCGGCCGCGCTCGTCCTCAACACGGAGAGGATACGAAGCCGCACCGGCCCCTCGTCCGGGTACAGTGTACCGGCCACGATCGCGTAGAAGTTCGCGATCTGCTTCGGGTTGGGTTCGCCCACGCTCGCGAACACGCCGGGCGGCATGAACAGCGGTGCGGTGATGCCGCCATCCAGGTGGTACTCCATCTCCTGGCGACCATCAACCGCGATGCGGAACGGTACCGGTGGCAGCACGCCGGGGATCGCTGCCGACGCGAGCAACACGTCGCGGAACAGGTCGCACCCTTCGGGGCACGGGCGGCACGCGATCGCGCCCATGTCCCAGATCACAGCGCGCTTTGTGCGCAGGTCGGTGGTGCCGACGTACAGCCGCCGACCCTTGCGGTGTTCGACCGCGATCCGCTCCATGAGGTTCTGGTCGATCTGGGATGCGATCAGTTTCCGCAGTGGCGCGGAAGTGGCGAGCGCGTCGCGGAACGGAATCGTGACCCACATGCGCACGCGGAAGATGTCGTGGTTCCGCACGCCGGTGTAGAGCCGCATCGCGTGGGCGTCGTACTCGCTGCCGAGGAACGCGTACGGGGCGATGAGCGCGCCGGTGCTGGTGCCGGTCACCACGTCGAACTCCGGGCGCGTGCCGGTACGAGTCCAACCGTCGAGAACGCCAGCGGAGTAGGCACCGTACATCCCACCGCTGGAGAGTGCCAGGACGTGCTGCGGGCGGCGCAGTCCGACGACCAGGTCGGCCGGGGACGCGAGCACCACACCCGGCGGCACGACGGCGGGGCCGTCTTCGCACGCAAGCACTCGGTGTGGCGCGTAACTGGGAGCGTTCGACCGCTGCGGCGGCTGACACCCGACCAACACCGCCAGCGCAAGAATCGCCGACCCGGCGCAGTAACGCAACATGACCATGCGGCGGACGTACCCGCCGCTGGGTGGGGTGTCAACAGGGTTCGTGTTTCTATCAGCCGCAAGCCGCGAGCCGAAGGGGTGCGCGACGCGCGCCTTCGGGTTGCGGCCAACCGGACCCAAACACTACTTCTCCAGGGGCAGGCGATTGATCTGCTCGTTGATATTCCGCCCGCGTTCCTTGATTGCGTTCCGCAAGCGGTTTACCTGATTCTTGTAATCCCTACCCGCGCCGACATCGACCGCGGTCAGCGCCGGCTGAACCACCGCCTCCAGTTCGTCGAGCCGCGCGACCAGTTCGTCGGGTTTGTACACGTCTTTCATGATGACCCGGAGCCGGGCCAAGTATCGCTTCTTGCCTTCCTTGGTTGACATCAGTTCGCGCGCCACGGTCCCGCCCCAGCCCGGCATGATCGGCCAGTTGGTGTCGCCGAACATCTGGTCCAGCCCCGAGGGGATGAACGTGATCTTGTCAGTCTTGGGCTCATGGTAGATGCGGTAGTTGTTGCACTTCGCCGGGTATCCGTCCCAGTCGGACATGATCATCTCCACCACGACGTAGCTCAGGAACCGGTCCAGGTCGAGCAACTTCTCCAACTTCTCGAACCGCTTCTGTTCGTTTGGTTCGCGGGCCGCCGCCAGCAGTGCCTTCAGGTCGGCGCGGTTCGCGACGTCGCCCTCGCCGGAGATCAGTTGAAGCGGTTGGTCGATTTCGCGAAGGAACCCCCCGTCGTAGAAGTTGCCGTTACTACTGCCGAAGTGCGCGCGGAGGAACTGCTTGTCGTAACCCTCCTTGATGTAATAGAAACCGCGTTTGCGGCCGTTGAGCGTGAGCGTGGCGTGGCTGACACGCGCTGCCGGCACGCCCGCGGCGCGGAACAGTTCGCCGCAGATCAATTCCGACAGGTAGCTCGGGTCTTGTACCGAGTTCGCGAGGTGCCACTTGTCCAGTCCGTTGTACCGCTGGTTGTCGGTGAACTTGTCCATGTTCAGCGTGAGGCCCGGCTTGTCGTCGAAGTTGCGATAGCTCCCAACCGCGCCTCTCAGGTGAATACCAACGTCGGCGTATTCCGTTTCGCCCTCCTTGAGCGCACACTTCGCGTACTTCCGCGGCTCCTTGTTGATCGAATCGACGTCCTTCTTGCTCACGGTGATTGTCAGGTCGTGGACCTTCGCCTTGCGGAAGAACGCATCGCGGTCGGTGATGTGTCGCGGGGGCGGTGCGGTGTCGATTGCGGGAAGATTGGCGCTGCCCAGAACGAGGGCTAACAGGCTGAATATCAGAAGAACTCGCTTCACGGTGAACTCCGGTGGCGCGGTGCGGTCTGTGTGTCGATTGTAGCCGCGAACGCGCACTGACCACAAGCGCGACGTGACCAGTCCGTAGCATGTCAACGCCGTCGTAGCTTGCGGATCACCCGATTCACGCGGGGCGTCTATCCCGGAACGTGCGTCCGGTTTCCGCTGGCGTGGTCGCCGGGTCTACCGCTTGGCGTCGGCTTGCTGGTCTCGAGGTTCGAGTTCGGCCAACTGTTGGTCGAACCCCGCGGGTGTGATCCCAGTCAGTAGCCGGGACGTGTCCGGCATCCGCTTCAAACGGCTCGTGTGGCTAATACACAAAATCTACGCCCACCGGCCCCTGTTGGGCAGCAACTCAATAAAGCGTAGATTCGCGTTCTCTTCTCCCACGTAACGTGTTAAGGTGTTGTGAAGTTTTTGGTGTCATCGTCGGTCGTTTTCCACGACTACCTCTCCACCCCCAAATTTCCATGAGGAATCAACGACGGGGTTACAAGCCCAGCGCGCCGATTGACCTGGTGGCGGGTTCGGGACGCAAGCGTCCGCGGGCCACACTGGGGTTGGAGTTACTCGAGGACCGCGTGGTCCCGGTGGTGACGCTGTCGATTGCCGACCCGGTGCCGTTCGCGGAGGGGAACAGCGGGACGACGAACATGGTGTTCGTGGTGACCCGCGCGGGCGACACGGGCGAACTCGCATCGTCGACCCAGGTGAATTACAGTACGGTGAACGGGACTGCTGTGGCGGGGGTCGATTACCAGGCGACCACGGGGACACTGACGTTCGCCGCCAACGAGACCACGAAGACGATCAGCGTGCCCATCATCGGCAACACGACGGTGCAAGCGGATCGGACGTTCACGGTCAGCCTGTCGAACCCACTGCAGCAAGCCCAGTTCGCCACCCAGCAGACCTTCGCCGCTGACAGCGGTCCCAGTTCCGTGGCGTTTGGCGATGTGAACGGTGACGGGCGTCTCGACCTCGCCACCGCGAACTCGGGCTCGAACACAGTGTCGGTGCTGCTGAACACGACGACGGCGGGCGTGACCACGCCCACCTTCGCCACCCAGCAGACCTTCGCCACTGGCGGCGGTCCCTCTTCCGTGGTGTTTGGCGATGTGAACGGTGACGGGCGTCTCGACCTCGCCACCGCGAACGCCACTGCTAACACGGTGTCGGTGCTGCTGAACACGACGACGGCGGGCGCGACCACGCCCGCCTTCGCCACCCAGCAGACCTTCAGCACAGGCTCCGCTCCCCAATCCGTGGTGTTTGGTGACGTCAACGGTGACGGGCGTCTCGACCTCGCCGTCGCGAACCGGGCTTCGAACTCGGTGTCGGTGCTGCTGAACACGACGACGGCGGGCGCGGCCACGCCCACCTTCGCCACCCAGCAGACCTTCAGCACAGGCTCCGCTCCCCAATCCGTGGTGTTTGGTGACGTCAACGGTGACGGGCG
>SXID01000214.1 GCA_005772955.1 Planctomycetia bacterium
CGCTGCGGAACGTGGCGGTGTACCTCCTGCGCAACGCCGACTACCCGAGCGTGGCGGCCGCGACCAGAGCCATGGTCGCGCGACCGGACCTCGCCCTGGACTTCCTCAACGACTCGGCTTCAATCTCTGAGTAGCCCTGGACCAAGAAGGCCTCCCTGGCTTCTCTGCCCTGAATCCTGAATCAGGCTCTCAGAACGCGCTGCGGTAGCGCTTGAGTTTCTCGCGGTACTTCTTGGCTTGTTCCTCGTCCACCAACTCCTTCTCAAAAATCCCGGCCAGCCGAGAAATCGCCTTGAATACCTCGTCCTTGTCCTGGTTCACCACCGTTTCGACCCAGAGGCACATCCACATCGCGTCTCGTGGTTTGTTGTTGGCGAGGTGCAATTCGCCCATCATCGCGTAGCCGGTGGCGTGGACCGACGGATCTTTCGTCTTCTCCATCTCGGCCTTGATCTTGTCGATGCCATCGCCGTACTTGCCGTCGCTGCCGGCCTTCGCGGCGAGCAGATAGATGGCGAGCCGCTCCTTGCGCGGGCCGGCTGCGGTCTTGAACAGATCCTCCGCCAGAATCGATGCGTTCGCGTACACCTTGCTGCGGATGCGGAGATCGATCTCTTGGAGACCGGCTTCGAGTTTTGCGTCCGGCGGCAGTTCCGCGGAGGCGCGCAGTTTCTCCCAACTGGTGGCTGCGTCGTCGTACTTGCCACGCTCGATTTGCAACCGCGTCATGCCCCGGACCGCGGGCCACATTTCCCAGCCGAACGCATTCTTGTAGTCGGCCTGGAAGCCCTTCCAGTCGGAGATCGACTTGTCCGCCTTCTCCTGCCACTCTTTGCCGTCGAGTTCGTCCACGAGTTTGTGGTTGAGGGCGTTCACCTTGTATTCCAGATACCGCCTGCTGCGGTCCGCGAGGCCCGCCTTTGCAAGCGCCTTGTACCCGGCGGCCGCTTCCGTGTAGTCCTTTGTGGTCTTCTTGTCTTCCTTCGCCCTCAGCGCGTTGATCGAACTGCGGTCCACGCCGGGCAGGTCACCGATGGAGAGCTTGACGATGTCATCCGGTGAGAACGTATCGCCCGGCTTGTCGAACTTCTCGCCGCTGAACACCTGGAACCCGGCCGGGGTGACCTTGAACTGTCCGCTGTAGATCTTCGTGGTGCCGTCCTTACGGTTGCGCACCTCGACTGAGTCCACCACGTTCTGGGCGTGCACGGTGGTGGCCACCGCCGCGAACAGCCCCAGCATCACCAGGCCGCGAATCACGTGTCGTTTCATTGGGAGTGGCCCTTGAGTATCAGGTCGATTCAGCATACCGCACCGCCGCGAGAGCGGCTACAGTTCGCACTCACACCCACCCGCCGGTAACCGGGAGTACCTGCCCGGTGATGTACGCGCTCTCCTCGGTCGCGAGGAACAGCACCGCGTTCGCTATGTCCTCGGGCTTGCCGAGCCGCCCGGCCGGAATCTGCTTCAGGTACTCGGTCATCACTTCGGGTTTGACTTCGCCGAGCATCGGCGTCTGGATCACACCCGGCGCGACCGCGTTCGCGGTGATCTGGCGCCGGGCCAGTTCCTTCGCCAGCACGCGCGTCAGGCCGATCACGCCGGCTTTCGCGGCCGCGTAGTTGGTTTGCCCGTGAAACCCGACCAGGCCCGCCACAGACGCAACATTCACGATGCGACCGCCGTCGCGCATGACTTCGGTGCCGTACTTGCAGCAGTGGAACACGCCATCCAAATTCGTCTGGATGACCGCGTGCCATTCGTCGAGCGTCATCTTCTTAAGCGTGCGGTCGCGAATGATGCCGGCGTTGTTCACGAGGATGTCCAGCCCGCCGCACTGCTCTTTCACCTGCTTCATGAGCGATTCGACCTGAGAGGCGTCCCGCACATCGCCCGCGAAAACGTGAACCGCGGGCTTGCTTTCCAGCTTGCGAAGTTCCGTCGCGAGCGATTCGGCGTCGCGGCGGTTGTTGCCCTCGGCGTCGTCCCAGAAGTGAAGGACGCACGTCGCGCCGGCGCGTGCGAACGCGGACAGCACGCCCGCGCCGATTCCGCGCGAACTACCAGTGACGAGAACAACCTTGCCCGGGAAACCGTAAGTAATCATGGAACCGTGAGTGAAGGATGACGACTGGCGAGTCCCGCCAAGACCTACAAACCCGCTCCCATATCCTATCCGAGCGGACGCAGTATACACACTCGTCACTCGTTACCAGCCACTCATGACCGTAAGACTGGCCCACTTCAGCGACATCCACCTGACCGCCCGGCCGCTCGGCTGGCGCGCGAGGGACGCGTTCAACAAGCGCACGTCGGGCTTGGTGAACGTGAAACTACTCGGGCGCGGCTCACGGTTCAAGCACGCAAACGACGTGATCACCGCGATGCGCCGCGAGTTCGCGTCGCGGGGTTTCGACCAACTGGTGTTCTCCGGAGACGCGACCACGCTCGGTTTCCCCACAGAGATGCACGAGGCTGCGACTCGCCTCGGCGTCGGCGACCCGACGCTTCCGCCGGGCATCGCGATCCCGGGGAATCACGACCTGTACATCGGACGCTCGGTCCGCGACCGGTTCTTTGAAACGGCGTTCGCCCCGTGGCAGCACGGCCAACGTGTTGGCACTGACCCGTACCCGTTCGCGCGGAAGGTCGGGCACGTCTGGCTGATCGCGCTGAACTCCGCGAAGCCAAACTTCCTCTTTTGGGACGCGACCGGGCGCGTCGGTGCGGAGCAGTTGCAGCGGTTCCGAAGGTTGTGCGCCCTGTTGGATGACGGTCCCCGCATCGTGGTGAGCCACTACCCCTTACTCAAGGAAGACCACCAGGTCGAACCGCGATGGCACCGGCTTCACGACTGGCGCGCGGCCCGCGACACCGCGGCCGAGTGTGGCGTGAGTCTGTGGCTGCACGGCCACCGTCACAAGTGGTACGTGCTTCCGCCAGGAGCGAACCTACCCTTCCCCACGATCTGTACCGGCAGTTCGACGCAGACGAATCGCTGGGGCTATCACGATTACACCATCGACGGTTGGCACCTGAAGGGCGTGCGAAGGGGGTACGACTTGGCGAGCAGCGCGTTCATGGATGCGGAGAGGTTCGAGTTCGACCTGTCAGAAACCTTCTCCAGAAATGCAGACACCTGCTAGCCGCGACCCGAAGTGATAGGGTAGGTTTCTTCGCGCCACGCACTACAACGCCTTCAATTGTGAGGTTCCCATGCCGAAGCGAATCGACTGGCTGTACGACCGGCGCACCTGAACGACGTGCCAGAAAGCCCAGGGGTTCCTTGGGCAAGAGTCGGTGACCGTCGTCGAAACCGTGAACGCGACCAAGACCCGCTACGACGCGGACGACGCACTCGCGCTGCTCGACGGCATTGACACGCTGATTGCCGCGAAGGGCAAGAAGGTCGAAACCTTCGACCTGAAAAACGACCGCCCGGACGACGCGACGCTGCTCGCGCGTATGATGGGTCCGACCGGCAACCTCCGTGCGCCGACGGCCCGTGTCGGGCGCACGCTCGTCGTCGGGTTCAACGAGGAAGTTTACGCACGCGTGTTCGCCGGCTGAACCGCACACCACGCGAAACCCTACCCCCTCAAGCGGTACACCTACCACCAACTGGCTTCCCCACTCGTTAACGAGGCATCCGCGATGGACGTGTTGTGCTTGCTGGTGGTGATGGGCATCGGCGCGCCGGGGGACGACAAACCGGTGACGTACGAGAAGCACATCGACATCGCATACCGCACCGACAAGGGCGCGGACAAGGAGCGGCACACGCTCGACGTGTACACCCCCAAGGGCAAGAAAGACTTCCCGACGGTGCTGTTCGTCCACGGCGGAAGCTGGAAGTCAGGCAACAAGAACCTCTACGCGATTCTCGGACAGTCGCTCGCGAACGACGGCATCGGTTGTGTCATTTGCAACTACCGGCTCTCGCCCGCGGTGCAGCACCCCAGCCACATCGAGGACGTTGCGAAGGCGTTCGCGTGGACCGCCGAGAACATCGCAAAGTACGGCGGCAAGAAGGACCAACTCTTCCTCTGCGGCCACTCCGCCGGCGGACACCTCGTCTCGCTGCTCGTCACCGACCCACAGTACCTTAAAGCGGAGAAGTGTTCACCGACCGACGTCAAAGGCGTAGCATCGTTCAGCGGTGTGTATCAGGTCGTCGCCGGTCAGAAGGTGTTCGAGGGGCCATTTGGTAAGGACGAAAAGGTGTGCAAACTCGCATCGCCGCTGACGCACGTCGTCGGTAAGCACCCACCGTTCCTCATCGCGTACGCGGACAGCGATTTCCCGGCGCTCGACAAGATGGGCGACAACATGCACGCGGCGCTGAAGCAGGCCGAAAGCCCGGTCGAACTGATCAAGTGCAAGGACCGTACCCACTACACGATCATCATCCAGTTCGTGAACAACACGGACCCGCTGAACAAGTCGTTCCGTGAGTTCGTTCAGAAAAACAGCAAGTAGGCGCCGCGCCGCTTGCGGCTTCGCAAGCGGCGCATCACTTCAAATCCTTCTGTTCCACCTTCATCAAGGTAAATGGGTAGATGATCGTCGCGTAGAAGGTGCCGTCCTTCGCCTGCGTCAGCGCCATATGCGCATGAAGCGGCGTCCACGTGCCGTCGGTCAGTTTGTGGAACCCGTGGCTCCACGGCTTCGGCTTGCCGTCCTTCGGCGCGATGTCGAACCAGTCCGGGTTCTTCACGGTCAACACTCCGCGATCGCTCATCTTCTTGGTCGCGGGGTCGTGCGTCACGAGGTGGTGCAAGTAACCGCCGCCGAACTTCGTGTCGTTATCGACACGATACAGCGCGTGAACCTTCCCATCCGTGCCGACGATCAGCGACCCGCGAGAGTCGAAGCCCTTTCCTTCGATCATCCGACCCAGGTCCGCGACCGGCACCTTCGCGCCATCGGCTGTCAGGTCGGCGCGGAAGAGGCGCGAGTCCGACATGCGGACGAGGTACGCAGCCTTCGCGTCGGCGGTGACGGCCCAGCACACCGGCCCGAGTCTGTCGCTCGCGGTGCCGACCGCTCTGCCATCCGACGCGAGTTCCAGAACTTCGAGCCTGGTCGTGGCCGGATCGAACCGCGCGAGTTTGAAGTCCTTCGTCACGACGACCGCGCGGCCCTTGCTATCGACGAGCGTCTGCGCGTAGGACGTGAGTCGCAGTTTCGGGTCCGGTTCGCGGTACTTCTTCGTCTTCAGATCGAGAATCATCCAGTGGTGATCCTCGCACGTTACGACGTAGACGAGTCCGGCCTTCTCGTCGGCGGTCACGTCGTTCACGCCCTCACCCTTGAACGGGATGCCGAAGTGTTCGGTCTTGTCCGTTTCCGGGTCGTAGACCATCACGTAGCCGCCGGGGTAATCCGCGGTATCATCTTTCCCGCGGCGATAACCCTGCTTGCTCCCCACGTATATCTTGCCGCTCGGCGCGACGTAGTTTCGCGTGTGAATCTTCGACTGCGCCGCGTAGGTCGGCTTCTCCAGTGTGGTGAGTCCGCACACCTTGTTGACATCAATCACGATCCGCTGCTTGCCAGTCTTCGGGTCAAACTCGATCAGGTACGCGTTGAAGCCGTACGCCGCGGTGCCAACGTAGACCTTACCATTCTTGCCTTCGCACAGGGAGAAGTAGCCGGACTCGTCCGTGTGCGTGCCGGGCATGATGTGATAGGCGGTCGCCGGCGCGTACTTGAACGGCGCTTCTTTGGGCTGCGCCAAACAGGGTGAAGCAAAGAGTGCGAGTGTGATCAGGGAGAAGTAGTTTCGCATGGTGTGGTTGGGTTCAGGTGAGGGGTACGAAGCCGCCCCTTTGCAAAGGGGCGGCATGGCGAGGTGCAGGAGGAACGACCAACACTCACCTGTCGATCAACAACATATCCGCAACATTCAGAGGCATGTTGATCTGGATGCCGCCCTTCACCTGAGTGAACTTCAACTCGCCGCGTTCGACGCTGCGCACCTTGCTCACCTTGTCCACGCCGCGAATCGTGATGGTGAGCGATGTGATCTCACTACCAGTCCAGTTGACCAGCGGCACCGCGAGTTTCGCGGGCGTAGTTCCCTTCGCGGGCGTGTCGATGCACGTCGTTTCCACAAGGCCGTCGGTCGTCACAACGGGTTTCGCGTCGCGCGCGGCAAACCCCAGGAAGTCGTCCGTGAGTCGCGGCAGCAGGTGGAGGCGCATGCTTGTCGGCAGGAAGTGCGAGAAGCTGTCCGCGCTCGCGCCGCGATCGACCGGGCGCACTGGCAACCCGCTCTGCAAGTACGCCTGACCCGGCAGGAACCCGAACAAGATCGCGCGCCCGGTGCCGT
This sequence comes from Planctomycetia bacterium, assembly GCA_005772955.1. Taxonomy (GTDB): domain Bacteria; phylum Planctomycetota; class Planctomycetia; order Gemmatales; family Gemmataceae; genus Gemmata. The sequence goes on from SXID01000214.1 coordinate 6,335, forward strand.
GCTTCTTCGTGACGACCGCGGGCGAGCCGTCCTTGAACTTGCCGATCACGGTGCCGTCGGTCGCGGTAAGCGACTGCTTCCACGCGATCACCGGCACGTTGAACACGTGGTTCGGCGGCGGGTTCGGGTCCGGGTCTTGTTTCGACAGCCCGCCGATGTGCCAGTGCGCCGTGTCCATCGCCTCGTATTGCGGCAGGTCGTGTTTGCTGAAGAACGGCGTGTTCTCCTTGAGTAGATACTTGGAGACGAGCTTAGGGTCGGTCGTGATCGTGCTGCCGGTCGCACCGTAGAACTTCGCGGTCGCGGGGTTCTCCTTCTGGAACTCGTTGAAGTAGCCGCCGCCGGCCATGGCAACCACCGTGCCGCCCGATTCGCACCACTTCTGCAACGAATCCACGCACTTGGAATGGAGGTGCTGCTGCGTAACGTATATGACCTTGTAGTCTTTCGCCCGGCCGTCGATCACGTCGTCTTCCGATAGGAAATCAACGGGCGTCTGCGCGTGACGAAGCGCGTAATACATCGCCTTGCGTTCGTTGTTGTGTAGCGCGAGTGAGAAGTTGTTGACGCCGGTAATCAGCTCGTCGGTGCTGGAGAGCAGAAGCCCGACCTTCGCGGGTCGCACCTTGCCATCCAGGATATAGTCTTCAAAGATGCCGGCTTCGTGTGTGCAGGTATATAGTTCTTTCCACATCTTCAGGTCGGAACTATCGACGTAGTTCTCGGTGCCGCCGACCGCGGACGGCGTCGCGCAGAAGTAGTTGATCATCTTCGCGCCGTGTGCGATGGACGCGTAGTAACTCATGCGGAACTCGTTCGACAACTGCCCCGGAGAGTGGGGCATCACGTACATGTGAATGGGCAAGTCGTCGTACTTGGCCCCGGCGCGCAGCCCGCTGACGAGATAGCCCACGACTTGCGGACTGAACTCCGCGATCTGCCACGTGTAATCCTCCGTCCACGGCATCGACATCGCCTTCAACTTGAAAGGACGGATGTAGTCGATCTCGGTGACGAGATAGTTCGCGTGCGGCGAGTAGTTCGCGCCGGTAAGTACGCCCTTCGACTTGTAGTAAGCGGTGCCAGCGGCGTACTTCGCCCCGCCCTTCTCCTTCGCGGCAATCTGCGAGTAGTAATACAGTGGATCTTTCTTGTCAGTCGTATATTTCACCGCGCCATCAACCTTCACGCCCTTGTCCGTCAGCCACTTCGCGAACTCGTCGTCCTTGAGTGGGATCGCGGGGAGGTGAATCTCGTCGCCGTAACTGACGACGCCAAGATCATCGAACCCGCCTTTGCGGGTCAACTCCTGCTTCGTGATCCACGCGACTGACGGGTCGCCCCAGTGCGCGACCAGTTCGCGCTTCTTGCCGATGCCGCCAAAGGTTGTGTTATCGCCGATCGCGAGCGCGAGTTGCTTCGCCTCCGGGAACGCGGCCGGCGCGCCGCTGAACCCCATGATGCCGTAGAACGGCATCCGCTTCGGCACGCTCCCGACCTTCGGGAACTTGGCGATCTCCGCAATAAGCCAGTCGAGCGATTCCTTCTGCGTGCGAATCTCGGGCTTCCAGTAGCGTTTGATAAGCGCGAGCAAAAGGTCTTGATTCGGGTTCACGCACCCCGGCATCTCGAAGCACGCGGGCGAAAGGCCCGTGGCCGGGCCTTTCACGGTCACGTCCTTCACCACCTTGACGCCGCCCTTACCGTCGGGAATGCCGAACTCCAGGCGCAGGTAGAGATCGCCGCCTTTGCCCTTGGTCGTGGCTTTCGGGAACCACTGTGAGTTGTTGAGCGCGTCGAGCGACTGCCCGAGCGGCACCCACCCCGAGGTATCGCCCGGTTGCAGAAACTCCGCGTCCGCGATCGCGCCCTTCGCCGCGACGACCATCGGCGCGAGCGATTCGGGTTTCACCTTCTCCGATCGCGGCCCGGCGTTCGTGTATTTCGTTTCCGAGATGGTGCGCCCGCTCTTCAGCACCTGTTGCGTGGGCCAGTCGCGAATGTGAACATAGTACGGCGAGTGCTGGCCTTGGTCGTAGGGCGCCACGATCGGCACGACCGCGGCGGGCGCGTCCTTCGGGTTGGTGAACCGCACGAACACGTCGCCGTCTTGAACCAGCCAGCCGTCGAACTCCAGGAACCCGGTTTTCTTCTGGGCCTCCATCCCGGCCTTGTCGTTGGTGAGGCACACCACGTCGATGTTCCGCTTCGCGATGTTCACACGCGGCTTGTCCCCGTCCTTTTGCTCGGTCGCGATCAGCCGCAACTTCGCGGCGCCGCCTGTGAGCTTCACATTGCCAGGTTGCTGCCACACGATGTTATCGGTGCCGCTCCACCCATAGCGTTCCATCGGCACGCGCTTGTTACCGTTGAACGCCCAGACTTTCGGGTCGGTGAGGCGCCCGCACGGGAAACTCGCCACCACCTTCCCGCCTTGTTCGACCTCAATCGTGAACTCGCACGCGAACGCATACGGCTGCTCGTACCTGACCATCACCTCGAACGTGTCCTCATACGGAATGGTGATGACCTGCTCCGCGACGGCCTTCTTGCCAGGCGCGATCTCATCAGGAGCGCTGAGGCATCCCATACGCGACAGGAAGGTGATCGCGAACGTGCTGGCGTAGTAGTTGTCGCGGTACGGGAGTACCTTCCAGCCGGGCGACGTGATGGTGAAGTCTTCTGCTTCCGCGAAGAGCCGCACCGGTTTCTTTTCTTGCGCGCCTGCGGGTGCGAGGAGCGCGAGCAGTGCAACGACCGATAGCAACAGGCGCGTCATGGCGAGTTCCGAAGAGGCAGGTGTGGGCTGGGAGATGATGGTAACCGGAAGGAGTGACCCGGTAAAGGAAGCACAGGGCTTCCGCCCGGTGCTCTTGCGTTCGTCCCCTCATTTGCGAAAAATTCATGAGAGCACAACCTGAGCAACCGCTTTAGGGTTTAATTGGTACGGTCGCCTGATCACACTGGGCGGAACAGGTCTTGTCCAGCTTCGCGCCTCGCGAGTTTGGAGTTGCTAATGACGACACGTCTCGCACTCGCCGCCGCATTCCTGACCGGTGTCGCGTTACTTGTGCCACTCTCTCGCGACGCCCAGGGCCAGCCCGTGAAGGGCACCGGGTTCATCGACAAACCAAACGCCGACCAGATCGCATTCTTCGAGAAGAAGATCCGGCCCGTACTGATCGAGAACTGCTACGAATGCCACTCCGCCGAAGCAAAGAAGGCGAAGGGCGGGTTGTCACTCGACACCCGCGACGGGTTCCGCAAGGGAGGCGAGAGCGGGCCTTCTATCATCCCAAGCAGCCCGGCGCGCAGCCCGCTGCTGCTCGCGCTCAACTCCAAGAACAAAGACCACGCGATGCCGCCGAAGGGTAAGCTCCCGGATAGCGTGATCGCCGACTTCGAGACGTGGGTCAGGATGGGCGCCCCCGACCCACGCGAGGGCAAAGCCGTCGTCGCCAAGAAGTACGAAGTGGACATCGATAAGGGGCGACAGTTCTGGGCGTTCGTTCCGCCGAAGAAACACGCGACTCCCACGGTGAAGAACGCGGCGTGGGTGAAGTCGCCTATCGACGCCTATATTCTCTCCGAACTCGACAAGAAGGGGCTGACACCGGTCGGAGACGCGGACAAGCGCACGCTGATTCGCCGCGTCCACCTCGACTTCACTGGGCTGCCGCCCACCTCGGACGAAGTGGAAGCGTTCGTCGCGGACAGCAAACCGGACGCGTTCGAGAAAGTGGTGGATAAGTTGCTCGCGTCGCCGAAGTTCGGCGAACGGTGGGGTCGACACTGGCTCGATGTGGCTCGCTATGCGGAGAGTTCCGGCCGGGCCGTGAACATGAACTACCCGCACGCGTGGCGCTACCGCGACTATGTGATTGGTGCGTTCAACAGTGACAAGCCTTACGATCAGTTCATCAAGGAACAGCTCGCGGGCGACCTGATGACCAGCTCCGACCCAAAGGTGAAGGCCGAGCGCATTGTCGCGACCGGGTTCCTGGCGATCGGCGCGAAGACGCTCAACGAGAACAACGGGACGCAGTTTGAACTCGACGTGGCCGATGAGCAAATTGACGTGACCACGCAAGCGTTCTTGGGGATCACGGCCGCGTGTGCGCGCTGCCACGATCACAAATTCGACCCGATCCCCACCAGAGACTACTACGCGCTCGCGGGCATTTTCCGCAGCACGGAAACCTGCTACGGCACCATCCGGTTCATTCAGAGCAACAAGCCATCGCCCACGATCACGCTGCCGAAGGGCTGCGGCCTGCCCGCGGGTACCGACGAGAAGCTCACGGCCGACGGCAAGGCTCGCATCGAAAAGCAGATCGAAGACCTGAACAAGCAGATTGCGGACGCGACCGACCCCATTCGCACGATCTTCCCGCGCGGGCAGGTCCAGTTGTTGCGGAGTCGGCTCGCGTCGTTCGATGACGCCGGCGATCCGAAGTTGCTCGCGGTTGGAGTACGCGACAAGCCCGCCGGTAAGGGCGGTCCCGGTGGCCCCGGCGGATTCGGTCCGGGCGGCTTCGGCCCGAAGGGCGGATTCGGCGGAACTAACATTATCGCTGACAGCCCCGTCTACGATCGCGGCGAACCTAACAAAGCGTCCGCGACCCGCGTTCCGCGTGGCACGCTGCAAGTGATGTCAAAGTCGCCGCTGAAGATCAAGAACGGTACCAGCGGCCGACTCGAACTCGCGGAATGGATCGCGTCGAAGGACAACGCGCTCACGGCGCGCGTGATGGCGAACCGCGTGTGGCTGCACCTGTTCGGCGCCGGTCTCGTGCCGACCGCCGACAACTTCGGCGCCGCGGGCATGGCACCCACGCACCCCGAACTACTCGACTACCTCGCGCTGCAATTCATGGAGCAGAACTGGTCCGTGAAGAAGCTCATCAAGACGGTTGTGATGAGTCACGCGTACCAACTCGACTCGAAGAACAACGCGAAGAACTACGACGTGGACCCAGACAACGCGCTCGTGTGGCGCATGACTCCGCGCCGGCTCGACGCCGAAGCGATGCGTGACTCGATGCTCGCGGTGAGTGGGCAACTCGAAGAGAAGCCGCCGGTCGGTTCGGTGGTCGCGAAGGCCGGCGAAGGTCCGTTCAACGCGCGTGGTGGGTTCGGCCCCGGCGGTGGTGGTGGCATCGCGGGTGCGATCAACGACCCGCGAAACGTACAGCGCAGCGTGTACCTACCCATCGTGCGCGACAACCTGCCCGAAGCGCTCGCGCTGTTCGACGCACCGGACCCCAGTCTCATTAGCGCCGACCGGCCGACGACAACCGTTCCGGCACAGGGTTTGTTCCTGCTGAATAACCCGTTCGTGATTCGCAGTGCCGACGCCGCGGCCGACAAGCTCATGCGCGGGACGACGACCGACACGGAGCGCATCCGCGCCGCCTACCTCGCGTTTTACGGTCGCCCGCCGAACGAGAAGGAACTGACGAACGCGGAGAAGTTCCTGAAGGACTACGCCGCACAACTGACGAAAGACCGCGTACCCGCGCTGCGGCAGCAGCGCGAGTCGTGGTCCGTGTTCTGCCAGGCACTGTTCGCCAGCGCCGAGTTCCAGTACCGGAAGTGACCAACAAGAGCCTGGGGCTTACCCCCACAGGCTCCAGGGATAGCCTCATACAAACCACCCAACGCAGGAACCTTCCCATGCTGTCTCGTCGATCTCTCCTGAAGGGCACGTCGTCCGGGTTCGGCTACCTCGCGTTCGCGGCGCTCGCGAACGAACAGGCCGCCCGCGCCGCGGAGGGAACCACCTCGACGATCACCAACCCACTGTCACCGAAGAAATCGCACTTTCCCGCGAAGGCCAAACGGGTGCTGTTCCTCTGCATGGACGGCGCTCCGAGCCACGTCGATACCTTCGACTACAAGCCGAAGCTCAACGCGGACGACGGCAAGACCGCACCGGCCCGCGCCGGGCGGTTCGGTGGTGGTAAGCTCCTCGGCTCACCGTTCAAGTTCAAGCAGAGCGGCAAGAGCGGGCTGTACATCTCCGAAGTGTTCCCGGAGTTGTCGAAGCAGGCCGACGAACTGTGTCTGCTCAACGGCATGCACTGCGACCTGCCGAACCACCCCCAAGCGTTCATCCAGATGCACTGCGGCATCTTCCAGTTCCCGCGTCCGAGCCTCGGCGCGTGGGTCACATATGGGTTGGGCACCGAGAACGCGAACCTGCCCGGCTTCATCACGCTGTCGCCGTCGGGCGGCAACGGCGGGCCGGTTAACTACGGTAGCTCGTTCCTGCCGGCCGTGTACCAGGGCACGAAGATCGGTCGCGGCGGCTTCGGCGGGGGCGGTCCGGGAGGCGGCGCGCAGCAAGTTGCAAACCTCAAGAACCCAAAGCAGACCGCGCAACAGCAGCGCGTGGAGTTGGACTTCCTGCAATCGCTCAACCAGAACGCGCAGGAGCAACTCGACGGCGACGCGGGCATTGAAGGGCTGATCGGTTCCTACGAACTCGCGTTCCGCATGCAGGCCGAGATGCCAAAGTTGATGGACCTCAGCAAAGAAACGGCCGCGACGCAGAAGCTCTACGGCATCGAAGGCGGTGGGGGCGGTCCGGGCGGGTTCGGTGGTGGAGGTGGGGGCGGGTTCGGTCGTCAGTGCTTGCTCGCGCGGCGGTTCCTCGAAGCTGGTGTGCGGTTCGTCGAAGTCAACGTGGGCGGTTGGGACCATCACCGCGACATTAAGACCGCGCTCACTAATAGCTGCAACAACATCGACAAGCCGATCGCCGGGTTGCTCCAAGACCTGAAGCAGAAAGGCATGTTGAAGGACACGTTAGTGATCTGGGGCGGCGAGTTCGGGCGCACCCCGACTTCGCAGGGCGACGGTCGCGACCACAACTCACGCGGTTATTCCATCTGGATGGCCGGCGGCGGCGTGAAGGGCGGCGTGGCTCACGGCAAGACCGACGATTACGGTTTCGAGGCGGTAGACGGCAAGGTTCACGTCCACGACTGGCACGCGACGGTTCTTCATCTGCTCGGACTGAACCACGAGAAACTAACCTTCAAGCACGCGGGCCGCGAGATGCGCCTCACCGACGTGAAGGGCAACGTGGTCAAGGAAATCGTGGCGTAGGAAAACGAAGTCGCGTAGCCGCTACGCGATACTCTGTGAAACCTCATCGCCCCTTCGCAGGTATTCCCCTCCAAGTATCCCTCCACGCGAGCCTTGCCATGCGACTGACCGCGTTTGCCCTTACATTCGCCCTCGCGTTCGCCGTCTGCGCGCAAGAGCCGAAGAAGCCGAACCCGTTCCGCGACCCGACCACGCCCGCCGCGCCGGAACCGAAGGCCGCACCAGCCGACCCGAACCCGAAGGAATCACCGAAAGTGCGGCTCCCGGGCGAAGCCGGCGTCGGACGGTTCGTGCCGGATGTCGCGTTCACGGACCTCGCGGGCAAGGCGGGCAAGCTCTCCGACTTCAAGGGCAGCAAGCTCACCGTCGTCGCGTTCACCAACACCACTTGCCCGCTGTGCAAGAAGTACACGCCGACCCTCCAGCGGTTGGAAAAAGAATACGCCACGAAGGGCGTGAACTTCCTGTTCGTGAACCCGACCAAGACCGACCGACCGGACGCAACAACGTTTGCGGGGCGTTACGTTCACGACACCAACGGCGTTCTCACCGCGACCTTTGGTGCGACGAGTACGACGGAAGTGTTCGTTCTCGATTCCGCCCGCACGGTGCAGTATCGCGGCGCGGTCGATGATCAGTACGGTCTCGGCTACGCCATCGACAAGCCGCGCACGAACTACCTCGTCACCGCACTGACCGACCTGCTTGGCGGCAAGCACCCCGTTGTGCAGGCGACCACCGCACCGGGATGTGAACTGACCCCGACCACCGTGAAGCCGCTCTCGGTTCCGCTGACCTACCACGCCCGCATCGAGCGCATCATTCAGACCAACTGCGGCGAGTGCCACCGCACGGGCGGCGTCGCGCCGTTCGTGCTCGACACCTACGATTCCGTTGTCGCGAACAAAGGCATGATCAAGAAAACCGTGGACAAGGGTACGATGCCGCCGTGGTTCGCGGCCGCGCCCAAGAAGGGCGAACACTCGCCGTGGGCGAATGACCGCACCATCACCGAAAGCGACAAGAAAGACCTGTTCGCGTGGCTCGCATCCGACATGAAGAAGGGCGACGCGGCCGACGCACCGCTGCCTCGCAAGTACGAGAGCGGGTGGCTCATCGGGAAGCCGGACGCGGAGTTTCAGATCGGCAAGCCGATCGCGGTGAAGGCCGAAGGGGTGATGGGCTACCAGAACGTGAACGTGGAAACCGACTACGCCGAGGACAAGTGGGTCCAGGCGCTCGAAGTGCAGCCAACCGCACGCGAGGTCGTTCACCACGTGCTGATTTTCGCGCTGCCGAAGGGTTCACGCGGCTTCGGCGGCGAGGCACAAGGCTTCTTCGCGGCGTACGTGCCCGGCAACAACTCGCTCGTCTACCCCGAAGGCTACGCGAAGAGGCTCCCGAAGGGGTCCGTTCTGCGGTTCCAGATCCACTACACGCCGAACGGCAAGGCGACGACCGACCAGACCAAGATCGGGCTAATCTTCGCCAAGCAAGCCCCGCGATACGAGGTGCGTGTCACCGGCCTCGCGAACCCAGCGTTCTTGATCCCAGCGGGCGCCGACAACCACAAGGTAAACTCATTCCCGCTCCCGGTGCCCTCGGATGCGCACATTCTGGCGCTCTTCCCACATGCGCACCTGCGAGGCAAAGCGGCCAAGTACGAGTTAAAGACACGCGACGGCAATACGCAGACGCTGCTCGACGTGCCGCATTACGACTTCAACTGGCAGTTGCAGTACCGGTTCGCGGAGCCGGTTGCGGTACCTGCAGGGAGTACGCTCTCGTACACCGCGTGGTACGACAACAGCGACAAGAACCCGGCCAACCCGGACCCGAAGAAAACCGTGAAGTGGGGGCCGCAAACCTCCGACGAGATGCACCTCGGCTACGTTGAGTTCTTCTTCGACACCCGCACGCCGGCGACGGGCGGAACCACCGAACCGCCGAAGACTGCGGCGAAGATTCCGAAAGGTGGGATCGAGGTTCCCGAAGCGTTCAAGGACCGGCTCAAGCGGTTCGACACCAACGGCGACGGGAAACTCGACGAGAAAGAAATCGACGCGCTCCCGCCCGCGATCAAGAACATTGTGATGGAATACATCAAGCGCACGATGCCGTGAGACCGTAGTCATCACGCGGAGCGTGATGACTACGATAAAGACCGTAGTCATCACGCGGAGCGTGATGTCACCTTGGCGTATCTCGGTTCGCGCCACTGCGCGCGAAGACATCACGCGGAGCGTGATGACTACGATAAAGCAAAGACGACATCACGCGGAGCGTGATGACTACGGTCATTTCTCTCCGCACTTCCAACCGAACCGGACCGCTGTCTGTCCCGTAGTACCGGTGGACGCTACAACGGCAGAAGTCACATTCCCGGTCCGGGGTCTATTCCGTCATGGCCGAACCGACCCAATCACCCGCGCTTCCGTCTACCGCCGACGCGGTCCCCTACGTCCCGGTGTCGTGGACCGCGGTCGCTGCGGTCATCGTCGCGGGGAATTTCGCGCTCCTGCTCCTGATTCTGGGCTACTTCGCGTTCACCAACAAGAAGCCCCTTCTGACCGAAGAACTGTTGGTGATGCCTGTGATCGCCGTGGTTCTGAGCTTCGCGGCCCGGCGGATCATCCGCAACTCGGAGGGCACCCGCACCGGCGAGTCGCTCGCGGTCGGCGCGTGGTGGACGGCGCTTGTGTTTGGGCTGGGGTACGTCGCGTACCTGGGCGCGATCAGTTTCTCGGTGCGCCGGGACGCGGCGAACGAGGTCAAGCAATGGGTCGATCTGGTGCAGGATGACAAGCCCGAACGAGCGTTCTACAAGACGCTGCACCCCGGCGCGCGGCAGGGGATCACGCGAGACGACACGTTCGAGTTGCAGCGCCGGTTCCGGGACGACTTGCTCGCGTTCCGCAACTCGGACCTGATGAAACTGGCGCAGCGCAACAAGGGCGATGGCGAGTTCACGTTTGTGTCGGGTGGGGTCGCGGACTGGAAATACCAACCGGGCACGATCGACTGCACGTTCACGGGAACAGTGAAGTGCCCGGAGGGAAACTTCCCGATCCTGATACCACTCAAGGGCGTCGAGGGCGTCTCCGCGAGCGAGGGCGGGGGCGGCCGGCAGTGGGCGATCGCGTGGCGGACGGGCAGCGGGTTCGTTCAGCAGGACAAGGTCGAGCGCACGAACTACGGGTGGCTCGTCCTCCTCCTGGAGATCGACGGCGCCGCATTCGGCAAGGCATTCGTCGAGCACGTCAACTTCGGCCCGACCGGGCACCCGTACCTGTACCACGCGTTCATCGCCGAGAACGGCGACCCGAGTTGGATAGGGGTCGTTCGGACCCCACTAACGCACCTCTTCTTTGCCGCCCCGATGGGTGTCCTCCACCCGGGCGGCTACACGGAGTACCTCGCGAACAACTTCTTCCGGTTGCCGGGCAATGGTAAACCGGAGCCGGGCCAGACAAACAAGTTCCTCGCGGCGTGGAACGCGCAGGGGGTGTTCGAGGCCGGGCGGCGGCTCAAGGATCCGAGCGGCGGCATACCCGACAAGGAGAACGTCCTCAAGATCACCGACACGGCCATCGAGATCCACGTGCCCATCGAGATTCCCATTCAGAACGCCACCGGGAAGCCGGAGACCGCTCGCGGGAGGGTCGTGATCGCATGCAAGGATCCGGCGTTGCTCGCCGAACTCAAGGAACGCAAGTCCGCGGCGAAGAACGAAACGCCGTCGATCTCCCCGCCCACGAACATGACTCGCGACAAGCCCTTATCCTGGCGCGTGGTGCGAATCGAATCGGACCTGACCCCAGTGAACATCCAACAGCAACCGGGCCAGGGTCCGCCGGGTGGCGGTCCGGGCGGGCACGGGGCCGGCGGGCACTGAGGCTAGCAAGGTAGGCGACTCGCTCCGCGAGTCGCGCCTTCGCGACCCTTGTACGCACCCGATTCGTCACGCGAGTCACTCGCGGAGCGAGTGACCTACCTTTCGGGCGTTACAATAGCCGTAGACGCGACCTCAGCCCGGAGACCACCATGCCCCGCACCGCCGAAGGGTTCTGCACCATCGACGCGGCACTCGACGAACTCCGCGCCGGCCGGATGATCGTGCTCGTGGACGACGAGCATCGCGAGAACGAGGGCGACCTCGTGATGGCCGCGGAAGCGATGACACCCGCGGCCATCAACTTCATGATCCACCATGCGTGCGGGCGGCTCTGCGTGTCCTTCTCGCGCCCGCACGCCGACCGCCTGGGGCTCGACCTCCTTCCCGGCGTACACCTCGATCCGACCGCGACGCCCTTTACTCACAACTTCGACGCCAGGTTCGGCGTCAGTACCGGCATCTCCGCGTTCGACCGTGCGCACACAGTGAAAGTGTGCGCCGACCCCGCTTCCGGTCCACAAGACCTTGTGCGCGACAAGGGTCACATGGACGGCCTCATCGCCCGGCCCGGCGGCGTGCTGGTGCGTGCGGGTCACACCGAGGGTAGCGTGGACTTGTGCCGGCTCGCGGGTTTGCGCGAGGTCGCGGTGATCTGCGAAATCCTGAACGAAGACGGGAGCATGGCGCGCCTACCGGACCTCCGCGGGTTTTGCGAGAAGCACGCGATGAAGATGTGTACGATCGCGGACTTGATCGAGTACCGGCGTCGCCGCGAGAAACTCATCAAGCGCGAGATTGCGCTGAAGTTGCCCACCGAGTTCGGCGTGTTCGACCTGTTCGCGTACTCGTCGATGGTGGATCACGAACCGCACCTCGCGCTGGCGCTCGGCGGCATCGGCGTACCGTCTGAGAATCTTGGCGAGCCGGGAGCGTCAGCGACCGGAGTCCCCACAATCCCAGTACAGGAGCAACCGGTGTTGGTGCGGATGCACAGCGAGTGCTTGACGGGCGACGTGCTGCACTCGGCGAAGTGCGACTGTGGTCCGCAGTTGAAGTACGCGATGCAGCAGGTGGCGAAAGCCGGTCGCGGGGTGATCGTGTACATGCGGCAGGAGGGCCGCGGCATCGGCCTGTTGAACAAACTGAAGGCATACAAGCTTCAGCAAGAAGAAGGGCTGGACACGGTCGAAGCGAACAAGCGTCTCGGCTTCGCTCCGGACCTCCGGCACTTCGGCATCGGCGCCCAAATCCTTCACGACCTCGGTGTACGCGACATCCGGCTGCTCACGAACAACCCGCGAAAGGTGATCGGGCTGGAGGGTTACGGGTTGCGCATCGTAGAGCGCGTGCCAATCCAGATGCTGTCCGGCGACCACAACCGCGACTACCTGCAAACGAAGAAGGACAAACTTGGCCACCTGCTCGACGAGTTCGACACCGGCGGCGGGGATTAGTGGCAATGGACCCCGCGCGACGGAAAATGGCCGAAGAGCAGATGGCCGCCTCAGTCGAAAGATCAAAGCAAGAACCGTGCTGGCAGCAGCCGGGCTGGATCGCGGCTCAGGCGCGGCTCCAATCTCTCTTCGCACCGATAACGGATAAGCTCCACCATCCGATGAGTATGTGCCCCGATCCCAATTGCGCGGCGGCACAGCAGCTCGGCGTCCCGCTCAACTTTGACCTCTTTCCGAACCCTTGGCGGGGTAATCCGGCTGGCGAAGGAACGACCTCGTTCGAGGAACTGACGAAGCTGGAACTGTTCGACCGCGTCTTCGAGAGCCACCCGACGACGTCCGGTCCGCTCTGGTTCATTCCAGATGATTGCTTCTGGGCGCGACGTGAGCCGTATCTGACTTCTGGTGAAGTGTTGCGGGAGTTCGTCGCGGGCTGCCCGTGTTCGCTCCATCACGACGTGCTGTTCATCTGGTGCGAATCACCGCGCGTGTCGCTAATTCATCACGAAGGCGGTTACGCCCACATCTTCCTGCCGACCGCGTGAGCCTCACGGCACCAGTTCGTTCACGGGAATCGTGCCCAACGCGGCACCGTCGCGGGTGATGGGTACCGCGACGCCGGGCGCGTAGTCGGTGCGCGTCTTGTACCCGCTCGCGTCCGGGTCGGTGTACACGTCAACCTGCTTGTCCGCGACGTTGACGATCCAGTACACCGGGATGCCCGCGCGGGCGTAGATGCGGCCCTTCCCAGCGCGATCCAGTTCGAGCGTTGAGTCGGACACTTCGATTACGATCCCGAAATCCGCAGCGTTCGGGTGCCAACTGTCGAAGAGGTATTCGTCGCCGCGAAGGACGAATGCATCAGGTTCAGGCACGCTGTTTGTGAGTGCAATTGGCAGTTGGACACGGACCCGCCAACCATCCGGCTTCGACCGCGCCAGTTCTTTCGTCAGCCGCTCCACTGCCGCGCGGTGAGCAGACCGTTCTGTGGTCGTCGGTGTCATTGTTGTTCCCTCCGGTCTGGCTTGATCGTACCGCGCGCGACGCGAAAAGCCCAGCCACCCGGCCAGGCTCTCGACCTCGCTTCGCGTCACACCAGCACGTCCTTGTTGTCGAAGGTGCCGCGCATCTGCTTGCGGTACACGTGAGCGGTGCCGTCCACGATTCCCTCGGTCTGCTTCACCTTCACGAACGTGTCGGCCAGCGCTTCGGATTCCTCCCACTTCAGCGGTGCGTCGCCGCTCATCTGACAGAACAGTGAGTGGTCGAAACCGGCCTTCTCGGACACCTTGCCATCGTGAATGTGAACCGTCGGGAAGAATAGCACTTTCTTGTCGGCTCGCGGGAACTCGAACGCCATCGGGTGAACCTTGCTCTGGCCCTTCTGCGGCTTCTTGAGTTTGAACACCGCGAACCCGAACTCCTTGTACTGTGGCAACTTCTCCCACACGCCTTCCGGCAAGCGGAACTGCTTGTCGAGGCGGTCGAAGTCTTTCACCGACGGCACGAACGACGCGACGAAGTCGCCGACTTCGACCACCACGAGCGCGGGGCCGCCCTTTGGCGGGCTGTTGCTAAGGTCTTTCCCGCGCGGCGGAGGCGGAACCGGGAAGCCCTTCCGCAGGTCCGCGAAGAAGTCCTCGTACTTCTTGAGGCTGATGAACTTGACCGCGTCCTCAGCGCTGGCCTTTGGGGTTGGGATGGGGAGGATCATCGCGATGTCCGCACCCGACTGGAACGACATGCTGTACACGAGGACCTGTCGGTCGTCCTTCGCCGCGCGCGCGAAGATGTTGGTGTCCGCGACGACATCGACCTTGCCGGAGAAACAGCACATGAGCGTAAGCCTCCGGGGTGGTGTGGGAAAAGCCTCTGTTTAGCCGCGACTCGGAGGGGAGCGTGAAGGTTCACGCTCCCCTCCGAGTCGCGGCTAAACGAATTGGTGGTTACTTGTCACGTGCCGTCTCACCCAGCGCAGCCTGCGCCGCGGCCAGGCGCGCGATTGGCACCCGGAACGGCGAGCAGCTCACGTAGTCCATCCCGACCTTGTGGAAGAACACCACGCTGTCGGGGTCGCCGCCGTGTTCGCCGCAGATACCGATCTTCAGGTGCTGGTTGTGCTTCGCTTTGCGCGAGGCGCGGCCGTTCTTGATGGCGAGGTCGATGAGCTGGCCCACGCCGGCCTGGTCGATCGACTCGAACGGGTCTACCGCCCAAATCTTCTCTTTCAGGTACGCGGCGCGGAAGCCGTTCATGTCGTCGCGGCTCACGCCGAACGTCATCTGCGTCAGGTCGTTGGTGCCGAAGGAGAAGAACTCGGCTTCCTCCGCGATCGGCCCCGCCATTAGTGCGGCGCGGGGCAACTCGATCATCGTGCCGACCTGGTACTCGAACTTCACACCGGCCTTCTTCATCGTCTCTTCGGCCACCTCGATCGCGCGTTTCTTCAGGATGATGAGTTCGTCCGCGGTGCCGATGAGCGGGATCATGATCTCCGGCAGCACGCTCTTGCCCTGCTTCTTCACCTCGATCACAGCCTCGATAATCGCTCGCACCTGCATGTCGCCGATCTCGGGGTACACGATCGGCAGGCGGCACCCGCGGAACCCCATCATCGGGTTCATCTCGTGCAGTTCGCCGCTGCGCTCGCGCACCTTCGCGACCGTGACGCCGAGATCTTTGGCAACGTCAGTTTGGCCGGTCGGGTTGTCGTCGTGCGGGAGGAACTCGTGCATCGGCGGGTCGAGCAACCGGATGGTGACCGGATAGCCGTCCATCGCGGCGAAGATGCCAATGAAGTCCTTCTTCTGGAACACCAGCACCTTCGCCAGCCCGGCCGCACGGGTCTCCGGCGTTTCGGCGAGGATCACTTCGCGGATGGACGAGATGCGGGCCTTCTTCTCGGCCTCGTCCGCACCGGTGAAGAACATGTGTTCGGTGCGGCAGAGGCCAATGCCTTCGGCCCCGAACTCGCGCGCCTTCGCGGTGTCCGCGGGCGTGTCGGCGTTCGTGCGGATCTTCAGTTTCCGCACCTTGTCGGCCCACGTCATCAGCGTGGCGAAGTCGCCCGTCATGCTCGGCGCGATGGTGGGAACCTTGCCGATCATCACGTCGCCGGTGGTGCCGTTGATGGTGAGGAACTCACCGGCCTTCACGGTCTTCCCGGAGATGTTGATCGTCTGCGACACCTCGTCGATCTTCATATCGCCGCAGCCAACGACGCACGGCTTGCCCCAGCCGCGCGCGACCACCGCCGCGTGGCTGGCCTTGCCGCCGGTGCTGGTCAGAATGCCTTTCGCGAGGTGCATCCCGGCCACGTCTTCAGGTGACGTTTCCTTCCGCACGAGCATGATGTGATCGTTCGGGTGCTTCGCGGCGTGTTCGACCACGGCTTCGGCCGACAGCAGGACGATACCGCTCGCGCCGCCGGGGCTGGCCGCGATGCCCTTCGCCACCACTTCCACCTTTGACTTCGGGTCGAGTTGCGGTTGGAGCAGGTGGTTGAGCGAGTCTGGGGCGACGCGCTTGATCGCGGTCGTCTCGTCGATCAG
>SXID01000215.1 GCA_005772955.1 Planctomycetia bacterium
CGGGGCTTCTGGTTATTTTGTCTCACCCACCAGGGGTTGCGCTCACCTTCGGTTCGCTTCACCCCTGGCTACCATCCAACGCCCCTCCGGGGCGAAAACCAAATGCCAATTCTTCTTGCACACGCATCGAGCGCAACTTCATATCTGCTGAGCGGGGTCGTTCGGTACGGTTGTCACCTCTGACCCCACCCGCATGCATTTCCAGCGATTCGCGGCTCGCCGTGGTCACCCACGCAGGCCGTTTGCACTGAATCGCTTGCGCACGCGGCTTCGTTCACACGCCCTTCGCTTGGTCGCGGACCTCACCCTTCGGCAAGTTCGGCACCGCCTTCAGGGCGCGGATCATGTTGTTCTTGTACGCATCCACACCCGGTTGACCGTAGGGGTTCGTGCCGTTCAGTCGGCCTTCCACCACCGTTGCCAGCATCAGCATCTGGAGCAACTGGCCGATGGTGTGTTCGCTGATCATCGGGAGCGTGATGTCCGCCACCGGGCGCGCCGCGTCCGCGTAGGATTCGTTTGTGGACTTGATCGCGGCTTCCCGTATGTCCGGCAGTCCCTTGCGGCTGAACTGGTTCAGGTCGTCCTCGTTGCGTTCCGACATGCCCAGCATCACCGGCGGGTGCTTGATCTGTTTCACCACCAGGTTGTTGATCAGCTTGTCGCGTGTGCCGTCATGGTGCTGCTGACCGCGACTGTGCAGGTCGCGCGCGCCCACCGTCGTGATCGGGGTTGCCCCGCGACCGTACTTCCCAAGCGATCCGCTCAGAAGGTGGTCGTACCACCAGCCCACCGCTTCGAGTTTCCGCGACCATGTGGTTAACACGCGCGTTGTCTTGCCACGCTCGGTCATCAGGTGGTTCACCGTGGCGAACTGCAACACCGGGTTGTGGTCGAACGGTTCCTCAAGGAACCGTCGCGTCATCGCAGCAGCGCCGAGCAACATGGCGCGCACGTCGAGACCCATCACCGCGGCCGGCAACAATCCCACCGCGGTGAACGCAGTGAACCGCCCGCCCACGTCGTCCGGAACCGTGAGAATGTCGTCGTCCGGGAAGCCATCGGCTTTGCACAGGTTGCGGAGTTTGCTGTTCTGCCCGGTGATCGGCACAATCACCTTCTTGAGTATCTCGTTCTTTGGGCCGTAGAACTTCTGCGCCTCGACCTTCACGGCCCGGTACGCCGCGGCCGTTTCGAGCGTACTCCCCGACTTGCTCGCGACCACCACTCCCCAACGTTCACCGATGATGTCGGGATCGACGCAGGTGTTTTCGAGCAGTTCGAAGAGGTCTTGCAGCGAGTCGTTTTCCAGGTCGTTACCTTCAAAATAGATTCGGGGTTTGCCCATCCGCAGGTTCGCGGGCAGTTCGTTGTGATGCGTGTGACAGAGCGCACCGAAGATCGCCTTCGACGGGAGGTAGCTCCCGCCGATACCGAGGATGACGACCCGGTCCACGGTGTCGCGGAGTTGCTGCGCACGCCGCAAAAGCTTGCCGAGTTCGCTCGCGTCCTGCTTCCGCTTGTAGCCGTCGAGCATCTTTTGCGGCAGGTCGATGAACCCCGGTTGGAGCGGGCGCATTTTCGGCGGCGGGTTCTGAAGCTCGCGTTCCGCAACCACCTGCCCGCGAATAGACATGACCCACTGCTTCGCTTCGTCCACCTGTTCGGGCAGGAGGAAGTGTTGGTGTTGTAGCTCGGCGAGTGGGGTCCAGGATTCGGATGGCTGGGCGAGCAGCCGTGAAAACTGGTACTCGATGTTCTCGTCGGGCAATTGCATCGGGTAGTCTCTGTTGAACGAGCGTCACGGATTCCGCAGACGCCGATTCCGGGCGCTTTAACTGTACGTCATTATTTGCGAGGCGTAAACTCTTCCGCATGAACATACACGAACTCGTCCGCGACCTCCGCGAACCCGCGAAAACCAAGATCGTTCTGCTGGTGGCCGACGGACTCGGCGGACTCCCTCTGAAACCGGGCGGTCTGACCGAACTGGAAACCGCACGCACGCCGAACCTCGACGCCTGCGCGAAAAACGGCGTGACCGGCCTGAGCGTGCCGGTTCTGCCGGGAATAACGCCCGGCAGCGGCCCTGGGCACCTGGGGCTGTTCGGCTACGACCCACTCGAATACCGCATTGGGCGCGGCATCCTCGAAGCGCTGGGCATCAACTTCGCGGTTGGCTCGAAAGATGTGGCGATTCGCGGAAACTTCTGCACGCTCGGCGCCGACGGCAAGATCACCGACCGCCGCGCCGGTCGCCCGACCAACGAAAAGAATAAGGCGGCAGTCGAAAAACTTCGCGCGATCAAGATTCCAGGCGTGGAACTGTTCGTCGAACCGGTGAAGGAACACCGGTTCGTGTTGGTGATTCGCGGGGACGGTCTGGGCGATCGCGTGAACGACACCGACCCGCAGCAGGTCGGGGTGGTGCCCCTGAAAGCCGAAGGCGCGGATGCCGCTTCCAAGAAGACCGCGGCAGTGGTGAACCAGTTCATCGCGGAGGCAACGAAGGTTCTCGCGACTGAGGGCGCGATCAATGGCGCCACCCTCCGCGGGTTCGCGACCTACCCAAAGATCGCGACCTTTGCCGACGTGTACGGGCTGAAGGCCGCCGCCATCGCGGTGTACCCGATGTACAAGGGGCTGGCGCGGCTCGTGGGGATGGACATTCTCGACCCTGGTCAGACGCTGCAAGGACAGGTTGATACGCTCGCGAAGGTGTGGAACGACTACGACTTCTTCTTCATGCACTACAAGTACACCGACAGCACCGGCGAGGACGGGAACTTCCCCGCGAAGGTGCAGATGATCGAGCAACTCGACGCGGTGATTCCAGGCATCCTCGCGCTGAATCCGGACGTGTTCATCGTGACCGGCGACCACAGCACGCCGAGCAAGATGAAGTCGCACTCGTGGCACCCGGTCCCAACGATGTTGTGCGCGGACCTGTGCCGCCCGGACGAGGTGACGGAGTTCAGCGAGCGGGCGTGCTTACGCGGCGGGTTGGGTCAGTTCCAGGCCATGCACCTGATGCTGCTCGCAATGGCCCACGCGGGGCGCCTCGGCAAGTACGGTGCGTAGCGGGAACGCGGAACGCGGAGTGTCGGTCGTCCCGTAGGGACGGCCGCTAAACGATTGCGCACGTCACGATTGCTCCTTTCGCCCACTTGAAGGAGAATCACACTTCCCACCTTCGCTACAGGACACACCATGCGATTGCTTTCCTTGCTCGCGCTCTTCGCTCTGCCCACGTTCGCCTTCGCGCAGAAGGACGCTGCCGTGAAGTCGGCCGGGACGCACGCGGACGCGAACTGGGGTACGGCGCTCAAGATCTGGGAATGGGCGGAGCCTGGCTATCAGGAGAAGAAATCCTCCGCGGTGCTCGCGGAGATCGCCGAGAAAGCCGGGTTCAAGGTGAAGCGCGGCGTGGCGAAGATTCCGACCGCGTTCACTGCGGAGTTCGGTTCGGGCAAGCCGGTCATAGGCATCCTCGGTGAGTTCGACGCGCTCCCGGAACTGTCGCAAGAAGCGGTGCCATTCCGCAGCCCGCGTAAGGACGCGAACGGCAACGGGCACGCCTGCGGACACCACCTCTTCGGCACCGCGTCACTCTCCGCGAGCATTGCCATTGCAGAGCAAATCAAGGCCGGGAAGCTGAAGGGCACGGTCCGCTTCTACATGTGCCCGGCGGAAGAGGGCGGGGCCGCGAAGGTATTCATGACGCGAGCCGGGTTGTTCGACGACTGCGACACGGTTCTTCACTGGCACCCCGGCGCGCGCAACAGCGCCGGCGACGCGAGTTGTCTGGCACGGATAGCAGTAAAGTTCCGGTTCCACGGGACCGCCGCACATGCGGCCGGTTCGCCTGAGAAGGGCCGTAGCGCACTCGACGCGCTCGTACTCACGATGCACGGCGTGGAACTGCTCCGCGAACACACGCCCGACGGCACGCGCCTTCACCACACGGTTACATCGGGCGGCGGGGCGGCCAACGTGGTGCCGGAGTTCGCGGAGGGTTTCTTCTATGTGCGGCACCCGAAAGCCGACGTGGTGCAGAAGCTCTACCCGCGATTGCTGAAGTGCGCGCAAGGTGCCGCGCTCGCGACGGAAACCAAACTCGAAGTGGTCTACCTCGGCGGCACGATGGAGATTCTGCCCAACGACACGCTCGCGCAGGTCGCGAAGAAGAACCTCACCGCGCTGAACGATCTGAAGTACGACGACACCGAAACGAAGTTCGCGGTGCGGTTGCGTGAGACGTTCGGCGACAAGCCGCCACCGCTGGAAGACATCGAACGGGTGTTCGACGTGTCCGGTAAGTCGAGCGGCGGCAGCACCGATGTGGGCGACGTGTCGTGGGTGGTGCCGGTGGTCGGGTTCGGCACCGCGTGCTGGGTACCGGGCACGCCGGGGCACTCGTGGCAAGCGGTCGCGTGCGGCGGAACGACGATCGCGAAGAAGGGCATGAACCTCGCCGCGCGCACGCTGGCCGCGACCGCTTACGATCTGTTCACGGACGAGAAACTTCGCGCGGATGCGAAAGCCGAACTGACGAAGCGGCTCGACGGCCGTAAGTACGCAGCGATGCTGGAGAAGGACCAGCCGCCACCGCTGGACTACCGCGACCCGCCGAAGCGCAAGACCGGTGAGTAGGTGAGCGGTTCAGGAAGTGTTTGCCGCAGCGGTCGCGCTCGTCTGGTTCGTGGAGGAACTCATCGGTTCGCACGAACGCTCGTAGCGTTGGTCGTGCTTTCCCTTCTCGCGCGCTGCGGGAACGCTGTTCTCCCGACCCGCTGTTGTCGGACGACGCGGACAGTGTGCGCTACGCCACGGCAGACGCGCTCGTAAAGATCGGCGGGCCGCGCGAGTTGGAAGCGCTCACCGCGTGCCTGAAGCCTGGCGACCCGCGGCGCGACGCGAATGAGTTGCAATACCTCACCGAGCGCCGCGACGAACTCGCGACGCGGCTAAAAGAACACTCCGTCCCGAAGACGCTCACGAACTAACCGACTGACGCGCGGCCGGGGCGTTTGTAGCATCTCTAGTATCCCGCTTTGCGCTCACCTGGAGGATGACCCGTGTTCCGATTCGCCGCGTTCGTCGTGCCCGTCCTCTCCCTCGCGCTCACAGGCTGCGCGCCGAGCAAGTCCGAGATCGAGAAGTCCATCAAGAACGAAATGAAGACCGCGCTGGGCGTGGAGATCACTGCGGTCAACCTCTCCAAGCAAGCCGACGGCGGGTACGTCGGCACAGCGACCGCCGCCGACGGCGACACCTACGACGTGACCGCGCGTCCGCCGCAGGGTGGGAAGGCCGAGTGGACCGCGGTTCCGGGACAGGCCGCGCTGGAAAAGACCGTCCGCCAAAGCCTCGAGACGCAGACCCAGTTGAAGGTGCAGTCGCTCTCGCTCACCAAGCAGAGCGGGCCAGGCGTCTACACGGGCGTTGCCGTGTTTGAAGGCGGCGAGCGGGCGAAGGTAGACACCTACATGGAGGGCAAACAGGTGATGTTCAAAGCCGAGCCGATGCCGTAAGAGCAACTCCAGGTTCCAGGCTGAGACCCGCGATGCAACCGCGAAACTGTCTGAACCTGGACTCTGAAACAACTCCTACCCCAGTTTGAACGCTTCCGTCAGGCACGCGAGCGCCTCCTGACCGCGAGCGCTCTCGATCACCACACCCACGCACACCTCGCTCGTGTTGATCATCGCGATGT
Organism: Planctomycetia bacterium; assembly: GCA_005772955.1. Lineage (GTDB taxonomy): Bacteria > Planctomycetota > Planctomycetia > Gemmatales > Gemmataceae > Gemmata. Next base: position 5,717 of record SXID01000215.1, read on the forward strand.
TGATGCCGCGCGAAGCCAGCGCGCCGAACATCGTCTTCGCGACGCCGGTGTGTGTCCGCATTCCCACACCCAGCACGAACAACACCGCGATGTCTCCGTCACCCACTACGCGGCACGCCGTGTCGATCTCGCGCACCACATCCTGTGTCCGCTTCAATGCACGCGTTAAGTCCGCGCGCGGCACGGTGAAGGAGAGTTCCGCCTTCGCGGGGCCGCTCTGGTTCTGAACGATCATGTCAACAAGGATGCCGCCGGTCGCGACCGCGTTGAACACCTTCGAGCAATTTCCGGGGCGATCCGGCAGGTCGTGAATCGTGACGCGGCTCTGCTCGGTGTTGAGGTGAACGCCGCTCACGAGGACATCTTCCATGCCGTCGAGTTTCGCGATGGCGGCTTCGCGGTCCTTCGCACCGGACACCATCAGCGGGTTCGGTCGCGGCTTGAACTCGCCGCTCGCGGGCACCTCGCCTGCTCCCTTGCGTACATTCGCGAGGGCGAACGCAGCGTGAACCGCCTTCAGTGCCTTCCGGCCGCGAACTGCCTTCTTGCTCTCCAGGTGCGATTTCTTGATCGGCTCGCCGGTAGGCGACTCGGTCACCCCCGCCTCGCCTAATCCGTCTTCTTCCACCAGCACGCTAATCTTGATGTCGCCGGTGGTGATCATCTTCAGGTTCACGCCCTCGGTCGCGAGCGCCTGAAACATGCGCTCCGCGACGCCCGAGATCGCGCGCATCCCAGCACCCACCACCGACACCTTGCTCACCTTGCCAGTTTCGTTCAGCGTTGCGCCCAACTCCGCGACGATCGGGGCGAGCAGTTTCTTCGTGCGGTCGAGTTCGGTGTTCAGCACGGTGAACCCGATGGTCGCCTTGCCGCCGGTGCCGACGCTCTGCGCGATCATGTCCACCGCGATGTTCGCGTCCGCGAGCGCGGCGAACACGCGATGGCTCACGCCGGGGCGGTCCGGCACGCCTTCGAGAACCAATCGCGCTTCGTCGGCTGCAAGGGCCACACCGCACGCGGGGATTTCGCTCATCCACGGCGCTTCGGGCACGATCCAGGTTCCAATAGCGTCGGACTTCGCGTTGCGAACCATAAGAGGGACGTCGAACTTCTTGGCGAACTCGATGCTGCGCGAGTGCATCACGCCGGCGCCCATGCTCGCCATTTCGAGCATCTCGTCGTAGCTAATGGCGTCCATCTTGCGCGCGTCGGGCACGATTCGCGGGTCGGTGGTGGAGACGCCGTCCACGTCGGTGTAGATTTCGCACTCGACCTCGTAGCCCGCGAGCTTTACGGCAGCCGCAACCGCGACCGCGGTTGTGTCCGAACCGCCGCGGCCGAGCGTGGAGATGTCGCCAAGTTCATCGATGCCCTGAAAGCCCGCGAGCACGACGATGTGCCCAGTGTCGAGTGCTTCGCAGAGGCGCACCGTGTCGATCTTCTTGATGCGGGCTTTGCGGTGCGTGCTGTCGGTGACGATTCCGATCTGCGAACCCGTAAAACTGATCGCCATCTCACCGAGTTCTTGAATCGCCATTGCTGTGAGCGCGATGCTGATCTGCTCACCGGTCGCGAGGAGCATATCCATTTCGCGCGCCGACGGTGTGCCCGTGATTTGTGCTGCTTTCGCAATGAGATCATCTGTCGTGCTGCCTTGCGCGGACACGACGACGATGACCTTGTTGCCCGCGTGTTTCGCGCGAACGGCTTTGCGTGCGGCTTCCATGACGCTGTCCGCGTCCTTCACGCTCGACCCACCGAACTTCTGAACTACGACCCCCACAGCCACACCTCTCTCGATTTCAAGACATCGACTCCGAATGCCCCTATCGTATTGAACCGCGCCCGCAGAGCCGGTACCCTGTCACTCCACCCACCGCGCCTCGCGCGCACAAACCCGAAGCAACCCTTTTAACCGTTGGAGACCCCCGCCGTGAAGCGCCTGTTCCTCCTTACCGCGTTCGCTGTCGCCGCGATTGCCGCGCCGGCTTCCGCCGATAACTGGCCGCAGTGGCGCGGCCCCAAGAACGACGGCCACTCCGCCGAGCAGGGCATCCCCACCGAATGGGGACCAGACAAGAACATCGTCTGGAAGCTCAAGATGCCGGGGCAAGGCTCCTCAACGCCCGCCATCTGGGGCAAGCAGATCTTCATCACCTCCGCCGATGGCGACGACATCGTACTCATGTGCGTCGGCACCGACGGCAAGGAACAGTGGAAGCAAGTCCTCTCGAACACCGGGAAGCTGAAGTACAAGGGCGGCGAGGGCAACGACGCGTCCGCGTCCTGCACCACCGACGGCAAGCACGTCTGGACGTTCGTCGGCAACGGCAAACTCGCGTGCTACACGGTCGCGGGCAAGGCCGTGTGGGATCTCGACCTCCAGAAATACGGCAAGTTCGGCATCCAGTTCGGCTGCCATTGGACCCCGGTGCTGTTCAAGGACAAACTCTACGCACAGGTGATGCACCGTGGCGCGCAGATTCTTGTCGCGTTCGACGCGGCGACCGGCAAGGAAGTGTGGAAGGTGAACCGGCCCGGCTACAGCAAGGGCGAAAGCCCGGACACCTACGCCTCCGCGTTCCTGTGGGAAGGCGAAGGCGGCCCGCTCCTGGTCGCGCACGGCAACGACTACTGCACCGCGCACAAACTCGAAGACGGCGCGGAAGTGTGGCGGGTCGCGGCACTGAATCCGAGCAACAACGGGGCGTGGCGGTTCGTCTCGTGCCCGCTCGTTCTGTCGGACCTGATCGTGGTGCCGTCGTGCAAGAACGGCCCGACAGTCGCACTCAACCCAGTTGGCGCGAAGGGCACCATCGACCCCGAGAACAAGGCCGAACAGTGGCGCATCAATTACACGCCCGATGTGGTCGCGCCGATCCGCATCGGCGAAGTCGTCTACTTCACTGGCGACGGACCGTTCACCGCGGTCGAAGCGAAGACCGGCAAGCAACTCTACAAGGAACAGCTCACGAAGGGCATCCACCGCGCGCAGATCGTGACGGCTGACGGGAAGATTTACGTCACCGGGATTGGCGGCGCGACGGACGTGGTTCAGGCCGGTAAGGAGTTCAAGAAGATCGGCACGAACACGCTCCCGGACACACTGTACGCGTCGCCGGCCGTCGCCGATGGCCGCATCTACATCCGCGGCTGGGGCTACCTCTGGGCGATCGGGAACAAGTAGTTCCAAGTTCCAGCAGTCCCAAGTTCCAAGTTGAAGACGGAACCAGTTGGCTTCGTTTTCAACCTGGAACTTGGCACTACCGAAGCGCACGCCACACCGTTTCCAGTACGAGCATGTCGGTGTTGCCCCACATCTCTTCGCGGATGAAGGTGACCGATACTCACGGTTGCCCGATGAACGGCCCCGCGTCGGTCGATATACTGATGGGCGAACACGTTCCGCGAGACCTACCATGTCCGCGATCACCCGTCAGATGCTCCTTGACTATATGAACGACGCGCTCCCCGACACGGAACTCGCGTCAGTCGAGAAAGCGCTGCGAGAGTCGGCCGATTTGCGCGCACTCTACCGAGAGGTGGTCGAACAGCAGGACCGCGGCGAACACACGGTCGGTGCAATCTGGCGGCGTGAACGTGTGAGTTGCCCCAGCCGCGACCAACTCGGCGGCTTCCTGCTCGGAGCCGGCGACCCGGAGTTGCTCGAGTACGTCGAATTCCACCTCAAGACAATTGGGTGTGCATATTGCCAGGCGAACCTGGACGACCTGCGAAAAGCCAAGAAACGGTGACCACATTGTAAACAGCGTCGCCCTTCGCGGGTATCACGTCTGACCGCCCTGCCCGCCCCCCGCACGAGCCTGCCGTTCGCAATGACCGACGCCGAATCGCTCGTAAAACTGGATGTCGAACACCTGCTGCTGCCGGTTTTAGTGCAATTGGCGGTCATCATCGCGGCGGCGCGGCTGTTCGGGGCGCTGGCGCGGAGGGTCGGTCAGCCTAGCGTGGTCGGCGAGATCGTGGCCGGGCTGCTGCTCGGACCGTCGCTGTTGGGTTGGCTGTACCCGGAGTTGTTCACGTCCGTTTTCAAGCCCACGCTTGAGGGAATGTCACAGCCGCTCGCGGACGCGATGCTACCGAAGGTGTTCACCGTCATCTCGCAGTTCGGCTTGATCTTCTTGATGTTCCTGGTCGGGTTGGAACTAGAACCAAGACACGTCCGGGAGAGCGGGCCCGCAGTGGTGCTGATCTCGCTCGCGGGGTTGGCGGTGCCGTTCGCGCTCGGTACGGCGCTGACCTTCCTGATCCACCCGCATCTGGAACCGCACCCGACCGCGGGACCGGTCCCGTTGGTCGGTGTCTCGCTGTTCGTGGGGCTGACCCTGTCCATCACTGCGATCCCAGTCCTCGGCCGGATCATGATGGAACTCGGCATCACCCGGACCCGGCTCGGCGCTGTCACGCTCGCGGCGGCCGGCCTCAGCGACGCCGTGGGGTGGGTTCTGCTCGCGAGCATCACCGCGCTCCTCAAGTCGAACTTCCAGATGATCGAAACGCTTCGCATGGTTGGCTTGACGGTCGCGTTCGCGCTCTTCATGTGGTTTTTTGTACGCCCGGTGCTGGTGCGGTACTTCGCGTTCTCGCTGCGCGAGAACGGCGGCCGGCTCAGTGCGACGGCGCTGGCCGTGATGCTCGTGTGCGTGCTGCTCGCGTCCGTGGCGACGAACCTGATCGGCATCTTCGCGGTGTTCGGCGCGTTCCTGCTCGGCGCGGTTCTGTCCGACCAGACGGAACTCCAGCGCGCCGCGCACGCGAAGTTGCACGACATCGTCACATCGTTCTTCGTGCCAGTGTTCTTCACGTACACCGGTCTACGCACCGACATCAGTTCGCTGCACGGCGGCGCGATGTGGTTCATCTGCAGTGCGGTGGTCGCCGCGGCGGTGCTGGGTAAACTCGCGGGCTGCGGCTTGGCCGCACGCCTGAGCGGGTTCACCTGGAAGGAGGCCGGGATCATCGGCGCGATGATGAACGCCCGCGGACTGATGGCGCTGATCGCCATTAACATCGGCTACGAACTGGGCGTGGTGCCACGCAGTTTGTTCTGCGTGTTGGTCATCATGGCGTTAGCGACAACGATGCTCACCACGCCATTGCTGCTGTTGCTCCGCAAGGGAACAGAGTTCGAGGACGCCATTGCGCGGAGCGGCTTCCTGGGAAATCTCCCAAGCGCCCCCGCTGTCGCGGTAACCCCTGAGGAGTCGCATGCAGATTCCTCCAAACGAATCACCACAAACTCATGAACTCCGTCTGCGTATTCTGCGGTTCGGCGTCTGGGACCAACCCCGTGTACGCAGAGGCCGCGCGCGAGTTGGGGCGCGCGTTCGCCGCGCACAACCTGACACTGGTTTACGGCGGTGGACGTGTTGGGCTGATGGGCGAAGTCGCGACCGCCGCGCTCGCGTCTGGCGGGCGCGTTGTCGGCGTGATTCCGCACTCGCTCGCGCTCAAGGAGATTGCACTGGAAGACTGCACCGAACTGATCGTGGTGAACACGATGCACGAGCGGAAGGCACTGATGGCGGATCGCGCGGATGCGTTCGTCGCGATGCCCGGCGGCTACGGCACGTGCGACGAGCTATTCGAAATCATCACCTGGGCGCAACTCGGTATTCACAACAAGCCGGTCGCGGTTCTCAATGTGAACGGGTTCTTCACGCCGCTGCTCGCATGGCTCGATCACATCGTTACGGAAGGCTTGCTTCGCCCCAAGCACCGCGAGTTGCTTCTGGTGGCGGATAGCGTGCCGGAGTTGCTCGCGCGGCTCGCTGCGTGGGCACCACCGGAACCCCTCACCAAGTGGGTGGAAGCCGAAGAGCGGTGAACGAAGACCCAAGTCTTCGCGTTCCTACAATACCCACACTCCCCTTTCCTCTCTACCGCAGGAACGCCAGCGATGACCGAGTACCGCACGGAAACCGATAGCATGGGGCCGATTCGCGTGCCCGCCGACCGCTACTACGGCGCGCAAACGGCGCGCTCGCTCACGCACTTCGCCATCGGCATCGACACCATGCCACGCGCCGTTATTCGTGCGTTCGGCACGCTCAAGAAGGCCGCGGCGCTCACCAACAACTCGCTCGGCCTCATGCCCGCGAACACCTGCGATCTGGTGTGTAAGGCCGCCGACGAGGTCATCGCGGGGGCGCTCGACGATCACTTCCCGCTCCGCGTCTGGCAAACCGGTAGCGGCACACAGACCAACATGAACGTGAACGAGGTCATCTCGAACCGCGCCATCCAAATGGCCGGCGGTACGATGGGCAGCAAGAAGCCGGTTCAACCGAACGACGACGTGAACATGTCGCAGTCGTCCAACGACACCTTCCCCACCTCGATGC